>CAXTPV010000064.1:0-9789 GCA_964246135.1 uncultured Acetobacteraceae bacterium | reverse complement strand
CTTCCGCGTCGCCGGCAACCTCGTCGGCGACGCGATGCTGGCCGAGACGCTGGCCGAGATCGAGCGCGTCAACGCCGGTGGTCCGATCACCATGTTCGAGGCGCTGATCGCCGCCGGCCTGCTGCTGTTCGCGCGGGTTCCGGCCGACCTCGCGATCCTCGAGGTCGGCCTCGGCGGCCGCCATGACGCGACCAACGTGGTGGCCGGCAAGCGCGCGACCGCGATCACCTCGGTGTCGATGGACCATGAGCATTTCCTGGGCGACACGCTTGCGCTGATCGCCGCCGAGAAGGCGGGCATCATCCGGCCAGGCGTGCCGTGCGTCACCGGGCGGCAGCATCCGGCCGTCGCCGAGGTGCTCGACGCCGAGGCCCGCCTTGCGGGCACGATCCTGCTTGCCCGCGACCGCGAGTGGTCGATCGCCGAGGATGGCGTCGGACTGGTCTATCAGGACAAGTTCGGACGCCTCGACCTGCCGCGCCCCTCGCTGCTCGGCCGGCACCAGGTCGACAATGCCGGCATCGCGATCGCGGCACTTCGCCATGCCGCGCGAGGCGATCCCGCGCTCGACCTGCCGGAGGCCGCCTATGCCGCGATCAGCCGCGCCGATTGGCCCGCGCGTCTGCAGCGCCTCCATGGCCGGCTCGCGCGCATCCTGCCGGGCAGCGAGCTCTGGCTCGACGGCGGCCATAATCCTGGCGCCGGCCAGGCGCTGGCCGAAACTCTCGCCGAGTGGCGCGACCGTCCGCTGCACCTCGTCGTGGGCATGCGCGAGACCAAGGACGCGAGCGGCTTCCTCGCGCCGCTGCTGCCCTATGCCGATCGGGTGTTCGCGGTGCGCGAGCCCGGCCAGGAGATGGCGCTTGGGTGGGACGAGATCATCGCCGCTTCGGGCGGTCGCGCCAGCATCGGTCCTGGCGTCGAGGGCGCATTGTCGGCGCTGGCGGCCGGTCCGGCCGGCCGGGTGCTGATCTGTGGCAGCCTCTATCTGGCGGGCGAGGTCCTCAAGCTTGACGGTGCCCCCGTATAGCCCGGAAGCGTCGGTTCGATGCGCGTCGCCTCCATCAGCACAGGCGTATGGCGGCCAGGACTTCAGCGTCCCCCTCGTAATCCGGAGCATCCGCGCATTGGGTCTCGTTGTGGCCGGGGTCGGAATCCTCCGCCCTGCTCGCGCGTGACGGGGCGAACACCGCCCGGTCGCGGCCCTCGCGCTTGGCGGTGTAGAGTGCCGCGTCGGCGCGGGCGATGATGGTCGACACATCGTCGCCCACCCGCATCCAGGTGACGCCCACGCTGCCGGTCATCGTGATCGTGACATCCTCGAACGCGATCGGGGCTGCGAACATCGCGCACAGCAGGCGCTCCACCCGCTCGAAGGTGTCGTGCTTTAGCCCCGGCATCACGACCATCACCTCCTCGCCGCCGTAGCGTCCGACCTCGTCGTTCTCGCGCGTGCTGGCGAGCAGGCGACGGCCGATCTCGGCCAGCACCGCGTCGCCGCCAAGATGGCCGTAGGTGTCGTTGACGCGCTTGAAGTGGTCGAGGTCCAGCAGCGCGATCGCCAGCGGCGTCCCCGACGCCGCGCCGTGCTCGATCGCGAGGCGCAGTCGCTCCATGATCGCGGCCCGGGTCAGCAGCCCGGTCAGCGTATCGAAGGTCGCCTGCTTGAACAGGATCGATCTTGCCTCCTCGATCTCGCAGGTTCGCCTGGCCACCTCCGCCTCCAGCAGGCGTTGGCGCCGCAGCAGGTAGCGCACCCGCAGCCGCCAGAGCAGCGCCAGCAGGAGCACCGCCGCCATCGCGAGCCCGGCATAGACCGGCCAAGTCATCCACCAGGGCGGTCGCAGCTTGATGGTGATCCGGACCACACGCGACGTCAGCCGATGTGTCGGCTCGTACGCCACCAGCTCGAACACCAGACGGCCGGAGGGCGGATTGGTGTAGCGCGCCTCCCGGATCGTGGTCTCGGTCCAGCCGCGATCAAAGCCGAGCAGACGATAACGGAACCGGATCGTCCGCGCGTATTTGAAGTCGAGTGCCGCGAAGTCGATCAGCAAAGGATCGCCGGTCCAGCGCAGGTGAGTGGCGAGGCGTCCGGGCCGCGGCACTGCCGCATCGTCGAGGCTGACGCTGGTGATGAGCGGGTGCAGGCTGACCGGATGGAACAGCGTGCGCGTGTCGGTCAGGTGCGACAGCCCGCCCGACATGCCGAACCACAGGCTGCCATCATCATCGGTGTAGGCCGCGTTCTGGTCGCTGTCATTGGCGACCAGCCCGTCCTGGGTGTCGAGGTGGCGCCAATGCACGCCGTCGGTGACGTCGATTCCCTGGTCGGTCCCGATCCAGATGCGGCCGCTCCGATCGCTGTGGATCATCTCCACGTCCTGCGAGAACAGGTGCTCGGAGGGACGCCGGTCGCTGCCGACGATCACGCCATGATCGAGGCGCAGCCGTGTCAGCCCGGAGATGAAGCTTCCGAGCCACAGCGTGCCGTCGGGCGCGAATGCCAGCGACCGCGTCTGGCGGCCGCCAGTTGGATCGATGCGCAGCACGGCGTGCCAGTCCTGCCGGGCGTCACGATGAAACAGGGTAAAATCGGTCAACACCCACGGTTCACCGGCACTGTCGAACGTCATCGAGAGAACGCGTTCGTGGATGCCGGGCACCGGCTCGGCCGTGGGAAGCACCGCATCATCGGGCCGCGCGATCCTGAACAGGCCCTTGGCAGCGCTGATCCAGAGCGGGCCGCTTGGGTCGGGCACGATCGTGTAGATACGGCCAAGCCCCGCCGCCACCGTCTCCGTGCGCCCCGTGACGGGAGCACGGCGCAGCAGGGCGCCGCTCCAGTTGCCGATCCAAAGCCAACCGCCGGTGGACCTCGCCAGCCCGAGCGACCGGCCGGGATAGTGCGTCGGCGGCACGGCGGCCGCGGACGCAGCCGCCTCACCGGCCAGCATCTCCAGGGCAAGGTCGGTCGCCACCCACATCGTGCCGGCGCCGTCGCGGCTCGCATTCCAGACCAGGTCATCGGCGAGGCCTTCCGCACGGGTCCAGTTCCTGAACAGGCCAAAGCCGGGCAGTTGCACCAGACCGCGTCCGTAGCTGCCGATCCACATCGACCCCTCGCGATCCACCAGCATCGTGCTGACCCAGGACAGGGGGAAGCTCTGGACGAAGTCGTGCGCGATCCATTGTCCATGCTCGTGGATCAGCAGCCCGCGGGCGCTTTGCGTCACCACCCGTCCGGCCGCGTCCTCGACCAGCTCCAACATCGAGGTGTCCAGGATGTCGGTGCTGGCACCGCCCGGAACGTCGACGACGTGGAACCGCGCGGCCCCCGGCACCAGCGAGGCGATGCGCCCTGGGCTGCGCAGCCAAAGCGTGCCCTCATGGTCGCGCAACAGGGCGACCCATCGATCGGCCGGAAGGCTGGATCCCACGCCAGGGACAATGACGCCGCGCCCGTCGAGCTGGCAGACCCGGGTGCCGCACCCGGCCCAGACGTGGTCATGCTCGACGAAGACGGTGTCGACGGGTGCCGTCGCGAAGGGACCCACCGACAGCGTGCGATCGGGTCCGGCGTGAACGCGCAGCAGGTGATGGTTGCGGATCAGCAGCAGGTCGTTGCCGAGCAAGGCCGCGCGATGCCCGGTTTCGTCGGCGGTGCCGATCTCGGTCGCGACCGAGAGGGTGCTTGCGTCCCCAAGCAGGTAGACCCGATCCGGGAACACCACCCAGACGCGGCCGTCCGGAGTGGCAACAACCGCGTTGACGGTGCCGGTGATCGGCAGCCCGGACTCCGCGCCGAGCCGGCTGAACCGCAGCCCGTCGTAGCGGTAGAGGCCGTTCTCGGTGGCCGCGTAGAGAAACCCGGCGCGGTCCTGCGACAACGCGTTGAGCGCGCCGTAGGCCAGCCCGCTATCCTCGTCGTAAAGCCGATAGGCCTCGCGCTGCGCGAAAGCGGGCCGGATGCCCGCCAGCGTCAGCCCCACGACGAACAGCAGCGCGGCCCGGCCAACCATACGCTGGTCGAACCATCGGCGAAGGATCGGTATCGTGTGGGACGCAAGCAGCGCGCGCATGTTCAGCCATCAGGCGTAAGCCTCCCTCATACGCCCGGCATCGCAAACAACCCGTAAACTCGATCGGCCGATCAGCGCGACCGGACGCTCTCGGTCCTCAGCTGCCCGCAAGCCGCCAGGATGTCGCGGCCGCGCGGTGTCCGCACCGGCGACGCGAAGCCCGCATCCATCACGATCCGCGAGAACGCATCGAGCCGCGCGGGCGTGCTTGGGGCGTAGGTGCTGCCCGGCCAGGGATTGAACGGGATCAGGTTGACCTTGGCCGGAATGCCGGAGATCAGCCGCACCAGCGCGCGCGCCTCGGCGTCGCTGTCGTTCACACCCCGCAGCATCACGTATTCGAACGTGATGCGGCGTGCGTTCGATGCCGACGGGTAGCGGCGGCAGGTGGCGATCAGCTCGGCGATCGGGTATTTGCGGTTGAGCGGCACCAGCTCGTCGCGCAGGTCGTCGGTGACCGCGTGCAGCGACACCGCGAGGTTGACCCCGAGCTCGGCGCCGCACCGGTCCATCAGCGGCACCACGCCCGAGGTCGACAGCGTGATCCGCCGCCGCGACACGCCGATCCCCTCGCCATCCATCGCGATCCGCATCGCGGCGGCCACGTTCTCGTAGTTGTACAGCGGCTCGCCCATGCCCATCCGCACGAGGGTCGAGAGCAGCCTCGGCGTGGCGCCGCGCGGCGACGGCCACTCGCCATAGGCGTCGCGCGCCGCCATGAACTGGCCGACGATCTCGGCGACACCGAGATTGCGGGTCAGGCGCTGGGTGCCGGTGTGACAGAACCGGCACGACAGGGTGCAGCCCACCTGGCTCGAAAGACAGACCGCGCCGCGATCCTGCTGCCGGTCCGGAATATACACGGTCTCGGCTTCCTCGCCGTCGCGGAACCGGAACAGGAACTTGCGGGTGCCATCCTGGCTGGTCTGCACCGTCGCGGCCTCGGGGCGGCCGATCACGAAGCGTTCCGCGAGCCGGGCTTGCAGCGGCCGCGCCACGTTCGTCATCCGGTAAAACGAGGTCACGCCCTGATTGTACACCCAGTGCCAGAGCTGCTTGGCCCGGAACGGCTTCTCGCCCGTCTCGGCAAGCGCCGCGATCAGCGCCTCGCGTGACAGCCCGACCAGATCACGTCGCCCGTCCGATGTCGCGGCGGCCGGCGGTGGCCGCGCCGCCGCCTTGGCCAGGATGCGCCCGGCCTCATCCTCGCTCAGCCCCGCGGGGTCGAGCGCCGCCACGCCGGGGCCGCCGTCAGGCATGCGCCGGACAGGCATGGCTGATGGCGGCATAGGCCTCGTCAAAGCCGACCAGGCTGAAGACGTCGGTGACCGAGCGACCATGCGGCATCGGCGAGCGTGCGACCGCCTGGGTCGCGCGCCCGAACGCCCGTACCGCCTCCCGGCCCGATCGCGCGAACGCCGAGCGCCCCTCGGTGTAGAACGCCATCCGCGCGCTGCCTGCCATCACCTCCACCGCGGCGTCGGGCGGATAGGCGAAGCCGGCGTTGAGCGCCACCGCGTCGCGCGGCGTGCCGTCGCGTTCGGTCACGGTCAGGACGACGTCGCCTCGGCCGCGCCACGCGACGCTTGCCGACGTGCCGCGGGTAAACGCGTAGCAGACCACCCGGCCCGACCCGCGACGGGTCGCCGCCTGCCAGGCATGCCAGCGTCCGAGCAACGCGAGCGCCCCGCCCCGCCGCATGTCCGCGGCCGGGAGCCGGCCGAGCGCATGAGCGCTGACGATCTGTCCCGAGCTCGACGCGCTCAATCGCGCCGGTGAGCTCAGTGCTCGCCGCGAGGCGAGCGGCGCCGACGCCAACACGAGGGCGCACGCCAGGATCAACGCTTCGCGCCAGCACATCGCGGACACATACGGATGCGGCCAGCCTGCGGCAACACCGTGGCGGCATTCTCACAATCGCGACAGTGACACGATCATACGCTGTGAGTTCTTGCGGCTTGGCCCCTACGCTCCCCTACATGTCGGCCATGGGATTTATCGAGCGCGGCACCGATCTGGACTCCTTCGTGGGCATTGTCGGCAAACAAGCCTGGCAAGCGCGCATCGACGCGATCATCCAAGCCCAGGCGACGCCCGGCCAGTCCAATCTCTGCGGCCGCGACGTGTTGCGCCGGCACGCGATCGAGATCGCGATCGAGCGCCAGCGCCGTCCGTCCGCCAACCACCCGTCGCTCTGCGATGCCCGGATGGGCCGTCTCGCCGCCGAGGCGGTTCGCCTGCACGGGAGCCTGTCGCCCGAAGGCCGCCGCCGCTTCGAGGCGCGCCTCGACCATGCCATGCTCGACGGCCAGTCGCTGACCCCCCTGTTTCACATGCTCCGGACCGCCTGGCTGCATCGCCGCCGCGGGTTCGACGTGACGTTCGCGGGGCTTGCCGACGGCGCATCGTTCGACCTCGCGCTCAGGCGCGACGACGTCGTCGCCGAGGTCGCCTGCGAGGTGGTGTCGGCCGAAGCCGGCCGCGGCCTGCATCGCGGCGCCTGGTTCCGGCTGGTCGACCTGATCGACGCCGATCTCGGCGCCTGGCTCGACCACCATCCCGGCCGCTATCTGCTGAAGATGACGCTCCCGGACGGCCTCAGGGTGGAGCCGGCGCCGGCCGGCGCAGGCAGCCTCGCCTGCCTCCGCGCCCGCATCACCGCCATGCTCACCGAGCGCCGCCGCGCCGATCAGGACCAGTCGGCGATCATGCGGCTGGACCCGTTCAGCCTGTCCGCGATGCCGACGCGAGAGCAGCCGATCATGGCGCATCTGCAATCGATGTTCAGTCCGGAGACCCACCTCGCGGTGCGGGTGAAGGGCGAGGCGGTGTTCGCGATGGCCGCGCATGCCGGCCGCGAGAACAACGTGCCGCTGATCCTGCGGCGCAGGATGGCGGACATCGCGCCCAACCGCCTCTCGGGCGCGTGTCCCGGCATCCTCGCGATGTATGTCGAGGACACCGAGCTGCGCGAGTGGCGCGGGCTCACCCGCGACATGAGCCTGGAAGCCGAAACCCGTCAGTTCCTGACCACGCCCGAAGCGCGGCATGTGGTGTCGGTCGCGTGCACCTCGCGCCACGAGCTGTTCGACCCGGCGCGCGACGATGTCGAGCTGCGTTTCCGCAACCCCGGCCACGGCGCGGCCAAGGTCGAGGCGCTCGCTCCGTCCATCACCTCGTCGAACTGACTCCGAGCCGGGCGCCGAGCAGGAACTCGCGGTTGCCCTCCGGCCCGGTGATCGGGCTCGGCTCGACGCCGAGCACGCTCCAGCTCGGCCGCGCCCGCCACCACGCCGCGAGCTCGTCACAGACGCGCTGATGCACGTCCGCGTCCCGCACCACGCCCTTGGCACCGACATCGGCGGGTCCGGCCTCGAATTGCGGCTTGATCAACGCGATCGCCCACGCCTCGGGCGCGCAGATCGCGAGTGCCGCCGGCAGCAGGGTGCGAAGGCCGATGAAGCTCGCATCGCACACCAGCACGGTGATCGTCGCTGCATCCTCGCCCAGGATCGCCGGCACCAGATGGCGCGCGTTGGTCCGCTCGTGCACCACGACGCGCGGGTCCGAACGCAGTGACCAGGCGAGTTGCCCATGCCCGACATCGACCGCGTGAACACGCCGGGCGCCGCACTGCAGCAGCACGTCGGTGAAGCCGCCGGTGGACGCGCCGATGTCGAGGCAGACGCGTCCCTCGGGCGACAGGCCGAAATGATCGAGCCCGTGCGCGAGCTTGAGGCCGCCGCGTGACACCCAGGGGTGGTCCTGCCCGCGCAGGCTGAGCGGCGCGTCCGCGGCCAGCAGGTCTCCGGCCTTGGCCACCCGGCGGTCACCGCTCCAGGCCAGCCCCGCCAGGATCAGGGCAGCGGCCCTTGCCCGGCTGTCGACCAGCCCGCGCTCGACCAGCATCAGATCGGCGCGCAGCCGCCCTCGACGTGCCGGGTCGCTCAGGCGATGCCCGGCGGGGGTTTGTGGCGCCGCCGCGGGGGGGGGGCGCGCGGTGGCCGCCGGGCCCCCCCCCCCCCCCCCGCGGCCCCCTCCTCGACGGTGAGCAGCACCTCGTGGTGTCGCGCGAGCTGCATGATCATGTCGCGATCGAGCGGCTTGGCGAAGCGCGCGTCGGCGACGGTGGCCGACAGTCCGCGCGCGGCGAGGTCGTCGGCGGCGGCCAGACAGTCGGCCAGCCGGGTGCCAAGCGACAGGATGGCGATGGTGCTGCCTTCCCGCAGGATGCGTCCGCGCCCGATCGCGAGCGGGACGCCGTGCGCCGGCAGGGCGACCCCGGTGCCGGCGCCGCGCGGGAACCGGAACGCCGACGGCCCGGCATCGTGGGCGGCCGACGTCGCGACCATGTGGGCGAGTTCGGCCTCGTCGGCGGGCGCCATCACCACGAAGCCCGGCAGCGGCAGCAAATAGTTGAGATCGAACGACCCCGCGTGCGTCGCGCCATCGGCGCCGACCAGCCCGGCGCGGTCGATCGCGAACCGCACCGGCAGCGACTGCAGCGCGACATCGTGCACCACCTGGTCGTAGGCGCGCTGCAGGAAGGTCGAGTAGATGGCGCAGAACGGCCGCATGCCCTCGGTGGCCATGCCGGCGGCGAACGTGACGGCGTGCTGCTCGGCGATGCCGACATCGAAGAAGCGGTCCGGAAAGCGGGCGGCGAAGCGGTCGAGCCCGGTGCCGGTCGGCATCGCGGCGGTGATCGCGACGATGGTGGGGTCGGTTTCGGCGGCGGCGAGCAGGCTGTCGGCGAACACCGACGTGTAGGAGGGCGGCCCGGCGGCCGGTGCCACCTGCTCGCCGGTGACGACGTTAAAGCGCGGGGTGACGGCGTGCAGCTTGTCGGCGGCGGCCTCGGCGGGTGCGTAGCCGCGGCCCTTCTGGGTGATCACGTGCAGCAGCACCGGGCCGCGCTCCTCGGCGTCGCGCAGGTTGCGCAGCACCGGCAGCAGGTGGTCGAGATTGTGGCCGTCGATCGGCCCGACGTAGTAGAACCCGAGCTCCTCGAACAGGGTGCCGCCGGTGAGCAGGCCGCGGGCATACTCCTCGGCGCGCTTGGCGGTGCGCTCGATCTGGCCGGGGAAGCGGGCGGCGAGCCGCAGCCCGAGGTCGCGCAGCGACAGGAACGAGCGCGAGCTCATCAGCCTGGTGAGATAGGCGCTCATCGCGCCGGTGGGCG
The DNA here is from genome assembly GCA_964246135.1 of uncultured Acetobacteraceae bacterium. GTDB lineage: Bacteria > Pseudomonadota > Alphaproteobacteria > Acetobacterales > Acetobacteraceae > CAXTPV01. The sequence goes on along the minus strand of CAXTPV010000064.1, from coordinate 525 downwards.
GGCTGATCGACATCTCGTTGTCGTTGAGGATGACCAGCAGCCGGCCCTGGCTGCGGCCCTCGTGGCGGGCGCCGGCGTTGTTCATCGCCTCGTAGGCCATGCCGGCCGAGATCGCGCCGTCGCCGATCACCGCGATCACGTGGCGCTCGTCCTGCCCGCGCAGCGCGTGCGCCACCGCCATGCCGAACCCGGCCGAGATCGAGGTCGAGGAGTGCGCCGCCCCGAACGGGTCGTGCGGGCTTTCGGAGCGCCGGGTGAAGCCCGACAGCCCGCCGGCCTGGCGCAGCGTGCGGATGCGGTCGCGCCGGCCGGTCAGGATCTTGTGCGGATAGGCCTGATGGCCGACGTCCCAGATCAGCCGGTCGTCTGGCGTCGAAAACACCGCGTGCAGCGCCACCGTGAGCTCGACCACGCCCAGCGACGCCCCCAGATGGCCGCCGGTCACCGACACCGCGTCCACCGTCTCGGCCCGCAACTCGTCGGCCACCTGACGCAGCTGATCCGCCGAGAACCCACGCAAGTCAG
>CAXTPV010000063.1:6902-10664 GCA_964246135.1 uncultured Acetobacteraceae bacterium | reverse complement strand
CCGCAAGCACGCTTCGCCGAGCTGGCGTCCCGCCTGGTGCGGCCGGACCCGCAGGACAGCCCGGTGCCGCTCGCGCGCTTCCGCGCCGAGATCGAGCGCACCCGCTTTGCCGCAGTGTTCACCGCCCACCCGACCTTCGCGCTGCCACCAGCCGTCTACCGCGAGCTTGCGGCACTCGCAAGCGGCGGCGGCGATAGCGGCAGCTTCCCCACCCACCGGCCGGGACCGATCACGCTCGAGGAAGAGTTCGCCCAGGCGACCGACGCGATCGCACGCGGCCGCGACGCCATCGACGCGCTGACCCGGCATCTGTTCGAGGCGGCGCGCGCGACGTGGCCGAACGCGTGGCGAGACCTGACGCCGCGGCCGATCATCCTCGCGAGCTGGGTCGGCTACGACACCGACGGCCGCACCGACATCGCCTGGTACGACACGCTGCGCCTCCGACTGCGGATGAAGCGGCTGCAACTCGAACGGGTCGCGGGCCAGCTCGGCGCGATCGGCGGCGCTTCGGTGCTGGCCGGGCGCGTCGGGCTGGCGGCCGAGACCGTGGCGGCCCAGATCGCCGCCTGCCCGGTCAGCGCCGACCCGGAGCAGACCGGGCACTTCGCCCGCGCCCTGATCGACCGTCGCGACGAGGCGCTGGTGTCTGCGGGCGTGCTCCAGGCCGAGTTCAAGGCCTGCTCCGCGCTGGTCGACGCGGACCAGCAGGTCGAGCTCGCGGTCGTGGCGGCCGGGCTCGCGTCGCACGGGCTCGGCCTCGCGCACACCCATGTGCGGCTGAACGCGACCCAGGTGCACAACGTCGTCCGACAGCGCCTCGGCATCACCGACAGTCCCGAGGACGACTCGCGCAGGCGCGCGCTGCTGGCCCACATCAACGAGGCGCTCGATCACGTGGTCCCGGTCGCGGTCGATTTCGGGGCGATCATGGTCGAGCAGGCCTCGGCCGCGCGGCTGATGATGACGATCGCCCAGATCGTCAAGCACGTCGACGAGACGACGCCGGTGCGCTTCCTGATCGCCGAGACCGAGAGCGGCTACACGCTGCTGGCGGCGCTCTGGCTCGCGAGATTGTTCGGCGTGGACGGGCAGGTCGAGATCAGCCCGCTGTTCGAGACCGCCGAGGCGCTCGAGCGCGGCGTGCGGGTGATCGACGAGGCCGCGCGCAGCCCGCATTTCCACGCCTATGTCCGGCGCCTCGGCCGGCTCTGCCTGCAATTCGGCTACTCCGATTCCGGGCGCTATGTCGGTCAGATCGCCGCCACCTATCAGATCGAGCGTCTGCGCCTGAAGATCGCGGACGTGCTCGACCGGCGCGGCCTCACCGGCATCGAGGTGGTGCTGTTTGACACCCATGGGGAGAGCATCGGTCGCGGCGCCCATCCGGGCTCGCTCGCCGACCGGCTTGCCTACCTGTCGCCGGCCTGGCCGCGCGCGAACTTCGATCGGGCGGGAATCGCGGGGCGCGTGGAGAGCGCTTTCCAGGGGGGCGACGGCTACGCGCTGTTCGGCACCCGGACGCTGGCCGACGCGACGATCGCCACGATCGCGACCCACGCCTTCGCACGCCCCGACCCATCGCCCGACCCGATCTACGACGACCCCGATTTCTCGGCCGACTTCTTCGCGACGATCGCGAGCGCGATGCACGACCTGGTCGAGGACCCGGGCTACGCGGCACTGCTCGGCGCGTTCGGGCCGGCGCTGATCGACAAGACCGGCTCGCGCCCGGCGGCCAGGCAGAACGACGCGAGCGGCGCTGCCGCCCGCATCCGCCATCCGCGCGAGCTGCGCGCCATTCCCAACAACGCGATCCTGCAGCAACTGGGCTGGTGCGCGAACACGCTGCAAGGCGTCGGCGCCGCGTCCTCCCGTCATGCCGAGGCGTTCGAACGCCTGCTCGACGACAGTCCGCGCTTCCGGCGCGCGCTCGACCTCGCCCGCCACGCGCTCGCGCATTCCGACCGGGACGTGCTTCGCGCGACGGTGGCGATGCTCGATCCCGGCACCTGGCTTGATCGCGCCGCCAACGCACGCGACAACGGCCGGCGTCACGAGCTGGTGCTGGTGGCGCATGGTCTGGAGCGGCTCGGGCTGTGGGCCTCCACCCAGGCGATGTCGCACCGGATCGAGAACGACACCCTGCTGCTGCGCGACGCCTGGCCGGACGCGCCGACCATGGATACGGCCGAGATCCTGCTGCACGCGCTGCGTCTCGCGCTGATCGACCGGATCTGGAGTCTGAGCGCCCGCATCCCCTATTTCGCGCCGCGCGGCGGCATGACCCGCGAGACGCTGGAAGATCAAATGCTGCGCCTCGACATCCCGGCGGCACTGGCCGAGCTTGCGCTGATCTTTCCGTCATCGCCGGACCAGGCGGTACTGCTCGATTTCCGCGAGCCCCGGGCGCCGCAGGTGACCGGCGCCTACGCACGCGAGCACGACGAGCTGTTCACCCCGATCGGCGTGCTGTTCGACCTGGTGCGAGAGCTCGGCACCGCGATCACCCACGAGGTCGGCGCGTTCGGCTGAACCCGCCTCTGGCGATGGCGGCGGGCACGAGCAGGCGGCTGCTCGAGCCCGAGCCGCCGCGGGGGGTGAGGCTGGACGCGGCGCCGGGCATCTTCCGGGTGGTTGCCGGCAACCCCGGGCCGATGACCTATCATGGCACCAACACCTGGTTCGTCGAGCAGCCCGAAGGCGGCCTCGCCGTGATTGATCCCGGTCCCGACGATCCGCATCACCTCGACGCGATCCTTGCCGCCGGCGAGGGTCGCATCAGCCACATCCTGCTGAGCCACGCCCACGCCGATCACGCCGGCCTCGCGCCCCGGCTGGCCGACGCGTTGTCGCTGCCGATCCAGGCGCACAGGCTGCTCGCATGCTTCGCCGGGTTCATGCCGGATGTGGCGCTGTCGGATGGCGATCAGGTCGCCGGTCTCGAAGTCCTGCATACGCCCGGCCACGCGCAGGATCATCTCTGCTTTGCTCGGCCCGACGGCGTGCTGTTCACCGCCGATCACGTGATGGGTTGGTCGACATCGGTGGTGCCGCCGGCACCCCACGGCAGTGCCCACGACTACGTGTCCAGCCTCAAGCGCGTACGCGATCGCGGCGACCAGATGCTGCTGTCCGGGCACGGGCCTGCGATCGATCAGCCACGAGTCCTGATCACCAAGCTGCTGGCACAGCGCCGGCGTCGCGAGCAACAGGTCATCGACCTGCTAGCCAGCGAGGCGCGACACATCGACGCGTTCGTCGCCCTTCTCTACCCGTCCCTCAAACCGGGCCTAGACAGGGCGGCGCGGGCCAACATCGCCGGCTTCCTGGAGGCTCTCGCCGCCGACGGGCTCGCCGCCGCCGACGGCGAGATCTGGCGGTGGGTGGGGCCGCTCACCGACAGACACAAGGCGTGATGGATCGGCCGGCATGCGACCGCCCCGTCGGATGTCGCAGTAGCCCCGACGATACTGGACACGCCGGCGCAGGGCTTCCGAGAACCGTGAGACTAGTCACCAGGCGCAAAACGTCGCTTCGAAGCGCATCACGCCGCGACATCGAAACCCCCTTTCCGATACCCGGCAGCTCGGCCGAACATCTGTCGGAAAGCGGCAGCGCGGCAGGGAAACGCATCGTCTCCGCAAACGACCAAGCTTCCCAGAATGGGGTCTGGGGCCAACCGGCCCCAGCGGGTCGAGGGCAGAGCCCTCGCCTCGCTCCGCCTCCCGCTAAGCCGACTTGGCCATGATCTCGTCTGCG
>CAXTPV010000063.1:0-6892 GCA_964246135.1 uncultured Acetobacteraceae bacterium | reverse complement strand
AACCAAGCCTACCTACTCGCCGCGCTGCTCACGAGCGCGTCGCCCCCCGCGCGGGGGCGTGGATCGAAACTGCTGAGATTGCCCCGATGGACCTCTACCCGCTGTCCCCCCCCCCCCGGGGGCGTGGCCAGCGCCCGCGCCTCGCTCCGCCTCCCGCTAAGCCGACTTGGCCATGATCTCGTCTGCGATGTTCCGCGGCACCGGGTCGTAGTGATGGAACTGCATGGTGAATGAGGCGCGGCCCTTGGTCATGCTGCGAAGATCGGAGATGTAGCCGAACATCTCCTTGAGCGGCACGTGGGCGCGCACCATCACCGTCGAGCCCGCGCTTTCCTGGCTCTGGATCATGCCGCGCCGCCGGTTGAGATCGCCGACGACGTCGCCGACATGATCCTGCGGAGTCGTGCACTCCACGTCCATGATCGGCTCCAGGATCACCGGTGAGGCCTTCTTCATGCCCTCGCGAAAGCAGGCCTTGGCGGCGATCTCGAACGCGAGCGCCGAGCTGTCGACGTCGTGGTACTTGCCGTCGACCAGTGAGTACTTGAAATCGACGGTCGGGAAGCCGGCCAGCACGCCGGTATCGGCCTGCACCCTGATGCCCTTCTCGACCGCCGGGATGTACTCCTTCGGCACCGAGCCGCCGACCACCTTGTTCTCGAACTGCACGCCGTCGTTGCGTGGAAGCGGCGCGAAGATGATCTTGACTTCGGCGTATTGCCCCGACCCGCCAGACTGCTTCTTGTGGGTGTAGGTCTCGGTATGGGCCTTGCTGATCGTCTCGCGATAGGCGACCTGCGGCGCGCCGATGTTGGCGTCGACGCCATACTCGCGGCGCAGCCGGTCGATGATGATCTCGAGGTGCAGCTCGCCCATGCCGGACAGGATGGTCTGGCCGGTCTCCTGGTCGGTCTTGAGCCGCAGCGACGGGTCCTCGCCGGCGAGCTTCTGCAGGCCGAGCGTCATCTTCTCGACCGAATCCTTGGTCTTGGGCTCGACCGAGATGTCGATCACCGGCACCGGAAACGCCATCCGCTCCAGCACCACCGGGTCGGCGGCGTCGGCCAGGGTGTCGCCGGTGCCGGTGTCCTTCAGGCCGACGAACGCCGCGATGTCGCCGGCATGGACCTCCTTGATCTCGGCGCGCTTGTCGGCGTGCATCTGGAACATCCGCCCGATGCGCTCCTTGTGGCCCTTGGTGGTGTTCTGCACCTGGTCGCCGGACTTCAGCACGCCGCGATAGACGCGCACGAAAGTCAGCGTGCCGTATTTGTCGTTGATGATCTTGAACGCCAATCCAGCGAACTTGCCGTCCGGGTCGACCGGGATGACGGGCAGGTTGTGCTCGTCGACCTCCTCGCCTTCAGGCGGGGCGACCCGGATGCCGGCGACGTCGTCTGGCGCCGGCAGATAGTCGAGCACCGCGTCGAGCAGCGGCTGCACGCCCTTGTTCTTGAACGCGGTGCCGCACAGCACCGGGCGGAACGCGCCCGAGATGGTGCCGGTCTTGATCGCGCGGCGGAGCGTCTCGACCGAGACGTCGCCGTGCTCGAAATACTCCTCCATGCCGGCATCGTCGACCGCGAGCGCGGTATCGAGCAGGGTCTGCCGGTGCTCGGCGGCGCGATCCTTCAGCTCGTCCGGGATCGGCTCGTCGTGGAACTTCGCTCCAAGCTCGCCGCCCTCCCAGATGATCGCCTTCATCTCGACCAGATCGACGACGCCGCGGAAGTTCTCCTCGGTGCCGATCGGCAGCTGCAGCGGCAGCGCGACGATGTCGAGCTTTTCCTTCAGCGTGTCGAAGGCGCGGTAGAAATCGGCGCCGGTGCGGTCGAGCTTGTTGATGAAGATGACGCGCGGAACGTTGTAGCGGTCGGCCAGGCGCCAGTTGGTCTCGGATTGCGGCTGCACGCCCGCCACGCCCTCGATGATGAACACCGCGCCGTCGAGCACGCGCAGGCTGCGGTTCACCTCGATGTTGAAGTCGATGTGGCCGGGCGTGTCGATGATGTTGATGCGGTGGTCCTTCCACTCGCAGGTGACCGCCGCCGAGGTGATCGTGATGCCGCGCTCACGCTCCTGGTCCATGTAGTCGGTCGTGGTGTTGCCGTCATGGACCTCGCCGATCCGGTGCGACACGCCGGTGTAGAACAGGATGCGCTCGGTGGTCGTGGTCTTGCCGGCGTCGATATGCGCCGTGATGCCGATGTTGCGAATCTTCGAGAGCGCGATGGTGGCGGACACGGGGGTCATCTCCAGGAATACGGTCCGGAACGCCACGGGGCGTGGCACCCGCCATTAACCCCTGAAGGGTGGACGCGGGAGCACGCCGGCAATCGACCGGGTTTACGGGTTCGGGGCTGACATGCGCGACCGCCCCCGAATTTGCAAGCCGAACCTTGAACGGACGGGCGCACCGGGCGTCCGTCGCCGGGCAGGATCAGGCCGCGGCCGCCTCGGCGCGCCGGTCACGGGCGCGGATGATCCGACGCTTGAGCGTCTGCGCCTCGGCCGGCAGGTTGCGGTTCGGCGTGCCGAGCAGGAAGGCGTCAAGGCCGCCGTTATGCTCGATGGTGCGAAGCGCGCCGGTGGTCAGACGCAGATGCACCTGGGCGCGCAACACGTCGGACACCAGCGAAGCCTCCTGCAAGTTCGGCAGAAAGCGGCGCCTGGTCTTGTTGTTGGCATGGCTGACATTGTTGCCGGACAGCACACCCTTGCCCGTGATCTGGCAGCGGCGGGACATCATGAACCCTTGGAATGAGCGAGCGCGGCTTATGGCGAACACCGCCTTGCGCGTCAAGGCGGGACCCAGCCGCCAACGACGGCGGACACCCTGGTCAGGCGCGACCGCCGACCGGGCCGTCGCTCATCTCGTCGAACTCGCCCGACCGGACCGCCTCACGCGCCTGGTCGAGCACGCCAAGCAACGCCTTGGGTCCGACGCTGCGGGACAGCAGCCCCATCGAGCCGCCCAACAGCGCCGACGCGATCGCCAACGGCGGCAGCTTCTTGCCAAGCAGATGCCGAATCAGCTTGTCGACCATCTCGCCGGCCTGGCTCAGCTCCTCGGGCAACTCGTCTGGACGCATTTGCCGGTCGTGGCCGCCGGTCTCGTTTGTGAACATGCTTACCCCGCAGGCTGTCATGCTCAGATAACGCGTCGGCAGGCCGATCCAAGGTCAGGCGGCCACCTCGCTCTCGGCTGCCGCTTCGGCGCTCCCGGCTGCCGCCTCCGCCTGGATACGCCACATGCCGGCGTAGAGCCCGTCGGCCAGCATCAGCGACGCATGGCTGCCGCGCTCGACCACGCGCCCCTGATCGAGGACCAGGATTTCGTCGGCGTCGACCACGGTCGACAGCCGATGCGCGATCACCAGCGTCGTCCGCCGGGCCGAGACGGCGGCGAGCGCCGAATCGATCTCGCGCTCGGTGGCGGTGTCGAGCGCGCTGGTGGCCTCGTCGAGGATCAGCACGCGCGGGTCCTTCAGGATGGTGCGCGCAATCGCCACACGCTGCTTCTCGCCGCCCGAGAGCTTGAGGCCACGCTCGCCGACGCGGGTGTCGTAGCCATCCGGCAGGGTGACGACAAAGTCGTGCACCTGCGCCTGACGAGCGGCCTGCTCGACCTCGGCCATGCTCGCGCCGATGCGGCCATAGGCGATGTTGTAGCGGATGGTGTCGTTGAACAGCACGGTGTCCTGGGGCACCACGCCGATCGCGCGGCGTAGGCTCTCCTGGGTGCAGTCGCGCACGTCGAGCCCGTCGAGCAGCACCGCGCCCTCGTTCACGTCGTAGAACCGGAACAGGAGCCGGCTGATCGTCGACTTGCCCGCACCGGTCGGGCCGACCACCGCGATCTTGCCACCGGCCGGCACCTCGAACGACACCCCTCGCAGGATTTCGCGGTCCGGCCGGTAGCCGAACTGCACGTTGTCGAACCGGATCGAGGCCGGCGGCGCGTTGGCGAGGTGGCCGGGAAGCTCGACCGCGTGCGGCCGGTCCTCGACCTCCTGCTGCTCGTGCAGCAGGCGGAACATCTGCTCGATGTCGACGAAGCTCTGCCGCAAGGTGCTGTAGACGAAGCCGAGGAAGTTCAGCGGCAGATAAAGCTGCATCAGGTAGGTGTTGACGAGCACGAACTTGCCGACCGACAGCCTGCCCGCGATCACTCCATCCGCTGCCATCAGCATCACGACGGCGAGCGCCGCCGAGATGATCACCTGCTGGCCGATGTTGAGCATGTTGAGCGAGATCTGGGTGCGCACCGCCGCGCGTTCGTAGCGGGCCTGCGCGTCATCGAAGCGGTGCGCCTCGTGGGCCTCGTTACCGAAATACTTGACCGTCTCGTAGTTGAGAAGGCTGTCGATCGCCTTCGAGCTCGCCTCGGTGTCGACCTCGTTCATCGCGCGCCGTATGCGCATCCGCCAGGTCGTGAACGCGAGCGTGAACCCGATATAGGCGACGACGGCGAGCAGCGTGACGGCGGCGAAACGCCAATCGGTCTTCAGCCAGATGAAGAAGGTGACGAGCAACGCCTCGACCAAAGTCGGCACGATGTTGAACACGCCGAGCCGCAGGATCGCCTCGATCGCCACCTGGCCGCGCTCGATCGCGCGGCTGATGCCGCCGGTCTGGCGATCAAGATGGAACCGCAGCGACAGCGCGTGCAGGTGCTGGAAGGTCTGCAGCGACACCCGCCGGATGATCCGCTGCTTGACGCGCGCGAACACCGCGTCGCGCAGCTCACCGAACGCGCCCGACGCGACCCGCAAGCCGCCATAGGCGAGGATCAGCCCAATCGGCACCACGATCAGCCTTGCCGCGCCATGCCGCGAGAGCTCGTCCACCGCGCGCGCATAGACCAGCGGCACCACCACGGTCGCCACCTTGGCGCCGACCAGGAACAGGACGGCGGCCACCACCCGCAGCCTGGTTGCGAGGTCGCCGCGAGGCCACAGGTATGGCAGGAGGTCGGCAAGCGTGCCGCCCGCCGAACGGGTCGACACGCCAGGCAACGATCCCGACACGATCATCGGCTGGGTCTGCGCCCGTCTATGTCCGGTCATGCCGCGCATGTGGCACCGTCCGGCGCGGTTGCAAAGGAGATCACGTGGCAGGTCCGGACGCGATCGAGGCGGGCGACGCGGCGATCCTTGCCGTCTTCGGGCGTCACCTCGAGGCCTGCAACAATGTCGACCTCCCCGGTGAGTTCGCACGGTTGCGGGTCGAGGCGTCGTTCGTCGGGTTCGTCTCTCCGGAACTCGCGCGACGTTCCGGCTTCATCCTCGAGGCGGGAATCGCCGTGGCAAGTGTCGCTTCCCTGCACGAGGCGGCGGGAAGCCTCGCGCGCGACGGCGAGGTCACCTGGCGCGACGAGGCGTTCGACGTTCGCGACGACCTCAGCGGCGAGGTTGTCACCGCGCTCGATCGCGGCGCGCTCCCGGATTTCGGCATCGCCGCGACCGGGGTCCACCTCAACGGCCTGGTCGACGGGCATGGCGAGACCCTGATCTGGGTCGCGCGTCGCGCCGCCGACAAGCTGCTCGACCCAGGCAAGCTCGACCACCTGGTGGCGGGCGGCGTGCCTGCTGGCCTCACGACGGCAGCCACCCTGGCCAAGGAGGCGGCCGAGGAATGCGGGCTTGGCGAGCCCGAAATCGCCCAAGCCCGCCATGTGGGGTCTGTCCGCTACGTGATGCGACGTCCGGAGGGCCTGCGGCGTGACCTTCTCTGCTGCTACGATGTCATGCTGCCGCAACGCTGGCGCCCGGTGCCGCACGATGGCGAGGTCGAGTCGTTCGAGCTGTGGCCGTTGGCACGGGCCTACGAGGCGGTCCGCGATGGTGATGATTTCAAGTTCAACGTGAACCTGGTGCTGATCGACCTTTTCCTGCGACGTGGCCTGATCGATCCGGCGAGCCTTGCGGGTCGCCGCTTGCGTCAAGGCCTGCAGGGCGCCTGGCGCGCGAGCGTATGATGCCGGCCGGCTCCTCGGATCGCCTTCGTGCACGGCTCAGACGTCGAACGTCACGCCTTGGGCCAGCGGCAGCGTGGCGCCGTAGTTGATCGCGCTGGTCATCCGCCGCATGTAGGCCTTCCAGGCATCCGATCCCGACTCGCGGCCGCCGCCGGTCTCCTTTTCGCCGCCGAACGCACCGCCGATCTCGGCGCCCGACGGTCCCATGTTCACGTTGGCGATGCCGCAATCCGAGCCGGAAGCCGACAGGAACCGCTCGGCCTCACGCAGGTCGGTGGTGAAGATCGAGGACGAGAGCCCCTGCGGCACGTCGTTCTGCAGCGCGATCGCCTCGTCGAGCGAACCGACCCGGACGACGTAGAGGATCGGCGCGAAGGTCTCGCGCAGCATCGGTCCGAGCTGCGCCGGCATCCGGACCAGCGCCGGCCGGACATAGGTGCCGCCCGCGCGATCGGCGACGGCCTCGCCCGCGCCGCCGATCACCTCGCCACCACAGGCACGTGCCTCGCCGAGCGCCGCCTGCATGGCATCGGCGGCGCCTTGGTCGATCAGCGGTCCGACCAGGGTGTCGGGCCGGAGCGGGTCTCCGACCCGAACCGAGGTCCAGATCGCGGCGAGCCGGTGCCAGAGCGCGTCCTCGATCTCGGCATGCACCAGCAGCCGGCGCAGCGATGTGCAGCGCTGGCCCGCCGTGCCCATCGCGGCGAACGCGATCGCCCGCACCGCGAGCTCCAGCTCCGCGGAGGGACGGACGATGGCGGCGTTGTTGCCGCCGAGCTCGAGGATCGCGCGCGCGAAACGCGAGGCCAGGACCGGCGCCACGGCACGGCCCATCCGCGTCGAGCCGGTCGCCGACAGCACCGCGACCCGCCGGTCACGGACGAGCGCCTCGCCCGCCGCGCTGGCACCGAG
>CAXTPV010000062.1:0-10954 GCA_964246135.1 uncultured Acetobacteraceae bacterium | reverse complement strand
CGCGCGAAGGTCGCGGCTGAGACCAGGGCGCCACGCGAGCGCGACACCCGCGACGGCGACCGGGCGCGTGACCGGCCGCGTCGTGACGTCCAGGAGATGACGCGCTGGCGCCGGCCCGAGGATCTCGGCCCGGCGGTCAACGGATTCGGCGATCTCGTCCCGGACTTCATGCTGCTGCCCCGGCGGGTGACGATCAGTCCCGCGGACACGGCCGAGGAGGCCGGGGTCGAGCTGGCGGACACGCCCGATCTCGACGTCGTCGATGCGATTGTCGCGGTCGCCGAGGCGGATGACGATTTCGCGCCTCCGATCGACGAGGTCTGAGGCCACCGCCGAGCGGCTGCCCGAGCTGCTGATCGAGCGGCTTGGCGAGGAGGGCGACGGGGTCGCCCGGGATCAGGCCGGCGCTCTGCGGCATGTCGCGGGTGCCCTTCCCGGCGAACGCGTCCGGGCGCGAGGATCGACGCGGCTCGAGATCGTCGAACTCCTGTCGCGATCCAAGTCGCGGGCAGAACCCGTCTGCGCCCTTGCTGGGCGATGCGGTGGCTGCGCCCTGCAGCACATGACCCTTGCGGCGTCGCTCGCGTGGAAATCGGCACGGGTCGCGGGCGCGCTCGCCGCCGATGGCGGGAGCGTGCCCGTGATGCGGCCGCCGTTCCAGACGGCGCCGCGGACCCGCCGGCGCATGGATCTTGCGGTCAGCCGCGACGGCCGCCTGGTGATCGGCCTGCACCGCCGGGGCGAGCGCATGGTCGTCGACATGACCGAGTGTCACGTGCTGCATCCCGCGCTGTTCGCGCTGATCGACCCGTTGCGTGCGCTGCTGCCCTCGCTCGACCTGATGGCGGCGGGCACCGGATCGGTGATCGCGAACCTGATCGAGAATGGTCCCGACCTTCTGCTCCGGACCGACCGCCCGGCAAGCGCTGGCGATCGAGGCAAGCTCGCCGAGTTCGCGCGCGCGCATGCGGTCTCGCGCATCAGCTGGAGCCGGCTGCGACCGGGGACAGGCGCCGAGCCGGAGGCTCTGGTGCTGCTCGCGCGGCCGCGCCTGCCATGGGGCCCGCTCGGCCTGGAGCCGCCGCCCGGTGCCTTCCTGCAGGCGACCGAGGATGCCGAGGCGGCGTTGATCGCCGACGTGCTGGAGGGCCTGCCACCGTCGATGCCGAGGCGGAAGGTGATCGTCGAGCTCTACGCCGGTTGCGGCACGTTGAGCTTCCCGCTGGCACGGCACGGCATCGTCCGTGCCTACGAAGGCGACGCGATGGCGGTCGGCGCGCTCAAGCGGGCTGCCGGCGGCACCCGCATCCAGGCCCACCACCGCGATCTCGCCCGCGCACCGGTCACCGTCTCCGAACTGCGTGACGCGCACGTCGCGGTGCTCGATCCACCGCATGGCGGGGCCGGGCGCCAGATCGACGAGGTCGCACAGGCCGGCGTCGGCACGGTGATCCTCGTCAGCTGCAACCCGTCACAGCTGCGACGTGAAGCGGGCGTGCTCTACCAGGCCGGATACCGGCTGGTGCAGGCGCGCGCGATCGACCAATTCCTGTTCTCGCCACGGATAGAAAGCGTCAGCGTGTTCCGGCGAGACTGACCCCATCAAAGGCAAGCCTTCGAGAAATCCTCTGCGTCGGAAAACGGGGTCTGGGGCCTGACAACCGGCTAGACGTGAAAACTCTCGCCGCAGCCGCAACGGCCCTTCTCGTTGGGGTTACTGAACGTGAACCCAGAGGTGAGCTGCTTGGTCTCGTAGTCCATCACGGTCCCGATCAGGAACAGGGTGGCCTTGCGATCGACCAGCACCGTCACGTCCTTGTCCGACACCGCCTCGTCGCCGGGGCCCGCCGCATCGACCCAGCTCATGTCGTATGACAGGCCGGAACAGCCCTTGGTCGACACCGAGATACGCAGCGTGCGCCCACGCTCGCCCTCGGCGTAGAGCTGGCGCAGCCGTTCGGCGGCCGCGTCCGAGACCGACATCAGCGGCGGTAGCGCGCGCCGAGTGGGCGCTCGAGATTGCACGGTCTCCATCCTGGCCTCCTCAGAACATGTTCAGCGCGAGCCGCGCGTCGTCGCTCATCCGGCTCGCATCCCAGGGCGGTTCCCAGACCGTCTCGACCTCGGCGCCGGTGACACCCCCGACCGCCAGGATCGCGTCGCGGACCTGCACCGGCAGTTCCTGCGCGCTCGGACAACCCGGCGCCGTCAGCGTCATCTCCACCTTGACGCGGCCGTCGTCGTGCAGGTCGATCGCGTAGATCAGCCCGAGTTCATAGACGTTGACCGGGATTTCCGGATCGAACACCGTCCCGATCGCGGCGATGACGTCGTCCTCGCTCGGCGGCGGCTGGGTGTCGCCCGCCGGGCTCCATGTCCCGACCTGACGCGATCCGCCCGATTGCTCAGGCATGACGTCATCGGCCGGAGGAACCATCGCGCCGGCATCAACCATCAGCCAATCCTTCCTCGCGCGGGGGCGCGCGCAACGCCGCGCCCAACGCCGTCCAGGCCAGCGTCGCGCAACGACGTCGCGCCCGATACTCATGCACGCCGGCCAGCGCCCGCAACCCGCCAAACGCGGTATCCGCAGGCACGACACCGGTTGATATCATGCCCTCGAAAGCCGCCGACAAGGCGCGCGCCGCGTCGGCATCGAGGCCGCCCACCGCGTCGGCCATCAAATCCGCCGACGCGACGCTGATCGCGCAGCCACGCGCCGCGAAGCCGACCGCCTCGATCCGTCCGGCCCGGTCGCGGCGCAGTTGCAGCGTCAGCCGATCACCGCAGAGCGGGTTGTCGCCCTCCGCCTCCGCGTCATGGCAGGCGAGCAGCGATCCGTGCCTAGGCGCACGTGCGCGCTCCAGGATCAGGTCCTGATAAAGCTCCTCGGACGCTTCCGTGAGCGTCGCCGACACCTAGGCGAGCCTTCGTCGCACGCGCTCCAGCGCGTCGCAGAGCACGTCGATCTCGTCCAGTGCGGTGTAGAGCCCGAAGCTTGCCCGCACCGTGCCGGACACGCCGAGACGGCGCATCAGCGGCTCGGCGCAATGATTGCCGGCCCGCACCGCGATGCCGGACAGGTCGAGCAGCGTCGCCACATCATGCGGGTGCGCGCCGTCCAGAGTAAACGACACCACGCCGCCGCGATCCTGCGCGGTGCCGATCACCCGCAGGCCCTTGATCGAGGACAGCGAGGCGAGCGCGTGGTCGACCAGCATCGCCTCGTGACGGCCGAGCGCCTCGAACCCGATCGCCTGGACGTAGCGGATCGCCGCCCCGAGGCCGATCGCCTCCAGGATCGCCGGAGTCCCGGCCTCGAACTTGTTCGGGATGGCAGCCCAGGTCGAGCGCTCGAAATCGACCGTCGCGATCATGTCGCCGCCGCCCATGAACGGGGGCATGCGCTCCAGCAGGGCTCGCCTGCCCCACAGCACGCCGATGCCGGTGGGCCCATACAGCTTGTGCCCGGTGAACACGTAGAAATCGGCGCCGATCGCCTGCACGTCGACCGCCCGGTGCACGACCGCCTGCGAGCCGTCGAACAGCACCTGCGCCCCGGCCTCGTGCGCGATCGCGGCGATGCGGACCGCCGGCGTCACCGTCCCCAGCACGTTCGACATGTGGGTGATCGCGACCAGACCCACCCGCCCGTCCGACAGCAACGCCGACAGATGGTCGAGGTCGAGTTCGCCGCGGTCATCGATCCGGGCGATGCGCAGCTCAATCCCGTGCGCGTCGCGCAGCATCTGCCAGGGCACGATGTTGGCGTGGTGCTCCATCTCGGAGATCACCACCGCCTGACCGGGGCGCATCACCCCGCGTCCGTAGCTGTGCGCGACCAGGTTGATGGCCTCGGTGCTGTTGCGCACGAACACGATCTCGTCGCGGCTCGGCGCGTGCAGCAAGTCCGCCACCAACCCGCGCGCCTCGTCATGGGCGTCGGTGGTGCGTTCGCTCATCCAGTGCAGGCCGCGATGCACGTTCGCGTACTGCGTGCGCATGGCGTTCGACATCGCGTCGATCACCTGCACCGGCTTTTGCGCCGAGGCCGCGCTGTCGAGGAACACGAACGGCTTGCCGCGGACTTTCTCGCCAAGGATCGGGAAATCGGCCCGGCAGGCGGCGGTCGCGCCGACATCGCGGATGTCGGTCGCGGACGTGATCATGTCCATGTCCGTCAGATCCCCTCACCCTCGCGCAGCCACCAGGTGGCGACCGCGTGCTCCAGCATCGCGCGGCCGCCTTCATGCGCGATCGGGTCGATCGCCTCGGCGAGGAAGGCGCGCACCAGCATCGCGCGCGCCTCGCGCTCTGGCACCCCACGGCTGCGGAGATAGAACATCTGCTCGTGATCGAGTTCGCCGACGGTGGCGCCGTGGCTGCACTTCACGTCGTCGGCGTGGATGCGCAGCTGCGGCTTGCTGTCGATCTCGGCCTCGCTGGACAGCAGCAGCGTCTGGTTCATCTGGTAGCCGTCCGTCTTCTGGGCCGCGCGCGCGACGTCGATGCGGCCCTGGAACACGCCGCGACTGCGGCCGGCAAGCACGTTCTTGACCGTCTGGCGCGAGGCACAGCCCGGGGCGTCATGGGCGACCACCGTGGTGAAGTCGGCGTGCTGCCGTCCCGACAGCAGCTGCGCGCCGTTGAGATGCGCGATCGCATCGCTGCCTGACAACGCCGCGTGGATTTCGGTGCGGCTGATCGCGCCGCCGATGTTGAGGCAAAAGCTGTCGTAGCTCGCGCGCGAGGCGACATCGACATAGGTGGTCGACAGATGGAACGCCGAGCGGTCCTCGTCCTGCAGGCGAAGATGGGTGAGCGACGAGCCCTCGCCCAACGCGATCTCCAGCACCGGGTTGTGCAGGTAGGTGCCGACACCGACCGACACCTCGACCAGCGACAGCCGTGCGCCCTGCCCGAGCGTCACTCGGTGCCGCGGGTGATAGGCGACCGATCGCACCGACACGTGGGCGCCGACCGACACCAGCACGAGGGTGCCGCCATCGACGCCGGCATCGAGTTCGATGGTGGCGCCGTCCTCGGCGAGCATGGTGTTGAGCGCGACCATCGTCTCGCTGTCCGGCCGCGCCAACGCGCCAAACACCGGCTCGGCCGCGAACCGGGCAACCCGGTAGCCGGACGGCAAGGTTGACAGGTCGGGCGCGAAACGGCCGTCGACGAACACCAGGCTCGGCGCGTCCGGCAGGCCGAGCCCAGCCAGCATCGCGGCGGGCGAAAGGCTGTCGCTGACCAGGCCATCCTCGCCCACCGGCGTCAGCGCCTCCTCGAAACGGACCGCTTCCAGCCCGCGAAGGCTGGTGTAGCGCCAGTCCTCGTCGGCGACCGTCGGCAGCCCGGCCGCACGCAACCGCTCGGCGGCGGCATCACGCGGGGCGCCGTCGCCAGGCAGGCGTCGGCGCAGCCCCGCGAAGCGCGACAGGAAGCGATCCGCGGTCGAGTGCGATCCGGTCGTGAGCAACGCCTCGCTCATGCCGCCTCGGCCACGATCGCCGCGTAGCCGCTGCGCTCGAGCTCGACCGCGAGTTCCGGGCCACCGGATCGCAGGATGCGGCCGTCCGCCATCACGTGCACCCGGTCCGGCACAACCAGTTCGAGCAGGCGCTGGTGATGGGTGATGATCAGGGCCGAGAAGTCGGAGCCGCGCAGCGCGTTCACGCCGTCGGCGACGATGCGCAGCGCGTCGATGTCGAGCCCGCTATCGGTCTCGTCGAGCACCGCCAGGCGCGGCCGGAGCAGCGCCAGCTGCAGCATCTCGTTGCGCTTCTTCTCGCCGCCGGAAAAACCGACATTGACGTTGCGCTTGAGCATGTCGTCGGGCATCGACAGCCGCTTGCTCTCCTGTCGCGCGAGCTTGAGGAACTGCACGGCGTCGAGTTCGCTCTCGCCGCGCGCGCGACGCACCGCGTTGACCGCCGTGCGCAGGAAGTTCGCGTTGTTCACGCCGGGCAGCTCGACCGGTGCCTGAAAAGCCAAAAACACGCCAGACGCGGCGCGCACCTCCGGCTCGAGCTCCAGCAGATCGAGTTCGCCGAAGTGAACGCTGCCACCGGTGACCTCGTAATCCTCTTGGCCGGCCAGCACGTAGCTCAGCGTCGACTTGCCGGAACCGTTCGGTCCCATGATCGCATGTATCTCGCCCTGGGGCACCACCAGATCGACACCGCGCAGGATTTCGCGCCCCGGTATCGTCGCCGTCAGCCCCACGATCGTGAGCGCGCCGCCCATCGTTTGCATCCCGTCCGGCCTCCTAGCCCACACTGCCTTCGAGGCTGATCGCGAGCAGCTTCTGCGCCTCGACCGCGAACTCCATCGGCAGCTCCTTTAACACCTCGCGGCAGAACCCGTTGACGATCAGGCCGACCGCCTCCTCCTCGCTCAACCCACGCTGGCGGCAGTAGAACAGCTGGTCGTCGCCGATCTTCGATGTCGTCGCCTCGTGCTCGACCCTGGCGGTCAGGTTGCGGTTCTCGATGTAGGGCACGGTGTGCGCGCCGCAGCGGTCGCCGATCAGCAGGCTGTCGCACTGCGTGTGGTTGCGCGCGCCGGACGCCTTCGGCTGGATTCGTACCAGGCCGCGATAGGTGTTGTTGGACTGACCGGCCGAAATCCCCTTCGACACGATGGTGCTGGTGGTGTTCTTGCCGATGTGGATCATCTTGGTGCCGGTGTCGGCCTGCTGGTGATTGTTGGTCACCGCGACCGAATAGAACTCGCCGACCGAGCCGTCGCCCAGCAGCAGGCAGGACGGATACTTCCAGGTGATCGCGGACCCGGTCTCCACCTGCGTCCACGAGATCTTGGACCGCGCGCCGCGGCAGGCGCCGCGCTTGGTGACGAAGTTGTAGATGCCGCCACGACCCTCGCTGTCGCCCGGGTACCAGTTCTGCACCGTGCTGTACTTGATCGTGGCATCGTCCATCGCCACCAGCTCGACCACGGCGGCGTGCAGCTGGTTCTCGTCGCGCTGCGGCGCCGTGCAGCCTTCGAGGTAGCTGACCGAGGCGCCCTCCTCGGCGACGATCAGCGTCCGCTCGAACTGCCCGGTGTTGCGAGCATTGATCCGGAAATAGGTCGACAGCTCCATCGGGCAGCGCACACCGCGGGGGATGAACACGAACGAGCCGTCGGTGAACACCGCCGAGTTCAGCGCGGCGAAGAAGTTGTCGGCGGCGGGGACCACGCTGCCGAGATACTTCTGGATCAGCTCGGGGTGGTCCTGCACGGCTTCCGACATCGAGCAGAAGATCACACCCGACTTCGCCAGCGTCTTGCGGAAGGTGGTCGCGACCGAGACGCTGTCGAACACCGCGTCGACTGCGATCGGCGGCCGGCCCGGTGCCGGCTCGAACTCGTCGGCCGGCGTCTCGCCCGCGCCCACGACACCCGCGAGGATGGCCTGCTCGCGGATCGGGATGCCAAGCTTGTCATAGGTGCGAAGCAGCTCGGGATCGACCTCGTCGAGCGAACGCGGGCCCGCCTTGGGCTTGGGCGCCGCGTAGTAATGCGCGTCCTGGTAGTCGATCCTCGGGTAGTCGAGCAGCGCCCAGACCGGCTCGCGCATTCCCTGCCAGGCGGTGAACGCCTTCAGTCGCCAGGCCAGCAACCAGGCCGGCTCCGACTTCTTGGCCGAGATCAGCCTGATCGTGTCCTCGGACAGGCCTTTTGGCGCAAGCTCCATCTCGATGTCGGTCGTAAACCCCCACTTGTACCCGCCAGCGGTCAGGTTCTCGACGGTCGTCAGGGTGTCGGCAACGGCTGGCATGGCAATCCTATCTGGCGTGTGTCGCGGCGGGCTACAGGACGGGGACGGCGGTCTCGGCGGATAAGCTCCGGCGGGGGGAGCGGCGAGAGGATGCCCCGCTCATGTCGGCCAGCGTGATGCGATCGAGCGTCGCCCTGATCGCGTCGTTGACCGGATCCCAGCTGCCGCGGATCGGGCAGGTCTCCTCCGACTGGCAACCGCCGGCGCCACCATCGACGCAGGCGGCGAGCGCGATCGGGCCGTCGATCGCGGTGATCACCTCGGTCAGCGCGATCCGGTCGAGACTGCGGCCAATCCGGTAGCCGCCACGCGCCCCGCGTTGCGACCCCACCAGCTTTGACCCGGCCAGCGCCTTTAGGATCTTGGCAACCGTGGGCTCCGGGATGCCGGTCTCGGTCGCCAGACTCGTCGAGGTGGTGACGCTGCCCTCCTCGCCGAGCCTGACCAGCAACACCACGGCGTAGTCCGCGAGGCGGGAAAGCTTCAGCATGATCGCGACCCGCCCCCTCAAAGCTTCCCGGTTAGCGGACTGGAATAGTCCTGATTGAGCGCAGATGTGCCCCCGGGCAGGCAGCGTCAAGGCACGAAGGCCGCAGAAAGCGCTTGTGGCGGCACCTTGTCCGACCGATCTGTCGATCGATGACACAGGACCCGCTTCCGCGCCGGCCCGCCAGCACGCCAACGCTCGACATGACGCTCGACGGGCGCGTGCTCGATCCGCCGGGCAGCTGGTCGCGCATCCGATGGACAAGGGCGCGGCGATTCTGGCAAGCCCTGCCGCGTGGCGCGCTGCCGGCGCTGCTGCTGCTCTTCACCATGGTGGTTCTGGGTGCGGTCGTCCTCGTCGGGATCCTTGTCGTCGCGTTGCCGGTCGTGGCGCTGCTCGGTGTGGCCGGGCTGCTGCTTCGCCCCCGCCGCGCCCCGCTGGCACGGCCGCGTTGAGCCGGCCTGACGACGGATGGCCGTCCTCGTCACCGGTGTCGCCGGCTTCGTCGGCATGCATGTGGCCGCGGCCCTGCTGGCCCGGGGCGAGCAGGTCATCGGCGTGGACGACCTCAACGGCTACTACGACGTCGGACTGAAACGCGCGCGCCTCGCACGGATCGAGGGCGCCGCCGGCTTCACATTCCTGCCGATCGACGTGACCGACCGCGAGGCGATGCTCGGCCTCGCGGCCCCTGTCCACCGCATCGATCGCATCATCCACCTCGCCGCCCAGCCCGGCGTGCGCCACTCGCTGATCGACCCCTACATCTACGTCTCGACCAACGTGCTCGGCCACCTGGTGGTGCTGGAACTCGCGCGCCGGCTGCCCGGTCTTGCCCATCTCGTCTATGCAAGCTCGTCCTCCGTCTACGGCGGCAACGACGTGCTGCCATTCGCCGAGACCCAGGACGTCTCGCGTCCGGTCTCGCTCTACGCCGCCACCAAGCGCGCCGACGAGCTGATGAGCGAGACCTACCGGCATCTGTTCGCGCTGCCGCAGACCGGCCTCCGGTTCTTCACGATCTATGGTCCGTGGGGCCGGCCCGACATGGCGGTCTACGCGTTCGCGCGCGCGATCATGGCGGGCGAGCCGCTCACGCTCTACGATGGCGGCCGGCTGCGTCGCGACTTCACCTACATCGACGACATCGTCGCGGGCGTTCTCGGCTGCCTCGATCGGCCACCCGGCGCGGGGGAGCCGGCGCGGCTGCTAAATGTCGGCCACAACCACGCCTCGCCGGTCGCCCGCGTGGTGTCGCTGCTCGAGGCCTCGCTCGGCCGCACCGCCATCGTGGTCGACGTGCCGAGACCCGCGACCGAGGTGGTCGAGACCTTCGCCTCGCTCGACGCGATCAACGCGCTCACCGGCTATAAGCCGCGCATCGAGCTCGCGGACGGGATCGGGCGCTTTTCCGCCTGGTTCCTCGCCTACGAAGGCGGCGACAATCCGGCCGCCTCGGCGATCACCTGATACGAGCGACGACGCGCGTCGGGATCGAAGGTGGCGGTGACGAGCGCGACCTCGTCGGCGCCGAGCGATGCCGCCAGCCGGTCGAGCTTGTCGACCACCTCGGCCCCGGTGCCGACCAACGCCCGCGCGCGCATGCCGGCGACGCGCGACGCCTCGTCGGGCGACAGCGCCTCGGCCGTCGCCCCGAGGTCAGACAGCGGCAAATAGCGCCCCCGGTCGCGCTCGAGCCGCCACGCCTCGCGGGCGCGATGATGATGCCATGCCTCGTCGGCGGTGTCGGCGGCGAGCGCGAACACGCAGATCGCGGCATGCGGAGCCGCGAGGTGACGGCTCGGCCGGAACCGCTCCCGGTAGATCGACAGCGCCTCCTCGGCGCCGGCGCCGTCGCTGAAGAACCAGGCAAAGCAATACGGCAGGCCGAGGAAGGCGGCCGCCTGCGCGCCCCAGGACGAGCTGCCGAGGATCCAGGTCGCCGGCGTGGTGGCGCCACGCGGCTCGGCGACGATGGACATGCCCGCGTAAGGAGTCGCCAGCGCCTGGCCGTCGAGCAGCGCCATCACCTCCTGCACATGGGTCGCGAAATGCTCGGCGTTCTCGCGCACGTCCGGGTTGAGCGCCAGCGCGGTCGCCATGTCGGAGCCTGGCGCCCGCCCGAGCCCGAGATCGATCCGGCCGGGCGCGATCGCGTCGAGCACCCGGAACACCTCGGCGCCCTTGAGGCGCGCGTAGTGCGGCCGCATCACGCCCGCGCTGCCGACCCGGATACGCGAGGTCCGCGCGGCGATCGCCGCGATCAGCACCTCGGGCGCGGTCCCGGCCAGGCTCGGCGAGTTGTGATGCTCGCTGACCCAGTAGCGCGCGTAGCCCAGACGCTCGCACAGGATCGCGAGCTCGATGCTCTCCCGTATCGAGGACGCCGGCTCATCCCCTGCACGGCTGGGCGACTGATCAAGAACCGAGAGCTGCATCGAGCCGATGTGGGACCGCGAGCCGCCATTCCCCAGCCCGCCGGCGCGACGTTCAGCCGCCGAGGCAGGCGAACACCAGCGCGCCGACCAGGAAGCCGACCAGGGTGCCGTTGATCCGGATGTATTGCAGGTCGCGGCCGACCCGAAGCTCGAGCTTGTCGACCACCGCCCGGTCATCCCATCCCGCCACCACGGCCTCGATGAAGTCGGTGAGGCGGGTGCGCGCGCCAGGCAGCACCGTCA
>CAXTPV010000061.1:0-11436 GCA_964246135.1 uncultured Acetobacteraceae bacterium | reverse complement strand
CTAGACAACCGCCATGAGCCTTCTCGCCCGACGCGACATCCTGGCGCTCGACCCCTATGTCGGCGGCGCCTCGCATCTCGACGGCCGCCCCGACCGCCTGATCAAGCTGTCCTCGAACGAGGGCGCCGCCGGCCCGCCGCCCGCCGCGATGCGCGCCTACGAGGCGGCGTCCGGCCGCCTGCACCGCTACCCCGACGGCGGCAGCGCGGCGCTGCGCGAGGCGCTCGGCCGCCTGCACGGCATCGATCCCGCCCGCATCGTCTGCGACACCGGCTCGGATCCGATCTTCTCGCTGCTGGCGCTCGCCTATGGCGGCCCCGGCCGCGCGCTGATCATGAGCGCGCACGGCTTTGCGATCTACGCCATCGCCGCCGCCAAGGCCGGCATGAGCGTGCACCGCGCCCCCGAGCGAAACCTCGTCACCGCCACCGACGCGATCCTGGCCCTGGTCTCCCCCGCGACGAGCATCGTGATGCTCGCCAACCCCAACAACCCGACCGGCAGCCTCATCCCCCACCACGAACTCGCCCGCCTGCGCCGCCTGCTCCCCGCCGACGTGCTGCTGGTGATCGACGGCGCCTACGCCGAATACGTCACCGAGCCCGGCTACGACCCCGGCCTCGCGCTGGTCGAGGCCAGCGGCAACACGGTGATGACCCGCACCTTCAGCAAGGCGTACGGTCTCGGCGGCGCCCGCCTAGGCTGGGCCTACGGGCCGGCCGACGTGATCGACGTGCTGAACCGCATCCGCGAGCCGTTCGGCGTCAGCATCGCCGCCCAGGCGGCCGGCCTCGCGGCACTCGTCGAGCCCGGCTGGATTGAGACCGTGCGCCTGCGCAACGCCACCGCCCGCGCCAGGCTATCCTCCGCGCTGGCGTCGCTCGGCCTGCAGGTCTGGCCCAGCCACGCCAACTTCGTGCTGGCCGGTTTCGGCTCGCCCGAGCGCGCTTGCGCCGCCGACGCGCATCTTCGCGCTCGCGGCATCCTGGTCCGCAACGTCGCGAGCTACGGCCTGCCCGACTGCCTCCGCATCACCATCGGCCTAGACGACGAGGTGCACGCGGTGATCGAGGCCCTGGCCGAGTTCACCCAGCAAGGCCAGGGCGTCGTGCGCAGCACGCTTTCGCGTGACGCCCTGGACCCGCTCAAGGCGAAGCCTTGAGAATCCATTCATTTCATAAATCGGTTTCCAAAGGCCCCCGGCCTTTGACTGGTCTGGGCAGAGCCCAGCCTTCCTTGCTTCAAACGCCCCTCAATGCCCGACCCTCTGTTTAATCGCCTAACCATCATAGGCGCCGGCCTGATTGGCGGCTCGCTCGCGAGGCGCGCTAGCGGCACCTTCGCCGCCGAAGTCGTGGTGCATGACGCGAGCGCGCCGGTGCGCGACCGCGTGCGCGTGCTAGGCTTCGCCGATCGGGTGGCCGACACCCCGCGCGAGGCCGTCGCCAACGCCGACGCGGTGGTCCTTGCCGTCCCGGTCGGCGCGTTCGCGGATGCCGCCGCCGCGATCGCGCCGCACCTCAAGTCCGGCGCCATCGTGACCGACGTCGGCTCGACCAAGCGCTCGGTGCTACGCGACGTCGCCCCGCAACTGCCTCAGGGCGTGCACTTCGTCCCCGCCCACCCGATGGCCGGCACCGAGTTCTCCGGCCCCGATTCCGGCGACGCTAGGCTGTTCGAGGGCCGCTGGTGCCTGATCGTGCCGCCCGACGGCACCGACGAGGCGGCGATCGCCCGCATCACCGCGATGTGGCTCGCGTGTGGCGCCAGCGTCGAGCGGATGACGCCCGAGCACCATGACCGTGTGGTCGCCGCGATCAGCCATCTGCCGCATCTGATCGCGTTCACCATCTGCGGCACCGCCGAGGCCCTGGCCGCCGAGGCCGGCGAGAACGTGCTGAAATTCGCCGCCTCGGGCTTCCGCGACTTCACCCGCATCGCGTCGTCGGACCCGGTGATGTGGCGCGACGTGTTCCTCAACAATCGCGACGCCCTGCTCGAGATGCTCGACCGCTTCACCCGCGACGCCGCCGCCATGGCCGACGCCATACGCCGCGGCGACGGCGCCTTCATCGCCGACCGCGTCGAACACGGCCGCGCCATCCGCCGCGCCCTGATCGAGCTCAACCAGGCCTAGGGGGCGCGAACAAAGGCAAGGCGAGGGCGCTGCCCTCGACCCGCTGGGGCCATCGGCCCCAGACCCCATCTGAACAAGCACGCGGTCAGCGGACTTTTCGAGTCGGATGCGGACAGCGCGCGCACGTCGCGGAACGCCTGGACGAGATGGTCGTCCAGATCGCCCGGACCATCGTCGGGCCATGACCTCACGGCATGGCCGAGCGTGGCCATCCCCGTCTGCGCCGCCAGGAGTGCCAACCGATCGGCATCGCCACGCTGGCGCAACGCCGAGGCCAGCGCCGCCGTCAACGACCCGATTTCGGCTAGTTCACGTTCCTGGAGCGCAAGGCTGCTGGCGATGACCCGTCGCCGAGGCTCGGAGAACTGGCGGTTCTCGACAGACGATTGCTCCACCGAGCGGAACGCGAGGAACAACGCACCGCGCCGGCCACCGCGCTGCTCAGTGCCGCGCTCATCGCGGCCTCGCCGTCGAGGGCGCCATTCCGCCCGGCTTCGCGGCATCGGCCCAACACCCTGTTGTCAGTCACTGACATCATCTGTATCGTCAGTGACTGACGAACCAAGGCAATCGGAGCCCTACCATGACCGACGCCGAACCCGCCATCGCCACCATGAGGACCCTCCGCTTCCACGGCTACGGCGAACCGGCCGACGTGTTGCGGCTCGATCGCGCGGCGATCCCGAGCCCGGCTCCTGGCCGCATCCGCGTCCGCGTGCACGCATGCGGGCTCAACCCCGCCGATTGGGCGCTGTGCCGGGGCCTGTTCGCCGGCGACCTCCCGCGCGGCGTCGGGCTGGAGGTCTCCGGCATCGTCGATGCGGTGGGCGCGGATATAACTGATGTCGGCGTCGGCGATCAGGTCCTGGGCATGGCCGACTATGCCGGCTGCGGCAGCGCCGGTGCCGCAGATCACGCGATCATGAACCACTGGACGCGCGTGCCGTCGCGGCTCGACCTCGTCGAGGCGGCCGCGCTGCCGATGGCGGTCGAGACGGCGTTCCGCAGCCTCGACAATCTCGGTGTGGCGGCGGCACACACGGTCCTGATCCACGGCGCGGGAACGACGGTGGGGTTCGCGGCGGTCCAGATCGCGCTCGCGCGCGGCGCAAGCGTGATCGCCACCGCGGGCGAGACGTTCGCCGGCCGGCTGCGAGCGTTCGGCGCGGAGGTGACGTCGTATGGCGACGGCATGGCCGATCGGGTCATCGGCATCGCCGGCGGCGCTCCCGACCTGGTCCTGGACACCGCTCCCCCGAGCGGCGTGTTGCCCGACCTGATCAGGATCGCCGGCGGTGATCCTCGCCGGGTCCTGACCATCACCGACTTCGAGGCGGCCGCGCGGCTCGGCGCCCGCGGCAGCTTCGGGGAAGACGTCACCTTGCGCTACGACGTCCTCGGCGAGTTCGCGGAGCTTGCCGCGTTCGGCCGCTTCACGGTGCCGGTGGCTCGCATTTTCGCCCTTGAGGACTGGCGCGAGGCGCTCGCCGTCAGCCAGGGCGGCCACGCCCACGGCAAGCTCATCATCCAACCCGGCCGCGCCGCCCCGGCGGGCCAGGCGTGACGAAAAGGACCAGCTTCACGGCAGCAGGTCCGTCCACCCACTCGGTCAAAGCCGTGACCGGTTCGCCGCGCGCTGTTCGGGACGATGATGTTCCATCCATCGGGAACGTCGACCGGCCGTCGTTGCGACAAGCGGGCAGGCGTGGTGATCTGTATGTCACAGTGCACGTCAACAAGAGTGAACACCATGTGGGGACTGGATGCGAGAACCGTGCTTGTCACGGGCGCCAGCGGAGGGATCGGCGCCGCCACTGTCCGCCAGCTAGTCGCGGCCGGAGCGGACGTCATCGCCGCTGGCCGCTCCCATACTGCCCTCGACAAGCTCGCCGGTGAAATTCGTTGCCGAACTCTCCGGTTCGAGTTGTCCTCCGAGGAAGAAGTCCGCCACGCTGTCGAAGGCCTTGACCTCTGGGGCGTGGTGAACTGCGGCGGTTTCGGCGGCGAAATAGCGACCCCGATGGAGACCGACATCGCCGTGTTCGACAAGCTGATCGCCATCAACACACGCGGCGCGCTGCTGGTGACCAAATACGCCTCGCAATCGATGATCCGCCTCGGTCAGGGTGGCGCCATCGTCAACGTGTCCAGTCAGGCGGCGCTGGTGGCACTGGCTGGCCACATCTCCTACGCGGCCTCGAAGGCGGCTCTCGACAGCATCACCCGCGTGTCGGCGCTGGAGCTCGGTCGCCACGGCATCCGAGTAAACAGCGTCAACCCGACCGTGGTCATGACCGAGATGTCGGCGTTCTACTGGGGTCGCCCGGAGATCGGCGAGCCGTTCCTGAACGCCATGCCGCTGCGACGTTGGGCGACCGAGGACGAGATCGCCGCCCCGATCGTCTTCCTGCTCGGCGACGGTGCCTCGATGATATCCGGTGTCACCCTGCCCATCGACGGCGGTTTCACAAGCTGCTGACACCTGCATCGAGGGCTTAGACGAGCCCGGCCAACCTTGCCATTCCACGCAGGCGCATGCTGTGGTCGCCGCAACAAAAAACGACGGGGGCGGGAACGATGACGCAGCGACGGATGGTCTTGGCCGGGTTGGGATTGGCGGCGTCGGGCGCATTGGCCTCGCGAACCTCGCGGGCGGCCGGGAAGCGATACACGGTCGCCCTCGTGCCTGGTCTGACGACCGACGCATTCTACATCACCATGCATCGCGGCGCCGCCGCTGCCGCGGCCTCTCTCGGCGTCGAGCTCGTGTTCCAGGGCGCGCCTGCTTTCAACCCGGTCTCGCAGGTGCCGGTGCTCGACGCGGTGATCGCCCGCCGGCCCGATGCGCTCCTGGTCGCGCCGACCGATAAAACCCAATTGACTCAGCCGCTGAAGAGCGCCGCCGACGCCGGCATTCCGGTGATCACCGTCGACACCTATATCGGCACCGGCGCCTACCAGACCGGAAGCGGCGACGCCGACTTCCCGCTCTCCTACATCGCATCGAACAACACCACCGGCGGCACGCTCGCCGCGCGCGCGCTGGCTCGCGCGATCGGCGACAAGGGCAAGGTCTACGTCGCCAACATCGAGGCCGGCGTGTCGACCACGGATCAGCGCGAGGGCGGTTTCAAGGCCGAGATGGCGCGCCATCCCGGCATCACCGTGCTGCCAACCGAGTTCAACGATGACGACGCGAACAAGGCCGCGTCCCAGGCCCAGTCGGTCCTCGCCCGCCATCCGGACCTCGCCGGCATCTTCGGCACCAACCTGTTCTCGGCGCTCGGCGCCGGCAACGGCGTGCAACAGAGCGGCAAGTCGGGCGCGGTGAAGGTGATCGCGTTCGACGCGCCGCTATCGATCGTCGCCGACCTGAAAAGCGGCCTCGTCACCGCCGCGATCGCCCAGCACCCGGCGGAGATCGGGTGGTTCGGCGTCGCGGCCGCGGTCGCCCACCTGACCGGCCAATCGATCCCGCCGGTGATCGCGACCGGGTTCACCATCATCGACAAGAGCAACGTCGACCAGCCCGGAACCAAGCGTTTTCTCTACGCCGCATGAGCGACGCCGCCGGCGCGAGGCCGGCCGGGCGGTGGGGACCGCGCGGCCGGCGCATCCTCACTTTGGTGGCGACGTTCCGGGCCTGGCTGTTCCTCGTCCTGCTGGTGGTCGGCTTCGAGCTCTGGGCCGAGATCGCCTACGGGATCAGCTTTGTCGGCAGCGGCGCCAACCTGCGCTCGATCGCCGTGTTCGCGACGGCGCCCGTGCTGCTCGGCCTCGGCCAGACGCTGGTGATCATCTCGGGCGGCATCGACCTCTCGGTCGGCTTCACCATGGGGCTGAGCGCGGTGATCGCCGCATTGGTCGCCAACGCCGCCGGCACGACGCTCGGCGCGGGCGGCGGCCTCCTGCTCGCCGCGCTGGCGGCGATCGCGGTCGCGGTCGTACCCGGCTGGATCAATGGGCAGCTCGTCGCCCGCCTCCGCGTGCCGCCGTTCATCGGCACGCTCGGCATGTATGGCGTGGCCCGCGGGGTCGCCTACCTGGTTGCCGGCGGGACGACCGTGCCGGTGCAGAACCCCTACCTCACCGCGCTCGGCAACGGCCGCGTGCTCGGCCTGCCCCTGGTGGTGCTGGTCACGCTCGCGATCGTGCTCGCCGTCCACTACTTGCTGTCGGAAACGCTGTTCGGACAATACACCTACGCGATCGGCGGCAATCGCCAGGCGACGCAGCGCGCTGGCATCGACACCCGCCGGTTGATCACGCGTCTTTACATCCTGTCGGCCGTCACCAGCGGGATCGGCGGCCTCCTCTACACCGGGCGCTTCGCCGCCGGCGCCCCGCAGGCGGGCGAGCCGCTGCTGCTCGACAGCATCGCCGCGGTGGTCATCGGCGGCGCGAGCCTGTTCGGCGGCTCGGGCACCGTGACCGGCACCGTGATCGGCGCGCTGATCATCGCGGTGATCCAGTATGGGCTGGTGTTCCTCGACGTCGAGCCGTTCTGGCAGTTCATCGCGGTCGGCCTCGTGATCATCGTCTCCGTGCTGGTCGACCAGAGCCAGCGACGGCTCGGCGGTGGAGGACGCGTCGATGAGTGATGTCCCGCTGCTCGAGACGCGCGGTCTGTCCAAGCGCTTCGGCGGCGTCCACGCGTTGGAAGCGGTCGATTTCAGCCTTCGCGCGGGAGAGGTGGTGGCGCTCGCCGGCGACAACGGCGCCGGCAAGTCGACCTTCACCAAGATCGTGTCCGGCGTGTTCCCGCCGAGCGACGGCGAGATCAGGCTCGGCGGCGAGCGCGTCGCGTTCGACGGGCCGCAGGCGGCGCGCCGGCAAGGCATCGAGACGATCTACCAGGACCTGGCGCTTGCCGACAATCTCGACGTGGGCGCCAACCTGTTCCTCGGCCGCGAGCTGATGACCCGCACGTTCGGTCTGCCGCGGGTCGACCGCAAGCGCATGCGCGCCGAGGCCGCCAACGCACTCGCGGTGCTCGACGTCCATCTCGACCGGCTTGAGCGGCCGGTGCGCGCGCTTTCGGGCGGCCAGCGCCAGGCGGTCGCGATCGGGCGCGCGATCTACTGGGACGCACGCGTCATCATCATGGACGAGCCGACGGCGGCCCTCGGCGTGCCCGAACAGCGCAAGGTGATGGACCTCATCCGCTCGCTCCGGACCAAGGGGCTGGGCGTCATCTTCATCTCCCACAATCTTGCCGACATGTTCGCGGTCTCCGATCGCATCGTGGTTCTGCGTCGCGGACGCCTGGTAGGCGAACGCGCCGTCGCCGGCACCGAGCCAGAGGAGATCGTCCGCCTGATGGTCGGTCGCGACGATCCGATCTGACTGGAAGACCCTCGCGCTTTACGTCTCTCCCGTCGCCTACTGGCACACTCTGGCGACCGTGACGTCACCCGCATCGCCTCGTCCAACCCGGTGATAGGGCGCGACGTTTTCCTCAACAACCGCGACGCCCTGCTCACGATGCTCGACCGCTTCACCCGCGACGCCGCCGCCAGGGCCGACGCCATCCGCGGTGACGGCGCCTTCATCGCCGACCGCGTCGAACACGGCCGCGCCATCCGCCGCGCCCTGATCGAGCTCAACCAGGCCTGACAGGAAGCGGAGAAAGCAAGGCGAGGGCTCTGCCCTCGACCCGCTGGGGCCGGTCGGCCCCAGACCCCATTTTCTAAATTGGAGAATTTCAAAGGCTTGCCTGTCATGCCGCCGGCCCGGGGCAATCGCCCAACCGCATAATCAGGCGGCCGCCCATGCCGGCGTCATGCAGGCTGCGATCGATGAGCACTAGCGTGAAGCGAAGCCTTGCGCAGGCACGACGGCTGGTGACGGTCTTACCAGCGGCGGGCCTGACCCCGAACGCGCGGCCATACGGCGCCATGCCGGGCATCATCGACGCGGATCGATAGGTCCGGTAAAACCGGAACCGAGAGTTCAATCCAGATCCCCAGCGACTTTTACCACTGGATTTGGCCGATTCCGGTCTGTCCGCTTCCGGACGAGAGATATACCGAAGCGGACGTTCCTTCGTATCACCCATTGGTGGTCCCATGGTTCTGGAAGGCCGGCTTCCGACGTGCGATGGAGAAATATCAATCGGAGGGGAGCATCCTTGAACCATGACGACATGATCGCCGCCCGCCCTCGCACCCCGATCCGAGTCTGTCTCCTTGGTGCCACAGGCACCATCGGTCGCGCGACGCTGGCCACGTTGATGCGGCGCGGGCATGACGTCGTATGCTTTGCCCGCAGCTGCCTGGGCGGCGCGATGGCCGTCGATGGCCTCGAGATCCGTCTTGTTGATGTCCGCAATCCGGTCAGCATCGCACGCGACGGGTTTCGCGGCGAACGGTTCGACGCCGTGGTATCCTGCATGGCCTCGCGCACCGGCGCGCCCCGGGACGCGTGGGCCATCGATCATCAGGCACATGTCAATGTGCTCTCGGCGGCGAGCCGCCTAGGCGTCGGCCACTTCGTACTTCTCTCGGCAATCTGCGTGCAGAAACCCTTGCTCGGGTTTCAGCATGCCAAGCTGGCGTTCGAGACGGCACTGATCGAGTCCGATCTGATGTTCTCGACCGTTCGGCCGACCGCCTTCTTCAAGTCGCTGTCCGGGCAGGTCGAGCGGGTAAAACGTGGTAAATCGTTTCTAGTCTTCGGGGACGGTGCGCTGACGGCCTGTAAGCCGATTAGCGATGACGATTTGGCCGATTACCTCGTCGACTGCCTGGAGGACGATCGCCGCTGGAACCGTGTGCTGCCGATCGGCGGCCCCGGCGAGGCGATCACGCCGCGCCAGCAAGGCGAGGCCCTATTTGCCTTGCTGGGCCGCAAGCCCCGCATCCGCCGTGTGCCGTTGGCGCTACTCGACAGCGTCATCGGCACGTTGAACGCCGCCGCCCGCCTCGCGCCGCCTCTCTCGGAGAAGGCCGAACTAGCACGCATTGGCCGCTATTACGCCACGGAATCGATGCTGGTGCTGAACCCCGAGACGGGACGCTACGACGCTGCCGCCACGCCCTCGGCCGGGACCGAGACCCTGTTCGAATTCTACAAGAAGCTCGTGGGTGGCGACGCAGCCCCGGAGCTGGGGGACCATGCCGTGTTCTGACCAGGGCAGTGCGGCGCCACGCGCCACGCCACGCTGTTATCGAGAACTACCCGCAGTATTGATCGTGACTGGCGCTTCCTCTCGCTGGAGACGTCCGATCCCGGGCGAGCGGCGAACGCGCCGGTTGCGAGAGGGATCCGCTCACCACAGAGGCGGCGCTCGCAGGAAGACCGTCACTGTCGAGAATGGCCGCAAGCGGACATTCCGCTTCTGAGCAAGATGTGCGAAAAGTGGACATTCCGGTCGGGCTAACCAGCGACCTCGATCTAATACTGGTATAGTCCGGCTAGGCAAGCTCTCTGCTGATCTACTGCTGAGCAAGAACCTTCGGACGGTGAATCCACTGCAGATAAAACCTCAGAAAGACGTCGTTGATCTGCAGCGTATCGTCCTGCCAATCAATCGTAGGAATGTCAGTGCTGTTTCCTTCAAGGTCTGTTCCAAGACTTTCAGTCTGGTCGCGACTCAAGGCATCTTTGATCTGCATCCTCTTAGCGATATCGCACATATATTGAATCGCTCGTGTTGTCTCGTGCTTCTGAGGGGGAGTGTCGACCAAGACGTCTCTTAGCGCTGAACGCAAGTCGTCATAGGTGATTGCTTCACTAGCGCCGCTATAAGCTACGGCTGCCAGGACGGCCTCGTATATGTCACCCGACCTACCATTTACGAGGCGGCGCGGATTGCGATCGGTTCTACTTTGTGGCCCAGCTGACAGTTTGGTGAATGCAGGAAGTCCAAAGTCCCTTGCAACCGCTCGAAACAGCTCGTCAAGGTTGACATCATCGGATTGCAACTGTCTGGTCTTTGTGGTCGTCTCAAAGAAGTCGATCTCGCTGCAAAGCTGCGCACATAGGCTCTGCATTAAGAGAGGACTTCCTAGGGACTCTCTGGCAAATCGCTCTTGAACATCTGGAGGTACCTCCAAACCAAGTGCTGGAAAGCCTTGCTCTCCAATTTTCATTAGGTCGGCTTCGGTCCACGTGGGAATGGAAAGATGAGTAAAACGGCCTTCCATTTCTGCTTCTGCAGTTAGTACATCGAACGCGCGATAAGGGACGCTCAGCATGACGACCGATAGCCCGTCGAAAACGGCGGATTTCAGCGACCGGACGAGCCTAGCACGCACGTCGCCTTCTATGCAATGGAAGTCGTCGATTACTAAGACGTCGTTCGTAGTGATCAAGTGTCTAAGCAACTGTCCCTTTTGAGGACCGCTAAACGTCCTAGTGTCGGTGCGAGTCGAAGCACCGTTTTCGCCGACCTGAAGCGAGGCTTTGGCAAACGACGGCCCAACAGACACTCCGAAACCACTCGAACTTCCAGCCTGTTTGGCCGCAGCCTTTGACTCGGAGATAGGCATTTCTAAATGCGACCGTATTGCTTCCCAGAAATCGTCTTCAGACCCGATCTGCCCCCCTTCCACATGCACCGCTGCTTGATCCGGAATTACCGTTCGCCTTGAGACGGTCTTGCCGCATTTGCTCGGGCCGGTCACCGCTATGATGGCGTGACCGCGTGCCACTGCTTTATGTAGCTCCTGCTCCAGACCCAGGTGCGCCCGCTTCACGTAAGTGACCGTGGGCATACCCCTGCTGAACACCTGCCTCAGTTTGTAGCCGTCCGGCATACGCGCCGCACTCGAAAACTGACAGAAGCTGAACAGATTCAGATCGTATCGCATCTTGACTTTAGGGTCGAGGTTGTATGGGCCTTAGATTTTCTGTCAAGCGCGTTCGCCCACGCTATGAAGTGCCTTCACACGAAGTAACGTGCGCGGGCGGCTGGGTTCAGCCGTCAAGTTTACATGGTAGCCAAGCCATAGCCGGTGTCCGCTATCGGGAAGCGGTCCGCGGCATTTGAACGTCCGAGATGAGGCGCAAAGCGGACCCCCTGACAGCGGACTCCTGGGTTTCGTTCTCCGCCGGACCCTCCGGTCGCTAGGCGGAAGACCAACGTCTGATGCGCGTCCGTCGCCTCGACCGCGCCATTCCAACCGGCAGAAGACGCGACCATGCTGGCCGGTTCTGGTGCCAGGCCGCCAGCCGCCAGCCGCCGGCGTCGCCGCGCAGCTAATTCTTGAAACTAATTTCAAGTTCGCCCCAACCACCGTCCTCACCCGACCGCAACATCATTCCACCGGCCCAGCCTAGCGCGCCGCGCCCCACTC
>CAXTPV010000060.1:0-11522 GCA_964246135.1 uncultured Acetobacteraceae bacterium | reverse complement strand
GCCGGCGCCCTCGAAGCTGACCGGATGGGCGGCGATCACCACCGAGGTCGCGATCCGGTAGGACTTCGCCGCCAGACGCAGGTGGCGGTGCCGGTCGGCGCAGGCCTGGATCGCTGGTCCGTCATCGGTGACGCCATCCCCCTTCGCGCCGCAGGCCTCCACCGGCACCGGCGCGTCGGGAGAAGCGAGCCCGGGAGGTGGCGGTGGCGCGGCGACCGGGCCCGCCTGCGCGGCTGGCGCACCGACCCCTAGCGCCAGGAGGAGTGCCGCGTATACAACCGCCCTCATGCACGCCCCCGCCGCCGTCCCGCGCCGCATAGCATGCCTGAGCGGCGCCGGCGTCAGGCGCCATCGCGGGCATTGATGATGCCTCCGCCCCTGGCCGAAGCGCTGCCAGCGATCTATTTCGACTACAGCGACCTGATCGCCTATTTCCGCCACAACCGCTTCCCGACCGGCATCCAGCGGGTACAGATCGAGATCTTCAAGGCGGCGGTGGAATGGGACGCGCCGATCGCGATACGCGGCTGCGCCTACATGCCGGATGCCGGCTTCTGGGTCGACATCGACGCGGTCGCGTTCCGCCTTCTGTGCGAACTCGCATCGACCCCGGGCAGCCACGTCGATGCCGAATGGCAGGGCGCGGTCAACGATTTCCTCGCCCGCATGGCGGGGCGGCCGGCGACGGTGTTTCCGGTCGGCAGCGCGCTGGTCAATCTCGGATCGTCGTGGTGGATGGCCGACTACATGCGGCTGATCCGTCAGGCAAAGGCGCGGTATGGCATTCGCTACGTGCCGCTGATCTACGACCTGATCCCGATCATCACGCCCGAGTATTGCGGCACCGACCTGGTGTCGGCGTTCAGTCACTGGATCAGCAGCGTGTTCTGCCATGCCGACCTGCTGGCGGCGATCTCTCGCTGCACCCAGCAGGACGTGATCCGGGCCGCCGAGGCCGTGAAGCCGCTGACGCATGAGCCGATCATCATGCCGCTTGACGCCGAGTTCGGCGGCGGCGAGGGAACGCCGACGGTCACGGAGCGGCTCCTGACCCTCGACGGACTAGGCCTTCGCGCGGGCGGCTACGTGCTGGTCGTCGGCACGCTGGAGGTGCGCAAGAACCAGATGCTGATCTTCCAGGCCTGGGCAAGGCTGATCGAGCGGCATGGGTCCGCCGACACGCCGACGCTCGTCTGCGTCGGCAAGATGGGCCACGGCTTCGAGGCGATGGACAACTTCCTCCGCGCCCATGTCGACCTGCGCGACAAGGTGGTGATGCTGTCCGGGCTGTCCGATGTCGAGCTGAACACGCTCTATGCCGACTGCCTGTTCACCGTGTTCGCGTCGACCTACGAGGGCTGGGGCCTGCCGGTGACGGAGAGCCTGTGTCACGGCAAGGTGTGCCTGTCGGCCGACCACTCATCGCTGCCCGAGGCGGGTGGCCGCTTCGCGGAGTTCTTCGAGGCCGGTTCCGTCAACAGCCTGCTCGCGCACGCGGAGAAGCTGCTGTTCCATCCAGACTATCGTGCGGGACGAGAGCGCCAGATCGTCGCCGAGTTCCGGCCGCGCAGCTGGCAGGCCGTCCTGCAGGGCCTGGTCGCCGGCCTGCGGGCGCATGTCACGTCACTTGCGGAGCCTGCACCGCTGGCGGCGCCCCTGGCACTCGGAACGATCTACGGCCTCAGCCAGGACCCACAGACGCGTCGTCCGGACCGGGCGACGGCGGTCGCGGAGATGTTGCTCAACGACGACAGCTGGTATCCGATCGAGCCGTGGGGCGCCTGGGCCAGGCAGCGGCGTGCGACGCTCAGCTTTAGGATGCCGGACCTGGGCGCATCGGCCGACGGCGTTCTGGTCTGCCTGAAGGTGCGGGCTCCGCGTGATGGCCTGACCCTGTCCGTGACGATCGCGGGCGTATCAGGGCGTTTCAGCGTGGCGCCCGGCCGGAGTTCCGATGTGCGGTTGGTGGTGCCCTTCCCGGACGCGAGCGACAGCGCGCGGGGTGCCGAGCCAACGATCATCCAGCTGCTGGTGGATAAGCTGGTTCCCCCCGGAGACGGTGATAACAGGCCACTGGGGATCGGCTTGGAAGCGCTCACGCTGTGCCGAACCGGCGACGCCCTGACCCGCCTCGCGATCGTCGAGCGCGGCATCATGATGTTGAGTGCGTCGCCCGCGCTTGCTTGACGGAGCCCTGATGACGACAGCTCGACGACCGGCCGGCACGGCTTCTGGCGCCGATGATTTCGACCGCCTGGTCACACTCGGCGATGCCGGCCGTGATTCCGGCCAGTGGGCGGACGCGGTCCGGGCCTACGAGGCGGCGCTCGCGCTGAGGCCGCAAGCCGCTGGCATTTGGGTCCAGCTCGGACACGTCCGAAAGGAATGCGGGGAGTTCCCCCGGGCCGAGGCGGCCTACGAACGAGCGCGCTCGCTGGAGCCTGCGGATGCCGAGTTGCTGTTACAGATCGGTCACCTGCATGCGAGCAGGCAGGATCGCAGGCAGGCGTTGGACTTCTATCGCCAAGCCGTTGTCGCGGGCTCGGGCGACGAGCACGCGCTGCATTACCTGGCGCGGTTCGCCGATTCGGGCGTGGCCCCGGCCGCGCCCGCCGGGTCGGCACTGCCGGCGATCTACTTCGAGTACACGGACCTTCTTAATCACTTTCGGAGCAATCGGAATCCGACCGGCATCCAGCGGGTGCAGATTGAATTGTTCCGGGCGTCGCTGACCGGAACAAGCCCGATTCCGATCCATGCCTGCGCCTGGGCGAACCACGTCGCGAGCTGGGTCGCGATCAAGCCGGCTGGCCTGCTGACCCTGGTCGACCTCGCCTCCGCGCCCGGACGCTTTCATGACCAGGACTGGCAGAAGGCGCTAGCGACGTTCTTCACAGCCTTCGACATGCGCGGTGCTTGCCGGTTTCCGCTCGGCGCTGCCCTGGTCAATCTCGGCACGTCTTGGGGGATCGAGGGCTACATGACCGCCATCCGGGTCATGAAGGCCCGCTACGGGCTGCGCTACGTGCCTTTCGTCCACGACCTGATCCCGCTGGTGACGCCGGAATATGTCGACCGCGGGGTTGCTCCTGCCTTCAACAGCTGGCTGAGCAGCGCGCTGATGAACGGCGACCTGTTCGCCGTCACGTCGCGTTCGACCAGCGACGATGTGATAAGAGCTTCGGCCTCGGTGCGCCCGCTGGAGCACGCACCGGTCGCCATGCCGCTCGATGCTCGTCCCGAGAGCGCGCGCGTGCCAGATGGTGCACGGGCCACGGTTGTCCTGCGGCGCCTCGGGCTCGCGGAGCGACCGTTCGCGCTGTTCGTCGGCACGATGGAGGCGCGCAAGAACCATCATCTGGTGTTCCAGGCCTGGAAACGGCTGCTCGACCTGCATCCCGCGAACGAGGTCCCGACCCTGGTATGCGTCGGCAAACGTGGCTGGAAGTTCGAGCAGGCGCAGGGCTATCTCGACTCGCACCCGGAGCTGGACGACCGGATCGTGATCCTCTCCGGCGTGTCGGACGCGGAGCTCGCATCCCTGTATGGAGCATGCCTGTTCACGATCTACGCGTCGCTCTACGAGGGCTGGGGGCTGCCGGTCACCGAAAGCCTATGCCACGGCAAGGCGTGCCTGACGGCCGACCACTCCTCCCTTCCGGAAGCCGGCGGCCGGTTCGCCGATTATTACGACGCCGACTCCGTCAGGAGCTTCACCTCTCAGGCGCAACGGCTGATCTTCGACGCCGCTTACAGGACGTCTCGGGAACAGCTGATAGAGGCCGAGTTCCGGCCCCGAAGCTGGGAGAAGACTCTGCTGGGGCTGGTGGACGGGTTGGCGCGTCGGTTCCAGGCGCCGGCGCACGCCCGTCCCGTGTCCGCGCCGGTGGCGCTCGGAACGACCTATCTTGTCGCGGTGCGTCCCTTCGCACGCCGACTGGATCGAGACGCCGCGGTGGCGGAGATGCTGCGGTTCGACAACGGCTGGCACGGCATCGATACCGACATGATGTGGTCGAAAGGCGAGCGTGGCCGTCTGGGCTTTGGTCTGCCAGCCGCCGTCAACTCGGACTTCCTTGTCTTCCTGGGCGTTCGGGCGGCCCCTGAGCCGACGGCGCTGACCATCCAGCTTGCGGGCAGCACTTTGCGGCGCGTAACCCTCAGCCCGAACGAGTCCCGCATTGTTCGGATCGACGTTCCTTTCCGGCTGGTGTCGAACCTGAGGTCTGACGACCTGCCGGTGATCCTGCATCTGCAGGCGGACCACGTCACCGTGATGGCGCGTCACGATCCCGCAAATACCCGCCATGTCGGGATCGGCATCGAGCTGTTCATGGCGTGCCTGGAATACGATTTGCCCGCACGCCTGACGATCATGGAGCGCGCGCTGATGACGCTTGAAGATGTCTGACCGGACCGATGACAAGTTCCGGATGAGGGATTTGCTCGGCCGGGTACGCGCGCCCGGCCGGCGCGACGCCTTTGCCGGGCTCGTGCGGTTGGGGAACGCGGCACGTGACGCGCGGTCATGGCGCGACGCGATGGAGCACTACGGCAACGCGCTCCTGGAACGCCCCGATGATCGCGGCATCCTCGTGCAGCTGGGTCACGCCAGGAAGGAGGCGGGTGACCTCGGAGGGGCCGAACAGGCCTACCTGAAGGCGCTTCCGCTCGGACCGGACGACGCCGACCTTCGGGTGAGCCTCGGCCACCTCTACAAGCTGATGGACGATCGCGCGCGTACGCTGGAGCAGTACCGGGCGGCGATTGATCTCGGATCGAGGGACCCGCATGCGCGGCATTTCGTGGTCGCGGCGGGAGGCGAGCTGCCGGCGCTCGGACGCGACATGTCGAGCCGGGCTCCCGAGGGATTGGGCGAGATCGCAGGGGTGCTCGCGAGCGGCTTGGTTCCGGCGTTTTATCTCGATGTCACCGACCTCGTGAGCTACTTTCGCAACGATCGGTTTCCTACCGGTGTCCAGCGCGTCGAGATCGAGTTGCTGAGGGCGGCGCGGCGCTGGCGTGGCCCCGTCCCACTCGTGCTGTGCGTCCACACACTGAGAACCGGCGGCTGGGTCGAACTGGACCACGCCCAGTTCGAAGAGGTCTGCACGCTTGCCGGACAGCCTGGAAGCCAGGCCGATCAGGACTGGCAACTGCTGATCAAACGGCTCTTTGACGCGGTTGACGCGGCGGCGATGCTCGACATGTTGCGGGGCGGGGCGCTGCTCAACCTCGCGCCCTGGTGGCAGATCGACTACATGCCGGCGCTGAGGCAGGCCAAGAACACGTTTGGCATCCGTTACGTGCCGGTGATCTATGACTTGGTGCCGCTGATCACGCCGGAGTTCCTGCCGGCCAAGATGCCGTCCGACTGCGCGCAATGGCTTGGCGGCGCGATCATGCACGCGGACGCCTTTGTCGCCATCTCGCGCTGGACGCGACGAGATTTGGTGCGTGCCGCCGAGGCGGTCCGCCCGATGCTGCGAGACCCGATCGTCATGGCGCTCGACGCCGA
Source organism: uncultured Acetobacteraceae bacterium (assembly GCA_964246135.1). Taxonomy (GTDB): domain Bacteria; phylum Pseudomonadota; class Alphaproteobacteria; order Acetobacterales; family Acetobacteraceae; genus CAXTPV01. The sequence continues at coordinate 6,004 of CAXTPV010000060.1, read as the reverse complement.
TTTCGGTGGCAGGACCAGCCTGCCGTCGCCCTTGGACAGGCGACGCGCCCTCGAACGGCTTGGCGTGTCCGGCGGCGACTTCGCGCTGTTTGTCGCGACGCTTGAGGCACGCAAGAACCATCTCATCGTTTTCCAGAGCTGGGCGCGGCTGATCGAGCAGCACGGGGCCGGCGCGGTGCCGACGCTGGTCTGCGTTGGCCGGCTCGGATGGAGGTTCGAACAAACCCAGGGCTTTCTCGACGCGCATCCGGAAGTTGCGGCGAAGGTGCTGCTGCTGTCGCTGGTGTCGGACGCGGAGCTAAGCACGCTCTATGAGGAGTGCCTGTTTACCGTATATTCCTCGACCTACGAGGGGTGGGGGCTGCCGGTGACCGAGAGCCTCTCCTACGGCAAGGCATGTCTCACTTTCAGTCACTCGTCGCTGCCCGAGGCCGGCGGAGAGTTCGCTGAGTATTGCTCGGGCGACTCAATCAGGGAGATCGTCGACAAGGCTTGGCGGCTGATATCCGACGCAGCCTACCGGACGTCGCGCGAGGCGCTGATAGCCACCAAATACCGGCCGCGCGGTTGGAGCGACGTGCTTTCGGGTCTGCTTGCGGATGTAGCGGCGCAGCTTCAAACACCGGTGCCTACCAAACAGACGCTGGCGCCGCTGGCGCTCGGCGAACTCTACGAGCTGCATCTCGACCGCGACCTCCGGCAGCCGGACCGCCGGGCGGCGGTGGCCGAGATGCTGCGCCATGGGCTCGACTGGAACAGAATGGAAGACGAGATCACCTGGACCGCCGCGCGGGACGCGAGGCTCGCATTTCATGTGCCCGAGCTTCCTGATCCGGACGCCGACCTGCTGATCTACCTTGAGGTCGAAAGCCCGCCGGCACCGACTATTCTTCAGGTCAAGCTTGGCGCCGCTCGCCTCATCCGCCTGCCGCTGCGAGAAGGAGAGAAACGGCAATTACGCCTGCATGTTCCCCTCTCGGCGCTCGGGCCGGCGGGTGGCGATGACCGTCCGATCATGCTCAACCTTGGCGTGGACGTCGTGACTGAGTTGCCGGACGAGTTCTGGGGGCGCAAGCGGCGTGCCGGGGTGGGGCTGCGGTCGGTGTTGGTCTGCCAGACCTCCGACACCGAAGCCCGGCTGCGGATGATCGAGCGCACCGCCGGCACCCGCAAGCTGACATCCTGAACGATACGCGCGGTCAGCCAACGATCTCCTCATCGGCGGCGACCAGCGCCGGCAAGGCCGTTCGCGGCATCGGCCGGCCGAGCAGGTAGCCTTGCAGCAGCGTGCAACCCTCCTCCTCGAGGATCCTGCGCTGATGCCGGGTTTCGACCCCCTCGGCAACGATGCTCAGACCCAGCCCCCCGGCGAGCGCGATGATGGCCCGGACGATCGCGATCGACTCCCGCGTCTGGCCGAGCGCACTGATGAAGGACTTGTCGATCTTGATCTTGTCGAACGGGAAACGTTGCAGGTAATTGAAGCTGGAGTAGCCGGTTCCGAAGTCGTCGAGCGAGATGTGGACACCGAGCCGCTTGATTTCCGTCAGTGACGACAACGCAAGGTCGGTGTCGTCGATCAGCACGCCTTCGGTCACCTCGATCACCAGCCTTTCCGCCGGCAGGCCGGTTCGCGAGAGGATTTCGGCCACTTGGCGTGGCAGGTCAGCTTGCCGGAACTGCACCGGCGACAGGTTGACGGCGATGTCGAGCCCGCTTGCCCAGCTCGCCGCCTCGGCGCACGCCGTCTGCAAGGCCCAGAGGCCGAGACGGTCGATCTGACCGGTCTGCTCGGCGACCAGGATGAAGTCATGCGGCGACACCGGCCCACGTTGCGGATGAGTCCAGCGCGACAAGGCTTCAAAGCCAGTGACATGTCCGGTGCGGCAGCACACCAGCGGCTGGTAATGAAGCTCAAGCTCGCATCGGTCGAGTGCCTGTCGCAGGTCGTTCTCAAGCGCGTGACGTTCCCGTAGTCGCTCGTCGAGTTCGGTGTCATAGAGTTTGGAGATGCTTCGCCCGTCCGCCTTGGCGCAGTACATCGCGATGTCCGCGCTTCGCATCAGGGCCGGCCCGTCGACGCCATGCGCCGGATGCAGGGCGACGCCGATCGAGGCGCCGATGACCACCTGCCGGCCTCTGATCGCGAAAGGCTCGGCGAGGCGCGTGATGATCTGATCGCAGAGATGCGTCGCGTGCTTGGTCGGCTCCGGACCCACCAGAATGATGGCGAACTCGTCGCCGCCCAGGCGGGCAGCGGTATCGCCCGATCGCATCATCGAGGATAGCCGCCGAGAGACCTCCGTCAGCAGGTCATCGCCGGCCGCGTGTCCGAGCTGATCATTGACCGCCTTGAAGCGGTTGAGATCAAGGCAGAGCACGGCGAGACCCTCGCGCTCCGCTGTCTCGAGCGCCTGCGCCAGGCGCTCGCGGAAGAAAAATCGATTGGGTAGACCGGTCAGCGGATCGTGTCTCGCGAGGTGGACCAGCTTCGCCTCCGCCTGCCGGCGGGAGGTCAGATCCCGCACCGCGACGGCGGTCGCGGGTCGCAGGCTGTAATCGATACGACGCGCGTGGAACTCGGTCGGAATGGCTCGGCCACCGCGATCGAAAAGCTCGACCTCGCCGATGATGGTTTCGTTGGCGCTCGGTTCCTCGCTCCGCTTGATCCATTCGTGATCGGAGGCGGCGGCGAACTCGCGGAGATCGTGGTTGATGAGATCGGCTCTGGATCGTCGCAGCAGAAGGCAGATCGCCTCGTTCACGTTGAGAATCACACCCTTGTCGTGGATCAGGATGCCCTCGAACGAGACATCGGCCAATTGTTGCAGGCGAGCCCGGTCAAGTTTCTGCGTCAGCCCGTCCATCGCGACCGCGTTGTCCCGAAAGATGGTGACGGCACGGGCAACATCGGCCAGCTCATCGCGGCGACCACCGCCAGGAATGGCGGCGACCAGCTCGCCATCGGCCAGTCGCCGCATGACGGCGACAATACTGCCGAGCGGGCGGGTGATGCTGCGGGTGATCACGGCGGACAGCACTATGCTGATGAGCAGTGCCATGACCGTGCCGCCATAGATCAGCCGGTTTGCCGCACGCCGTTCCTCGGCCATCCGGCGGAGCTGGTCCTCGTCAAGCCGGTCGGCGGCGGCGAGCATGCTGTCCATGCTCGAACGTATCCGCCGGAGCAGCCAGACCTGCGCCTCCTGCGCGCTCACGATCGCCTCGAAGTCGCGGTCATAGGTCGAGATGCGTAGCCGGAGCCGGGCAAACATTCTCTGAAGCGAGGCGTCGGGCACGTTCGTCGCGACGGCTTCGACAAGCGACGTCATGGTCGCGGTGTCCCGACGGACTTCGTCCGCCGCGGCGCCATCGCCGTTTCGGAGGAACTTCGCCTCGGCGCTCCCGACCTGCTGGCTCACGGCGATGATCGCCTGCGCCGCCTGCCGGGCAGCCGATGACGCCGCCGCCTGATCGCGCGCGGCATTCAGGTTGTCGACCGTGTCCAGGATGCCGGCGTCGAACTTGGCGAACAGGATGTTGCCGGCAAACTGGAGCTTGTCTGACGCGGCGAGCAGGTCCGCGTCCGGGGCCTGGCGCGGCGCACCGAGCATCAGCCGGTAGGTCCTGGCCGCGAGGCGAACCGGCTCGATCTGGTTGTTCGAAGGCAAACGGAGCGCCGCGTCATCAAGCGATGTGTCGACGGCATTGAGCAAGAGCAGGAGCGCGTTCCGGCTGCCCTGATCTCGCCGCGCCAGGTAGCGCGTGGTGTCGGCGGCCAAGCCGGACAACGCGTCCTGCAACTGCAATCCGACCTCCAGGATCGCGGCCCGGACCTTGAGGTCGATCGCGGTGTCGGTCAGCGCGCCGATCGCGGAGTCGAACTGGCTGGCCTGCAGCAGCGAGACCTGCCTGGTTACAGCTATGAGCTGACCCGCGACGTCCGCGCGTTCCAGGTGTTTTCTGGTCTTGATGGCGTCGTCGGTCACGAAGATCGACATGCTCTGTTCATAGGAGGCAAGGCTCGACAGCAGGTCGTTGCTGCTGTCCGCATCCACGTCGTCGGGCCCGGACCGCGCCATCAGCCGCGCGGTCTCGGACTTGACCTTGCGCAAGGCGTCGGAGGCGAGACGTGGCGGCGCGCCCTGGACGACCTGTTCGGTATCGAGGTTCAGGCGCCCGATGTCGCGCACGAGCATCTGCGCCAGCGAGGACGTGGCGACGTGAACGCTGTAGCTCCGCAATCCGGTCCAGCCGACCACCGCCACCACCGCGGTCAGCAGCATGGTCAACACGAAGCCGCCGGCGATCCTCAAGCCGATGCGCATGTGCCACCTACGAGGAGACCAACGAACGGCATTGCCGCGATCCGCCTGCTGACGTGTCGCGACCTGCCAGGCGCTCGATGGCCAGCCGCGATGCCAGACAGAATGGCCGGGTCGGCTTAACAGGGGGTTTAGGCGATCAAGTCCTTGGCTCGATCAGGCTGGGACTCGATCAGGCCGGAACCGGCGCTGACAGGCTGCGGAAAAGTGCCCAACGCGCTGTTCGAAGCGTCACCAAGCTAAGGGGTGTCCGATCGACCCGCCCTGCGGCTCGATCCAGGGCGAGCCGTTGAAGTCCTTTACTTCATGAAATGGGGTCTGGGGCCGACCGGCCCCAGCGGGTCGAGGGCAGAGCCCTCGCCTTGCTTCAGCTTCCTTCTAACGCGTTCCTAAGCGGTCGCGCGGCGCCGCGGCCAGGCCAGCGAGGATCGGATGCCGGCGCGCGACGACCGGAACGGGCCGAACGCCTGGCTGAGCTGCGCAAGCAGCCCGTCCGCGGCCGGCTGCCATCCGGGCAACGGGACGCTCGCGGCCGGATCGATCGCCGGTTCGTCGAGCAGCCTGGTGATGGCCGACGCGATGCTTGCCGGCTCCGGCTCGCACATCAGCGCGAGCGCCTCGCCACGGAACTGCTCGGCGAGACCGCCCACCCGGGTCGCGATCACGCGCCGGCGCGCCGAGATCGCGGCGGCGGCGACGCCGCTCTGGCTGGCCTCGCGATAGGGCAGGATGACCGCGTCCGACCAGGCGAGCAGCGCCGCGATCTCGTGCTCGGGCACCCAGCGGTTCTCGACCGAGACCGATCGCAGCGCCCGCAACCGCGCCAGCGTCTCGCTCTCGGGCCCCTGCCCCACCACCCGGACCGCGAGTTCGGCGTCGGGCAGCCGCGCGAGCGCCTCGGCCAACAGGTCCAGCCCCTTGTAGGGCAGCAGGCGACCAAACGAGAGCAGGCGCAGCGGACCAGGCCGCATGGAAGGCGGCGGCACAGGTCCGAAGTCGAATGGCGGCAGGCGCGCGCGCAGCAGCGTCCGGGCCGGACCGACCTGCTCACGCACCCGCTGCTCGACGTGTCGCGACAGGGTGACGAGCGCGTCGGCGCGCGCCATCAGCCGGCGCTGCACGCGCATCTGCAGCGGGATGCCGTCACCGGGATGCAGGTCGGCGTCGTGCACCATCACGGCGAACGGGATCCGGCCTCGGGCCAGCACATCCGCCATCGCGAGGTCGAGCAGCCCCGGCATCGCGCAGACCGCGACGTCCGGTGCCCAGGCGCCGACCTTCTCGGCAAGCGCCCGGCGCCAGACCGGCGTGGTCAGCAGGCGGTAACCAAAACCGAGCGGCGTGTCGTAGGTCGGCACCGTCAGCTCGCAACGGATGGGTGCCGCGTGGGTCAGTATCTCGGCCCCTTCGGCGAGCGAGAGCACGACGCTGTCGGCGCCCGCCACCCGCAGCCCCTGCGCGAGCTCGACCGCGACGCGCGGACCGGCACCAAACCGGCCCCATTGCCAGACCAGGACCCTCAAGCGACCCTGATCCCCGCGCGTGCCAACGCGTCGCGCAGCGCGCCGGTGCCGAAGCGCTGCCTCGCCCTTGCCTCGGCGGCCGCACCCAGCGCCTGACGCCGGCCGGGATCGTCGGCGAGTGCGCGGAGCGCCGCCGCCGCGTCGGCGATGTCGGCC
>CAXTPV010000059.1:0-11558 GCA_964246135.1 uncultured Acetobacteraceae bacterium | reverse complement strand
GCGCACGACCGGTTGCGCGCCGGCATCGCCGCCGTGGTCGCCCGCGCCGATGCGCTCGGCGTCACCGTCGCGCTCGAGCCCGAGCCCGGCATGCTGGTCGAGACGGTGGCCGAGTTCGCGCCGCTCGCCCGCGAGTTCCCGACCTTGCGCCTGGCGCTCGACCTCGGCCACTGCCTGGTCACCGGCGACATCGAGCCGGCGGACGCCGTGCTTGCCCATGCCGGCCGGCTCGGCACCGTCACCATCGAGGACATGCGGCGCGGCGAGCACGTGCATCTGCCGTTCGGCGAGGGCGACATCGACCTGCCGGCCTGCCTCGCATCGCTGCGCGGGATTGGGTTCGGTCGCCTGGTCTGCGTCGAGCTGTCGCGTGACAGCCACCGTGCCGACAAGATGATCCCGGCGTCGCGGGACGCGCTGCGGTTGGCCGAGGCGGCGGCCTGATGCGGGTGTGCTTCGTCAGCCGTCGCTTCTTTCCGGCGATCTCGGGGATGAGCGTCTACGCCTTCAACCTGCTCCGTTGCCTGGTCGAGGCCGGGCACGACGTCACCATGATCAGCCAGTATCGGGACGACGCGTTCGGCCGCGGCGTCTACGGCGGCGGCCCGCCGCCCGCGGTTGCCGGCGTGCGGGTGATCGGGCTCGCGCAGACCGGCGAGGCCGAGAGCGGCGACTTCGAGCGCGACATCGATGTCATGATCGAGACCATCGAAAGCGAGCACGCGCTGCTGCCGTTCGACCTGCTGCACGCGCAGTACGGCTACCCGACCGGGTGGGCGGCGCTGCTCGCAGGACGCGCGCTCGGGCTGCCGGTGGTGGTGTCGATTCAGGGCGGCGACGGCCACTGGGTCGGATCGTGCTGCGAGGCGCATCGCCTGGCGATGACGCGCGTGCTCGACCATGCGAGCGCGGTGCTGATCGGCTGCCGCTCGTTCGCGGACGAAGTGAGCGAGCGTCTTGGCACCAGGCCTGAGCGCTTCACCATCGTGCCGGGAGCGGTCGACACCGCCCGCTTCGTGCCCGATGCGTCGGCGCGCGATCCGTCGCTACCGCCGGTGCTGCTCTATCACGGCCGGGTCGACGCGCGGAAAGGCGTGTTCGACATGATCGACGCGCTGGCGGTGCTGCGCGACGAGGGGCTGGCGTTCACGCTGCGCGTCTCGGGCATCGGTCCCGATCTCGACGAGACCAGCCGCCGCCTGGTCGCCACCGGGCTCGATCGCCTCACCACCATGGGCGGGCATGTCGATTACGAGCAGGCACCCGAGGCCTACCGGGGCGCTGACATCTTCGTCTCGCCCACCTACGCGGAGGGGTTCTCCAACACCATCCTCGAAGCGATGGCGTCGGGGCTCGCCACCGTGTCGTGCCGGGCGGTCGGCGTGATCGATTGCCTGCGCGACGGCGAGAACGGGCTGCTCGGCGATCCGGGCGACGTGCCGGCGCTGGCCGGCGGGCTGCGGCGGCTGATCACCGATCCGGCGCTGCGCCGACGCCTGGCCGGCACGGCGCTCGCCGAGGCGCGGTCCGTCTATGCCTGGCCGGTGGTCGCGGACCGGATCATGCGGGTCTATGCCGAGGTGGCGGGCACCCGCCTCGATGATGTCGCGACCGATCTGCCGCGCGATGCGTGCCGGTTCCGCGCGTCGCCGCATCTGCTATGAGCGGCGGGCGCACCGCGTTGCTGCTGTCACCGCATCTCGACGACGTCGCGTTCTCCTGTGGCGGGGTCGCGGCCAGCCTTGCCGAGGCCGGCTGGCGCGTCGTGATCGCGACCGCGTTCACCCGCGGGGTCCACCCGGCGGCCGGCTTCGCGCTCGCCTGCCAGCGCGACAAGGGGCTCGCCGACGACATCGACTACATGGCGCGGCGGAGGTCGGAGGATCGCGCCGCCTGCGCGATGCTCGGGGCCGAGCAAATGCTGCTCGACCTGCCGGAGGCGCCGCACCGGGGCTATGACAGCGTCGCCGCCCTGTTCGGGCCGCGCCGCCCTGACGACCTGATCGCGGGCCCGCTCGCCGAGCTTCTCGCGCCATTGCTGGCGGCGGCCGATCTGGTGCTGGCGCCGCAGGGTTGCGGCCGGCATGTCGATCATCTGTGCCTGCTCGACGCGTTGTTCGGCGTCCGCCACGAGGGCGCCGGGTTCGGGTTCTATCGCGACACCCCCTATGTGATACGCGAGCCCGGGGCCCTGCCCGACGACCGCGTCGCGGCCTCGGCGCCGGCCGACCTCGTTCTGCCGCTTGCCCAGGCGGCGCTGTCGCGCAAGCAGCGCGCCGCCGCCTGCTACGCCACCCAGCTCGGATACCAGTTCGGCGGCGCGTCGGCGGCGATGGACGCGATCGCCCTGCTCGCGCGGGCGGAAGGCGGGGGCGTCGACGCCGAGCGGTTCCGCGTGGGTGACGCCTCGGCGCTGGCCGGCTGGCGGGGGGCCGCCGCGTGAAGACCTGGCTGGTGACCGGTGGCGCGGGGTTCATCGGCTCGCATGTGGTCGATGCCCTGCTCGCGCGCGGCGACCGGGTTCGGGTGATCGACGACCTGTCGACCGGTAGCAGCGACAACCTTTCGCGCGACGCCACGCTGATCCGCGGCTCGGTCGCCGACCGGGCGCTGGTCGGGCGCGCGGTTGATGGCGCCGACGGCGTGTTCCACCTGGCCGCGATCGCGTCGGTCCGGCGCTGCGTCGAGGAGTGGAGCCGCGCCCATGGCGTGAACCAGACCGGCACCGTGATCGTGCTGGAAGCAGCCCGCGCCGGCCGCGTGCCGGTGGTCTATGCCTCGTCGGCCGCCGTCTATGGCGACGCCGTGCGTGACGCGCTGGCGGAATCCGATCCCACCGTCCCGCTATCGGCCTATGGCTGCGACAAGCTCGGCGGCGAGCTTCACGCCCGCGTCGCGCGCCAATCGTTCGGCACGCCGACGCTCGGGCTCAGGTTGTTCAACGTCTACGGGCCTCGCCAGGACGGCAGCTCGCCCTATGCCGGCGTGATCTCGCTGTTCCGCCACCGTCTGGCCCAGGGAGAGCCGATCGTGCTGGATGGCGGCGGCCGTCAGACCCGCGACTTCGTCTACGTCGCCGATGTCGTTCGCATGATGCTCGCCGGCATGGCGCGGATACGCGAGGCGCCGCCGGTGCTCAACGTCTGCACCGGCGTCTCGATCTCGATCGCCGAACTCGCGCTCACGCTGAGCGGCCTCGCCGGCAGGCGCGTGCGCCTGCATGAGGGGCCGGCCAAGACCGGTGACATCCTGCACTCCCGCGGCGATCCGACCCTGATGGCGGCGACGCTAGGCCATGACTGCCTGGTGCCGGTGTCGGACGGTTTGCGGATGATGCTGGATGTCGGGCAGGCGGCGTCCGGGAAGCGACTCTGGTTGCCGGAAGGGGTTCGCGCATGAGGCTCGATCGGGCCGGCATCGCGGCGACCTTCCGCGCGAGCCTTGCCGGCCATGGCGAGACCACCGTGTTCCGGATCGACGGGCTTGACCGGCTCGGCGTTCCGGTGGTGCAGGCGAACCTGATCTCGCCCGACCGCCCGACCGTGATCGGCCACGGCTACGGCCTGGGCGAGGAGGAGGCCGCGACCGGGGCACTCGGCGAGCTCTGCGAGGAGGTGCATGTCGGTGCCTGGGTGAAGCGCCAGCCCGTGGTCGAGGCCAGCTATCGCGATCTGGTTGCCCGTTATGGCGGGCGTGGGGTCGCCGATCCGCTGACGCTGTGCCTGCCGGCCGGCTCGCCCTACCATCCCGACGATGCGCGTGCCTGGCTGCCGGCGCGTCGCTACCCGACCGACGAGGCGGTGCTGGTGCCGGCCGAGTGGCTTGCGATCGGCCGTGACCAGCTGCACGGCCGTCCCGCGCTGATCACGCCGATCACCAACGGGCTTGGCGCCGGCCTCGACCTCGCGCACGCGCTGTCGCACGGGGTGATGGAGCTGCTGCAGCGGGACGGCAACGTGCTCACCTACCGCGCCTTCGACCAGGGCCGGGTGGTGACGCTCGACGAGGCGCTGCCCGACGACGTCGCGGGCCTGCTCGCGCTGCTGCGCGACGCCTCGATCGACGTCACCGTCAAGCTTTCCTCGACCGAGGGCGGCATCGCCAACCTCTACGTCGTCGGCGATGATCACGGCCCGGTCGAGGACGCGATCCAGATCACCGCTTGCGGCGAGGCCGCCCATCCCGACCGGATGCGTGGCTTGCGCAAGGCGGTGCTCGAGTTCATCGGCTCGCGCTCACGCAAGGTCGCGACGCACGGACCGATCGGCCGCCTGCGCGACGTGCTGCCACCCGCCTCGTTCCGTCGTCAGATGGAGGTCGCCGAAGCGGGCGGCGAAGAGGCGCGCGCGGTCGCCACCATGGCGGACTGGATCGGGCAGGACGCCGCCGAGCTGCGCCGTCGCCTCGAAGGCAGAGTGTTCCTGCGCCGCGACGAGGTGCCGTTCTCAGGCTTGCCCGACACGCCGGCGGGAGCGATGGACGGCAGCGGGCACCGGCTCGACTGGCTAGCGGCCAGCCTCGCGGCGTCGGGCCGGGAGATCCTCTGGATCGACGCCTCGCCGCCGGGCTCGGCGGTCCGCGCGGTCAAGGTCGTGGTGCCGGGGCTGGAGAGCGAGACGATGAGCTATCACCGGATCGGGCTGGCGGGGGTCGTGCGGTTGCGCGCACGCGGCGATGCGCTGCTATCGGACCGCGCCGCGCCCGGGTTCGCGCCGGTGCGGCTTCGGGCCGAGGACGTGGAGCGGGCCGGCGGTGCCGCCTTTCTCGACATCGCCAGCATCGACCGCAGGGTCGATGCTGTCTATCCGCTCTATCGCGAGGCGAACCCGTTCGCCGCCAGGCTGCTTCTCGCGTCGATGGTCGAGCTGTAAGCGCGCGGCGTCAGTTCCGCGCCTTGTCGACCAGCGCGTTCTTGCCGATCCACGGCATCATCGCGCGCAGATTCGCCCCCACGCGCTCGATCGGGTGGGACGCGGCGCGCCGGCGCGACGCCTTAAAGCCGGTCTGGTTGACCTTGTTCTCGAGCATCCAGTTGCGGGTGAAGGTGCCGCTCTGGATGTCGGCCAGCACCCGCTTCATCTCGGCCTTGGTCTCGGCGGTGATGATGCGCGGCCCGGTGACGTACTCGCCATACTCGGCGGTGTTGCTGATCGAGTAGTTCATGTTGGCGATGCCGCCCTCGTAGATCAGGTCGACGATCAGCTTGACCTCGTGCAGGCACTCGAAATAGGCCATTTCCGGCGCGTAGCCGGCCTCGGTCAGCGTCTCGTAGCCGACGCGTATCAGCTCGACGAGGCCGCCGCAGAGCACCACCTGCTCGCCGAACAAATCGGTCTCGCATTCCTCGCGGAAGCTGGTCTCGATGATGCCGGCGCGGCCGCCGCCGATCGCCGATGCGTAGGAGAGCGCGATGTCATGCGTGTTGCCCGACGCATCCTGGGCGATCGCGATCAGGCAGGGCACGCCGCCGCCGCGCTCGTATTCCGACCGCACGGTATGGCCCGGACCCTTGGGCGCCACCATGAACACGTCGATGTCGGTCCTGGGCTCGATCAGGTTGAAGTGGATGTTGAGGCCGTGCGCGAAGGCGAGCGCCGCACCCGGCCGCATGTTCGGTCCGAGATCGGCGGCATAGAGGTCGCCCTGACCCTCGTCTGGGGTCAGCACCATGATGAGGTCGGCGGTTGCCGCCGCCTCGGAGGGCGGCAGCACCCGGAACCCCGCCGCCTCGGCCTTCGCAGCACCACCCGAGCCGGGCCGCAGCCCGATCATCACCTCGCGGACGCCGCTGTCACGCAGGTTCAGCGCGTGCGCGTGGCCCTGGCTGCCGTAGCCGATCACGGCCACCCTCTTGCCTTTGACCAGCCCGACATCGGCGTCGCGATCGTAGTAGACTCTCATGGGTGGGTCTTTCCTTTCTAGTGCGTCTGGCCAGCCGCGACGCCGAGCAGTATCGCGCCAAGCGCCACGGCGGCGCCGAGAGCGAAGGCGATGATCGGGATACGGATCCCGCGAGGGCGTTCGCCAGTAAGGTCGACATCCTCGATTGGAGAGATGTCCTGGATCTGTAGGCCGTTCTTTCGACCAGTCCGCGATACAGTCGGCACATACGTCGTGCTGCGTCGCGCGCTCTCCGCTCGACGGCCGCACTCAGCACGATAAGAACGGCTCCAAGGACGTATGGCAGTAGGAATGCGACCGGCATCGGGTGGAAAAGGTTCGCGGCATGAGCGGCATGAACAACGAGGATGTTGGCTTTTGGCCCCGCGCCTATGATCGTTGCGCCGACGGCTAGGCTCGCAAGGCTTACCGTATCAGCGTGACGGATGCTCACGCTCTGTTCGACGATAGCTCGAAGATCATGGTCGTTTAACAGCTTGCGCCGCTCTGCGTCGTCCACGCTCATATCGTCCTGGTGCCGCGGGCGATCGCGGCGATGCCGGTGCGGGAGATCTCGGTCAGGCCGAGCGGGCGGAGCAGGTCGATGAACGCGTCGAGCTTGTCGGTGGCGCCGGTGAGCTCGAACACGAAGCTGCCGCGGGTGGTGTCGACGGTTCGCGCGCGGAAGGCGTCGGCGATCCGCAGCGCCTCCGAGCGATCCTCGCCGGCGCCGACCACCTTGATCAGTGCCATCTCGCGGGCGACGTGCGGGCCGTCCGCTGTGAGGTCGGCGACGCGATGCACGGGCACCAGCCGGTCGAGCTGCGCCTTGATCTGCGCGATTATCATTTCCGTGCCCGAGGTCACGATGTTGATGCGCGACCGCTCGCCCAGCTCGTCGACCGGTGCCACCGTCAGGCTGTCGATGTTGTAGCCACGGCCGGCGAATAGCCCGATCACCCGCGCCAGCGCGCCGCTCTCGTTCTCGACCAGCACCGAGATCGTGGCGCTGCGTTCGATTTCGGGCGCAAGCGGCGCTGCCATGGCGTTGCCTCAGGGTATACTCTGGGGATTGCCGATCGACTCGACCGGACGCGCCGCCAGCGCGTTCATGGTGAGCAGCGCGTAGGTGTCGCCCTGGCCGCTGTCGCCCTGCCTGCCGTCGCCCTGCCTGCCGTCGAGCGTGTCGGCCGCCTCGAACACCGTGTTCGCGGCGGGATCGATCATCGCCGTGCGCCAGCCGTGGCGGGGTGAGACCAGGGCACGCGCCGGCGCCAGCGCACAAGGCGCGTCGGCCGTCAGCGTCACCTCGCCGGTCGTGACCAGCGCGCCCTGGCCGCTCCGCCGCGCCGGCGGATAGTTCGGATCAAGCCGCATCTGTCGCAAGTCGCCGGAGGCGGAGCCCCACTCGGTGAAGATCAGGCCGCCCGGCACCGCGAGCGCCGGCGTGTCGTCGAAGTTCACGAGGTCGCTCGCGCAGACGCGCAGGCTGCCGGCGCTGGCCGCGCCGGATGACGCGGCCAGCACCAGCACCAAGGGGAGGCGGCGCATCGTCATACCAGCATCAGACCCTCGTTGGTGATGCGGCGCGCCTGCCCCTCGTCGCCCGGGCCGAGGATCATCTCGTTGTGCGCGGCGCCAGACGGGATCATCGGAAAGCAGTTCTCGTGCTCGTCGACCACCACCTCGCAGATCACCGGCCCGGGATGGGCGATCATGTCGGCCAGCGTCGCGTCGAGCGCGCCCAGCTTCGACACCCGCAGCCCGTGAGCGTGGAAGCTCTCGGCGAGGCGGACGAAGTCCGGCAGCGCCTCGGTGATGCTCTCGGCGTAGCGGCCGCCATGCAGCAGCTCCTGCCACTGGCGCACCATCCCCATGCAGCGGTTGTTCAAGATCATCACCTTAACCGGCAGGCGGTACTGCGCCATCGTGCCGAGCTCCTGGATGTTCATCAGGATGCTTGCCTCGCCGGCGATGTCGATCACCAGCCCGTCCGGATGCGCGACCTGGGTGCCGATCGCCGCCGGCAGCCCGTAGCCCATGGTGCCGAGGCCGCCCGAGGTCATCCAGCGGTTCGGCCGCTCGAAGCCGACATGCTGGGCCGCCCACATCTGATGCTGCCCGACCTCGGTGGTGATGAAGGTGTCGCGCCCCGAGGCGCGGCAGAGCGCGTCGAGGCGGGCGATCGCGTGCTGCGGCTTGATCACGGCGTCGGGCGCCATGTCCTGGGCGTAGGCGAGGCACTTCGTCTCGCGCCAGCCGTCGATCATCCGCCACCACTCGGCAAGAGACGCGTGATCGGTCGGGGTGGCGCTTGCCCGCCAGCCGTCCAGGATCAGCGCCAGCGCACGTCCGGCATCGCCGATCACGGCGAGGTCGACGCGTACGTTCTTGTTGATCGAAGAGGGATCGATGTCGATGTGGATCTTGCGCGCGCCCGGCGCGAACGCGTTGACGCGGCCGGTGACGCGATCGTCAAACCTCGCGCCGACGCACAGCATGACGTCGCTGCCATGCATCGCGAGGTTGGCCTCGACGGTGCCGTGCATGCCGAGCATGCCGAGGAACGCGGGATGGCTCGCCGCGAGCGCGCCCAGCCCCATCAGCGTGTTGGTGCAGGGGAACCCGGTGGTCTCGACCAACTCGGTCAGCAGCGACGACGCCGCGGGCCCCGCGTTGATCACGCCGCCGCCGGCATAGATGATCGGCCGCCTGGCCTCGCGCAGCATCGCGACCGCGGCGGCGATCGAGGCCGCGTCGGGCTCGCGCACCGGGCGGTACGAGCGGTGCGGCGCGTCCGAGGCCGGGCGGTAGGGGGCGTCGGCGATCATCACGTCCTTCGGCAGGTCGACCACCACCGGGCCGGGGCGGCCGGACCGCGCGATGGTGAACGCCTCGTGCAGCACGCGCGCCAGATCCTCGCCGCGCCGCACCAGGTAGTTGTGCTTGGTCGCCGGCCTGGTGATGCCGGTGGTGTCGGCCTCCTGGAAGGCGTCGTTGCCGATCAGGTGCGTCGGCACCTGGCCGGTCAGGCAGACGATCGGCACGCTGTCCATCAGCGCGTCGACCAGCCCGGTCACCGCGTTGGTGGCGCCGGGCCCCGAGGTCACCAGCACGACGCCGACCCGTCCGGTCGAACGCGCGTAGCCCTCGGCGGCGTGCACCGCCGCCTGCTCGTGCCGCACCAGCACGTGCCGGATCGCGCCGTGGCGGAACAGCGCGTCGTAGATCGGCAGCACCGCGCCGCCTGGATAGCCGAACACCACGTCGACGCCCTGGGCCGCCAGCACCCGGATCAGCACCTCGGCGCCGGTGAGCGCGATGGTGCCGCCTGGTTCGTCGAGCGTCGGGTCGGCGGTCATGCCGGTGTCCATGGCCAAGCCTCCGTGTCAGCCTGCGGGAGCGGGAACTAGGCGGGTCGAGGCACGACGTCAACCCGGATTGCGCAACAATACATCACGCACCCAGGCCAGGGTTTGCATTTGTTGCTCAAAATCGGTCACAGGCTTGTCAATGACGAGCGTTCGCGAGGCGGGCGCCAGCGTGTGGTGACGGAACCAGGTTTCCTGCCGGCGAGTGTAGCGCACCGTCGCGGTGATGATCCGGCGGCGCGCGTCGGCGAGCGTGTTCTGCCCCCGCAGCACGGCGGCGAGCTCGGGCACGCCGTGCGCCCGCATCGCCGGAAGCCCGGGATCGAGCCCGAGCCGGAGCAGCGCCTCGACCTCGGCCAGCGCGCCCGCGGCAAGCATGGCGTCGAGGCGGGCGGTGATCGCGTCACGTAGCGTCGCCCGCGTCGGCCGCAGCAGGATCAGCGCGAACCGGCAGGGAGAGGGCGGCAAGGCGGGGGCGCGGTGCCAGTCGAGCAGCCCGCGTCCGGTCTCGAGCCAGACCTCGTAGGCGCGGGCGATCCGCTGGCCGTCGCTTGGCCGCAGCGTCGCTGCGGTGGCGGGTGCAGCACCGCCGGGCCGAGGGCGGCAAGCTCTGCCCGTGCCCGCGCGCGCGCGGGCACGCCGATCGCCGGGATCGAGGCGAGGCCGCCGGTCAGCGCGGCCAGGTACATCCCGGTGCCGCCGCAAAGGATCGGCAGCCGGGCCTCCGCGCCGGCGGCGGCGATCGCCAGCAGGGCGTCGCGTCGCCACGACGCCGCGTGTCCGGTCGCGGCGGCGTTGCCGGTGCCGTACAGGCGGTGCGGCACCAGCGCCTCGTCGGCCGCACTCGGGCGGGCGGTCAGCACGCGCAGCTCGGCGACGCATTGCATGGCGTCGGCGTTGATCACCACGCCGTCCAGGGCGTGCGCCAGCGCCAGCGCCAGCGCCGACTTCCCGGACGCAGTCGGGCCCGCGACGATGAGGCATGGACCAGAGCTCAGGGTGGAGACGCGACGCTCCCGGCCGATTCCAGCAGCCGGTGCAGATGCCGCCTGGAGATGTGCAGATCGTCGATTTCGGCGGCCGTGAAGGCGCAGTTCACGACCCGCTCGACGCCGCCGGCGCCGATCACGCAGGGGACGCTCATCACGGTGTCGCGGATGCCGTACTCGCCGTCGAGCATCGTGCCGACCGGCAGCACGCTCCTCTCATCGGCGATGATCGCCCGCACCAGCCGGCAGACGCTGGCGCTGATGCCGTGGTTGGTGTTGCCCTTGCGTCGCAGGATGGCCAGGCCCGCGTCGACGACGTCACGCTGCATCCGCGGCCGATCGAGGGCCGGCAGGCCGTTCAGGCGGCAGAACGCGTCGACGTCCATGCCGCAGACGTTGCAGAGGCTCCATGGGATGAAGCAGGTCTCGCTGTGGTCACCGAGCACGTAGCCGAAGATGTTCTTGGGATCGATGTCGATTTGTTCGCTGATCAGGCGCATCAGCCGCGCGGTGTCGATCAGCGTGCCGAGGCTGATGATACGGCGCCTCGCAAAGCCGGAATGGCGCAGCATCAGCTGGGTGACGACATCAACCGGGTTGGTGACCACGAGGATGATCGCGTCGGGCGCATGCCGTTCGAGCTCGGGCATTAGCGCGCGGACGATGTCGTGGTTGGCGCCCAGGAGTTCGTCACGGCTCAGCTTGATGCCGACGGGAGCGCTCGCGCTCATCACCACGATGTCGCTGCCCGCGAGGTCGGCAGGATCGCCGGCGCGTAGCACCGGATTTCGCGCGTAGGTGAAAGCGGTGGTGTGCAGTAGGTCGAGCACCTCGCCCTCCGCCTTGCCGCGGGTGCGGTTCAGCGCGACGATCTCGGTGATCTCCGGCATCAGCATCAGGCTGGCGACGATCGCGGTGCCGACCGCGCCCATGCCGATGACCGAGATTTTCATGTCTGTTCCCTGTCACCGTGGCGAAGCCTGGCAGGCTATTGGAAAAGTAAGGCGAGGGCTCCGCCCTCGACCCGCTGGGGCCAGTTGGCCCCAGGCCCCATTTTTGAAGTAAAGGATTTCAAAGGGTAGCCGGGATCGAGCCGCAGAGCGGATCGACGGGGCAAAGCCCCTTGCTTTGCCTCGAGGGGAGAGGATCCGACGTCTTTTATGCTCACCTTGGTCGCGGCGTCCGGCACCGGCCTCGGCACGGCCGCGGTCGCGCGTGCCCGCGAGGTGGTGGACGGCGGCGCGCCCGACATCCTGTCGCGGAACGAGGCGGTCGATATTCCGTGTCCGCGGCTGCCCGAACTCGCCCTGGTGCGGGC
>CAXTPV010000058.1:6645-11586 GCA_964246135.1 uncultured Acetobacteraceae bacterium | reverse complement strand
CGATCTTGGCCGCCAGCATGGCGGCCATCCGGTCCGGCGCCGCCCACATCCCCTTGCCGATCTGCGCCCGCCCCGCCAGCCCGCAGGCAAGCCCAATCCGCACGTTGCGGTCCTCGTAGGCGCGTATCCAGGCACTGTCGCGCATCTTCTCCTTGCGCACCATCGCGCCCGCCCGCATCGAGGTGTGTATCTCGTCGCCGGTGCGATCGAGGAAGCCGGTATTGATGAACACGATCCGGTGCCGCAGCGCATGGATCGACGCCGCGAGGTTGGCCGAGGTACGGCGCTCCTCGTCCATCAGCCCGATCTTCACCGTGTGTCGGGCGAGCCCGAGCAAATCCTCCACAGCGTCGAACAAGCGGTCGGTGAACGCCGCCTCGTCGGGACCGTGCATCTTCGGCTTAACGACGTAGATCGACCCTTTCCTGCTGTTGCGGCGCCCGCCGCGCACATCGTGCAGCCCGATCAGGGTGGTGACGATCGCATCCAGGATGCCCTCCGGCGCCTCCCGCCCGTCGCGCAGCAGCACCGCGGGGTTGGTCATCAGGTGCCCGACATTGCGGCTGAACAGCAGGCTGCGGCCGGGCAGCGTGAAGTCGCCGCCATCCGGCGCCGTCCACCCCCGGTCGGGCGCGAGCGACCGGGTCAGCATCCGGCCGCCCTTTTCGAACCGTGCCTCGAGGTCGCCGCGCATCAGCCCGAGCCAGTTCGCGTAGGCCGCGACCTTGTCCTCGGCGTCGACCGCCGCGACCGAGTCCTCGAAATCGACGATGGTGGTGAGCGCCGCCTCCAACGTCACGTCGGCGACGCCCGCTTTGTCATCGCGACCGGTCGGCCGCGCCCGGTCGATCGCAAGCTCGATGTGCAGCCCGTGATGCCGCAGCAGGATCGCGTCGGGACGCGCCGGATCGCCACGATAGCCGGCGAATGCTGTGGCGTCGGCCAGCGCCGGCGACAGCACGCCGTCCGCCACCGCGTAGCCGGTCACGTCGGCGTGGCTGCCGACGGCGAGCGGCACCGCCTCGTCGAGGAACGTCTTCGCCCGCTCGATCACCAGCGCGCCACGCACCGCGTCGTAGCCGTCCGGCGACGGCGTCCCTGGCACCGCATCGGTGCCGTAAAGCGCGTCGTACAGGCTGCCCCAGCGGGCATTCGCCGCGTTCAGCGCGAAGCGGTCGTTCAGCACCGGCACCACCAGCTGCGGCCCGGCCAGCGCCGACACCTCGGGGTCGACCTCGCCGGTGTCGATCGCGAACGGCGCCGGCTCAGGGACCAGGTAGCCGATCCCGCCCAGGAACGCCTGGTACTCCACCTGATCGAACGGTCGGCCGCGTCGCGCCTGATGCCAGTCGTCGATCGCCGCCTGCATCGCGTCGCGGATCGCCAGCAGCGCCGCGTTCTCGGGCGCGAACCGCGTGAAAATCGCCGCCGCTCCCGCCCAGAACGCCTCGGGATCAATCCCGGTGCCGGGCAGCGCACGCGTCTCGATGAAGGACGCGAGCACGCCCGCGACCTTGATCCCGTTCCTGTCCACGTACTCGGTCATGCGATCATCCTACCTGGGCCGTGAGCCCGGCCGCCGCGATCCCGGCCAGCGCGCAGGCCTCGTCCTGGTCCGGCAGGTCGCCGGTCACGCCGACCGCGCCGAGCGGCGCCCCGCCGACATCGACCACGATCACGCCGCCCGCCGCCGGCACCATGCCGTGCGGCGCGATCTGGCCGAGCGAGGCGACGAAGCTCGCGCGCTCGGCCGCCATCGCGGCGATGGCGCGTGACGACACCCCGAGCGCCAGCGCGCTCGCCGCCTTGCCGATCGCGATCTGCGGCCGCAGGATCGACGCGCCATCCTGGCGTCGGAACGCGATCAGGTGGGCGCCGGGATCGAGCACGGCGACACTCATCGGCTTTAATCCGAGTTCGCCGGCTCTGGCGAACGCCGCCTCGATGATGCGGTCGGCCTGGTCAAGCGTGATGCGTGTCATGATGATCCTGCGGGGCTGGACGCGGCCGCCCCCGGCGGCGGCGCAAAATGGACGCCGGGCGGCACCGCATCAAGCAGCATCGGGCATCAAGCCGCATCGGGCATCAAGCCGCGCCGGCGGCGGGCCTGGTCGCGCGTGTCAGGCGAACGGCGACCACGAACGCCAACAGCGCAAGGCCGCCCGCCATCACGCTGATGCCCGGCCAGCCGAAACGCTGCCAGGCGCCGCCGCCAGCCGAACCGACGATGCTGAGCCCGGCGTAGAAGCTGAACAGATAGAGCGCCGAAGCATGCCCCTTGGCATCGCGCCCCAGCCGCGCCACCCAGGCGCTCGCGACCGCGTGGGCGCCGAAGAAGCCGAACGTCAGCAGCGCGATCCCGGCCATGATCGCGAGCACCGGCGCCGCCAGGGTCGCGACCACGCCAAGGCCAAGCAGCAGGCTCGTGACCATCAGCACCGGCCCGCGCCCGGCTCGGTCCGCGATGCGGCCGAACAGGGTCGAGCCGGCGATGCCGAACACATAGACCAGAAAGATCGCGCCGATCTCGGTCTGGTTCAGCCGGTACGGCGGCGCCACCAGGCGATACCCCGCATAGTTGTAGATGGTGACGAACGGTCCGCCGATCAGGAACCCGAACGCCAGCAGCCACGGCAGCAACGGCGCCCGCAGCAATCGTGCGAACAGCGCGGCATGATAGGCGGGGCCACGCGCCGGCGCCGGCCGGAAGTTGCGCGACGGCGGCAGCAGCATCAGGAACGCGACCGCGGCGGCAAACCCCAGCGCCGACAGCGCCGCCATCGCCGCTCGCCAGCCGGCGACATCGGCGATCGCGCCGGTCAGCAGCCGCCCCAGCATGCCGCCGAGCGCGTTGCCGGCGACATACACCCCCATCGCGGTGCCGAGCCCCGCGGGCAGCACCTCTTCCGCGAGATACGCCATCGCGACCGCCGGCACCCCGCCCGCGACCACGCCTTCCAGCGTGCGCAGCACCAGCAGCGTCGGCCAGTCGGGCGACGCCGCGCAGAGCAGGTTGAGCCCGCCCGAGCCGAACAGCGACAGCGCCATCACCCGCTTGCGGCCGAACCGCTCCGACGCGATGCCGGCCGCGAAGATCGACACCGTCATCACCAGCGTCGCCAGCGACAGCGACAGGCTGCTGGCGGCGGCCGTCACCCCAAACCGCGCCGAGAACACCGGCAGCAGCGGCTGCACGCAGTAGAGCAGCGCGAAGGTCGCGAACCCGCTCGCGCACAACCCGCAGACGGCGCGCCGGTAGGCGCTGGTGCCCGGCCGGATGAACGCCGCATGCGTCACCGCGACATCAGGCAAGCGCCGAGGCTCCCACGGCGCCGGGGTTTGCCCTTGCGGGGCTCCGCCGATAGCTTGCCGCCGCCGCGCACGCCAACGCCGGATCGGAGTTCACGTGACGCACCTGC
Source organism: uncultured Acetobacteraceae bacterium (assembly GCA_964246135.1). Classification (GTDB taxonomy): domain Bacteria; phylum Pseudomonadota; class Alphaproteobacteria; order Acetobacterales; family Acetobacteraceae; genus CAXTPV01. Next base: position 8,167 of record CAXTPV010000058.1, on the reverse strand, counting down.
CGCTCCTGTCGATCATCACCTTCCTGCCGCTGCTCGGCGCGCTCGCGGTCAGCCTGCTGCCGGCCGAAGCGCCCGCGCGCCTTCTGGCGCTCGGGACCAGCCTGCTGGTGCTCGTGCTCGCGGTCATCGTGTGGATCGGGTTCTCGCCGGCGCGCGGCGGCTTCCAGTTCGAGGATCATGCCGCCTGGCTGCCCGGCACCGGCATCTCCTATCATGTCGGCGTCGACGGGATCAGCCTCGCGCTGATGCTGCTGACCGCCTTCCTCGCACCGTTCGCGCTCCTCGCCGGGCCCGGCGCCACCGAAAGCGGTCGCGCCTTCGCCGTCGTCGTGCTCCTGTTCGAGACGATGCTGATCGGCATCTTCGTGTCGCTCGATTTCCTGCTGTTCTACGTCTTCTACGAGGGTGTGCTGATCCCATCGACGCTGATCATCGGCATCTGGGGCGGCGCCGGCCGCGCCCGCGCCGCCATCAAGTTCTTCTTGTTCACGTTTGCGGGCTCGCTGCTGATGCTGCTCGCGCTGATCGCGATGTGGGTCACCGCCGGCACCACCGACATGCCGGTGCTGATGCAGACCAGCTTCAGCCCGACCATGCAACGCTGGCTGTTCTGGGCCTTCGTCGCGGCGTTCGGCGTCAAGCTGCCGATCTGGCCGCTGCACGCCTGGCTGCCCGACGCCTACGCCGAAGCCCCAGGCGGCGGCCTCATCCTGTTCGCCGGCGCGCTCGGCAAGGCCGGCGGCTACGGCCTGATCCGGTTCGCGATCCAGATGCTGCCCGACGCATCCGCGCACTACGCCCCGCTGATGATCGCATCCGGCCTGATCGCGATCAGCTACGCCGCCATCATCGCCTTCGCCCAGACCGACACCAAGCGGATGATCGCGTTCTCCTCATTCTCGCACATGGGCGTCGTCACCGTCGGCCTGTTCACCCTCACCGCCGAGGGCATCGACGGCGCGGTGTTCCAGATGCTCGCGCACGGCGTGATCATCGCCGGATTGTTCTTCACCCTGTCCGTCCTAGAACGCCGCACCAACACCACCACGATCGCCGAGCACGCCGCCGCCGCCCGCCACATGCCGATGCTGGCAACGCTCGCGATGCTGTTCACCATGGCCAATCTCGGCCTGCCCGGAACCGGCGGCTTCGTCGGCGAGTTCCTGGTGGTGATCGGCGCCATCCATCTCGGCGTCATCGCCGCACTCCTGTCCGCCGCGGCGATGGTGCTCGGAAGCGCCTACATGCTCGTCCTGTTCCGCCGCCTGATGTACGACCCGGCCTCACGCGGCGCCCGCCCGATCACCCCCGACCTGCTCCCGCGCGAATTCGCGATCCTGGCGCCGCTCGCCCTCGTCATCCTCTGGATGGGCGTGCACCCGACCAGCTTCTCGTCACTGTTCGACGGCCAGGTGACCGCGTTCGCCCAGCAGCGCCTGCCGACCGAACACTTCACTCAGGCGCGGGCACCGATGCTGGCGCTGAAGGAAGGCCAGGGCGCTGCCCTGGACCCGCCGGGGCC
>CAXTPV010000058.1:3334-6635 GCA_964246135.1 uncultured Acetobacteraceae bacterium | reverse complement strand
GCCCCCCCCCCCCCCCCCCCCCCGCCCCCCCCAACCCCCCGGGGGCCGCCCCCCCCCCCCCCCCGGGGGGTCCAGGGGCAGCGCCCCTGGCCTTCTGTTCAAACCACGGCCGGATTCCGCTCCGAGAACCCCGCCTGATGCCAATACGGATAGGGCGGCGTCCGATGGCTCGCCTGGTCCAGCCGCGCGACCTGCTCGGGCGTCAGCGACCACCCGACGGCGCCGAGGTTCTGGCGCAGCTGCTCCTCGTTGCGGGCGCCGATGATGACGTTGGCGACGGTCGGGCGACGCAACAGCCAGTTCAGCGCGACCTGCGGCACCGTGCGGCCGACCTCTTCGCCGACGGCGAGGAGCGCGTCGACCACGTCGTACAGGTAATCGTCGGGGATTTGCGGCCCCATCTCGGCGGTCTTGTGCAGGCGTGAGGTCTCGGGGAGCGGTTGGCCACGGCGTATCTTGCCGGTCAGCCGTCCCCAGCCGAGCGGGCTCCACACCACCGCGCCGACGCCCTGGTCGAGGCCGAGCGGCATCAGCTCCTGCTCGTAGTCGCGCCCGACCAGCGAGTAGTACGCCTGGTGCGCGACGTAGCGTGGCAGGCCGTAGCGCTCGGACACCGCGAGCGACTTCATCAGGTGCCAGCCTGAGAAGTTCGAGCAGCCGACGTAGCGGAGCTTGCCCGCGCGCACGAGGTCGCCGAGCGTGCCGAGCGTCTCCTCGGGCGGCGTCAGCGCATCGAAGCCGTGCAGCTGGAACAGGTCGATGGTGTCGGTGCCGAGGCGCCTGAGCGCCGCCTCCACCGTCCGGGTCAGGTGGGCGCGCGACGAGCCGACGTCGTTGGCGCCCGGTCCCGCCCGGAACGTCGCCTTGGTCGAGATGAGAACCTTGTCGCGCCGCCCCTTGATCGCGGCGCCCAGCACCTCTTCCGCGCGGCCATCCGAGTAGACGTCGGCGCTGTCGAACATGTTGAGGCCGGCGTCGAGGCAGATGTCGATCAGGCGCGTCGCCTCCGCGACGTCGGTCGAACCCCAGGCGCGGAAGAACTCGTTGGAGCCGCCGAAGGTCGCGGTTCCGAAGCTGAGCGCCGGGACGAAGAACCCCGAATGCCCGAGGCGACGTGTTTCCATGATCGCGATCCATCCTGCCTGTTGGCGTCAGAGGATTGGAACCGGCCGCGTCATGCGCAACCCGGCCGTCCCTGCGGAGCGACCCACGGCATCGATGATCAGGGTTCCACCCGGGGGCGCGCAACGGATCAACGACGAGTTCGAGATCGCCGCCGACGCCGAGTTCGAGCGCCACTGGTCTCGGGTCGAGCTGTTCGGCCGCGCGTTCGTGCTCGCCGGCCTGGCCGGCTGGCTCGGTTCCGACCCGTGGCGGCATCCGGCTCGCCTTCGATGCCGGAACGCCGCAAGTCAACCTGGTGCGGCTTGAGTGCAAGCCGGGGCAGATCGGCCCGATCCGCTGACGATCGTGATCGGCACCGACATCGTGCGGCGCTGGACCGAGATCGTGCCGCCATGAACGTCATCCTGCGCGCCGCCGCGGCCTACTGGATCCTGCTGATCGTGGTGCGCCTGATCGGACGCCGCATCACCAGCCAGCTGGCGCCGTTCGACCTGATCGTGCTGTCCCTGTTCGCGGGCGCGGCCATCACCGCCGTGCTCGGCGAGGATCATTCGTTGGTGGCCGCCGACGCCGCGGCCAGCACGATCGGGCTGATGCACCTGATGGTGTCATGGCTGAAAACACGCTCCGACCGGATCGGCCGCTGGGTCGACGGCACCCCGGTCGTCATCTACGAGGGCGGCGCCTGGCACGAGAACCGGATGCGCCGGCCGCGGATCGAGAAGACCGACGTGCGATCATCGAGGAGAAGTGACGCAGGCGGGTTTTAGGATGGCCTTCAGGAAAGATGAAGGCTGGGCTCTGCCCAGACCCGCCAAAGGCCGGGGCCTTTGGAAACCATCACTTCAGTCAGATGTCGAGCTCGCCCGCCGAGACCGTGCGCGCCCGTTCCTGGATGAACGCGAAGCGCAGCTCCGGCCGCCGTCCCATCAGGCTGTCGACCAGCACGTTGGTCTCGGGCAGCGTCTCGGTCGGCGCCTCGACCCTGAGCAGCGTGCGGTGCGCCGGATCCATCGTCGTGCGCTTGAGGTCGCCGACCGGCATCTCGCCCAAACCCTTGAACCGGCTCACCTCGATATGCGCGTTCGGCTTGAAGTCGCGCTTGCGCCTGCGCGCAAGGTCGGCATCGTCCATCGCGTAGACCGAGCGGCCGCCATGCGTGAGGCGATAGAGCGGCGGCTGCGCCAGGAACAGATGCCCGTCGCGCAGCAGCAGCGGCAGCTCGCGATGAAAGAACGTCATCAGCAGCGAGGCGATATGGGCGCCGTCCACGTCGGCGTCGGTCATGATGATGACGCGGCCATAGCGCAGACGCGCCGCGTCGTATCGGTCGCCGGCGCCGCAGCCGAGCGCTTCCACCAGGTCGCGCAGCTCGGCATTGCCGCGCAGCTTCTCGGTGCTGGCGCTGGCGACGTTCAGGATCTTGCCGCGCAGCGGCAGGATGGCCTGGGTCTCGCGGTTGCGCGCCTGCTTGGCCGAACCGCCGGCGCTATCGCCCTCGACCAGGAAGATCTCGGTCTCGGCGGCGTTCTCGCGGGTGCAGTCGGTGAGCTTGCCGGGCAGGCGCAGCCGGCGGGTGGCGCTCTTGCGTGGGGTGTCGCGCAAATCCCGCAGGCGCTTCCTTTCCTCGGCGCGATCGATCACGTGCGCGAGCAGGGTGTCGGCCTGGGCCGGGTTGCCGGCCAGCCAATGGTCGAAGCGGTCGCGGAGCGAACCCTCGACCAGGCGGCTCGCCTCCGGGTTGGTCAGCTTCTCCTTGATCTGCCCCTGGAACTGGGGCTCGCGCAGGAACAACGACAGCTTGGCGGCAAGCGTGCCGATCGCATCGTCGGCGGTGATCGCGCTCGCGCGCCGGTTGCCCCGGTGCTCGCCCCAGGCGCGCAAGCCCTTCAGCAGCGCGGCGCGAAACCCCGCCTCGTGAGTGCCGCCCTGGGTGGTCGGCACCGTGTTGCAGAACGAGTGCAGCAGGGCGCTGCCGTCGGCATCCGGCTCGCGCCAGCAGAGCGCCCACTCGATGCGGCCGTTCTCCTGCCCGCCAGGGCCGCCCGGCAGCGTCGCCTCGCCGGCCCAGAGCTCGACCACCCTGCCGTCGGCGCCGATCTCGTCCTCCAGGCTGTCTCGCAGCCCGCCCGGGAAATGCAGCACCGCCTCGGCCGGCACGCCGGAATCCGTCGCC
>CAXTPV010000058.1:0-3324 GCA_964246135.1 uncultured Acetobacteraceae bacterium | reverse complement strand
CAGCAACGTCCGATCGCAGTGCCAGCGCAGCTCGACGCCGCGGAACAGGAAGGCCTTCGAGCGGCACGATCGGTAGAGCCGCGCCGGGTCGAAATGGTGGTCGCCGAAGATGGCGGCGTCGGGATGGAACCGGATGGTGGTGCCGCGCCCGCGCGCCGGACCGACCTTCTCGAGGCGGCCAACCGGCGCCCCGCGCTCGTAGGCCACCCGCCACAGGGTGCGCTCGCGCACCACCTCGACCTCGAGCCGATCGGACAGCGCGTTGACGACCGAGCTGCCGACACCGTGCAGGCCGCCGGAAGTCGCGTAGGCGCGGCCGGAGAACTTGCCGCCCGAATGCAGCGTGGTGAGGATCACCTCCAGCGCCGAGAGGCCGGGGAACTTCGGATGCGGATCGACCGGGATGCCCCGCCCGTCGTCGCGCACCGTGAACCAGTCGCCCGCGGCCAGCGTCACCTCGATCACCCTGGCGTGGCCGGCGACCGCCTCGTCCATCGCGTTGTCGATGATCTCGGACGCGAGGTGATGATAGGCGGCCTCGTCGGTGCCGCCGACATACATGCCGGGCCGCCGTCGCACCGGCTCCAGGCCCTCCAACACCTCGATATCGTGCGCCGAGTAGTCGTCTGGCCCAGTCGCACGGGCGACGGCCTTGCCTTGCTTGCCCTTCGGGTGGCCGGGGTTCGAGAAGAGGTCGTTCATGGAGCGGGCCAAGTGCTCGCGGCGCCCGCAGGCGTCAAGCGGGCAACGGTGTGCTCGCGGTCACCGCCGCACATGCGAAGGGCCCCGGCGTTGCCGCCGAGGCCCCTTGGCATTGTCAGCGGATTTGGGTCCGCCGCGACGAGGATCGGTCAGACGGCCGCGAGAGACACGGCCGCGACGAGGTTCCAGGTCTGGGCGCAACGGGTCCGCGAATGACAATGAGACACTGGATCACCTCCTTTCAGTTGGTTTCGGTCGTCGCAGAATGTCGCATTCCGGGCCTCCGTTGCAAGCCGCATCGCGCCGATGTTGCGCCGGCGCGAACCGCGACCCACCTTCCTGCGGCCCGGCCGTTCCCGGGCGATCAATGCCTAGGATCAACGCCGCGTGGGTCTGGTCGCGTTCGCGCTCAAATACCGGGTGACGTTCTACGTGCTGGCGGTGTTCATCCTGCTCGCCGGTGGTGGCGCCGTCGTGGTGATGCCAAAGGACGTGCTGCCAGAGGTCAACATCCCGGTCGTCACCGTGCTCTGGACCTATACCGGCCTCAACGCGCCCGACATGCAGAACTACGTGACCTCCTACGAGGAGCTCGCGATCTCGAACAACGTGGTCGGCATACGCGACATCGAGAGCACGACGCTGCAGGGCATCACGCTCACCAAGGTCTATTTCTACCAGGACACCGACATCAGCCTGGCGCTGACCCAGGTGATCGCCGCGACCAACGCCATCCGCGGCCAGCTTCCGGTCGGCATCCAGCCGCCGATCGTGCTGCGGTTCAACGCCTCCTCGGTGCCGGTGATCCAGCTCGCGGCGACCTCCGAGAGCGAGAGCCAGGCGCAGGTCTACGACTACACCCGGTTTCGCATCCGGCCGGTGCTGCAGAACGTGCACGGCTCGACCATCCCGCCGCCCTATGGCGGCCAGCCCGAGCAGGTCATGGTCGATCTCGACATGAACCGGCTCGCCGCCTTCAGCCTGACGCCGCAGACCGTGCTGAACGCGATCACCGGCGAGAACCTGGTGCTTCCCTCCGGGCTCACGAAGTTCGGCGGCACCCAATTCGTGATGCGGCTGAACAGCGTCCCCGAGGTGCTGGGGCAGTTGAACAACGTGCCGATCACCGTGCGGCACGGCCAGCCGATCCTGATACGCGATGTCGGCTGGGTGCGCGCCGGCGGCTCGCCGCAGCAGAACGTGGTGCACGTCAACGGCAAGCCCGGCGTGCTGCTGACGATCCTAAAGAACGGGCCGACGTCGACGATCGACATCACCGACCACGTCAAGGCGTCGATGCCCGGCATCAAGGCGGCGGCACCGCACGACATCAAGATCGTCACTCTGTTCGACCAGTCGGTATTCGTGTCGGACGCGATCGGCGACGTGGTGCGCGAAGGCCTGATCGCGGCCGGGCTGACCGGCCTGATGATCCTGCTGTTCCTCGGCTCGTGGCGGGCGACGCTGGTCGTGCTGGTGTCGATCCCGCTCGCGATCCTGAGCTCGCTCGCGGTCCTGGCGCTGATCGGCGAGACGCTGAACATCGAGACGTTGGGCGGCCTGGCACTCGCGATCGGCATCCTGGTCGATGACGCGACCGTCGCGATCGAGAACACCTACCGCCTGCTCGAAGAGGGCCGGCCGTTCCGGGAAGCGGTCGCGCACGGCGCCGCCGGCATCGCCAAGCCGGCGCTGATCTCGACGCTCGCGATCTGCTCGGCCTTCGTCTCGGTGCTGTTCCTGAGCGGAGCCGCCAAGTTCATCTTCACGCCGCAGGCGCTCGCCGTGGTGTTCGCGATGCTGGCCTCCTACCTGCTGTCGCGCACCCTGGTGCCGGTCCTGGTCGACGTGCTCTGCGCCAGCGAGCACCGGGCCAGCGAGCACCGGACCAGCGAGCACCGCGACGGCGATCACGAGACCCCGAAGCGGCAATGGGCTGGCGCCCGACTCTACGCGAGACTCCGGGAAGGCTTCGAGGCCGGTTTCCGCCGCTTCCAGGGCTTCTACGGCACGCTGCTGCGGGCGACCCTCGAACGCAGGCTGCCGCCGCTGCTGATCGCCGGCACCACGCTCGCCATCGCCGCCACCATGTTCGTGTTTCTCGGCCGCGACTACTTCCCGCCGATCAGCAGCGCTTCGCTGACGCTGCACGTGCGGGCGCGGCCGGGCCTCAGGATCGAGGACGCATCACGCCTGTTCCAGCAGGTCGAGAACACCATCCGCCAAACCGTGCCGAAGTCAGAGATGGGCGACATCATCGACAACATCGGCCTGCCCTCGATCACCTACAACCTGGCGTTCAACGACGGCACCTTCGTCGCCTACAACGATGGCCAGGTGCTGGCGACGTTCAAGCCGGGCGCGCCGGTCGCGCGCTACCAGAAGACGTTGCGCCGCGTGCTGCGCCAACGCTTTCCCGACGCCGTGTTCTACTTCCAGCCGGCCGACATCATCACCCAGATCCTCGATTTCGGCACCCCGTCGCAGATCGACGTGGAAGTCACCGGCCGGCATCAGGCCGAGGACATCGCCGTCACCCGCGACATGGAGCGCCGCCTCGCGCGCCTGCCGGGCCTGGTCGACACCCACATCCAGCAGATCCTCGACGCCCCCGAGTTCTAC
>CAXTPV010000057.1:10170-12003 GCA_964246135.1 uncultured Acetobacteraceae bacterium | reverse complement strand
GCGGAACCGCCGGTGGCTCGGGTCAGTAGACCTTACCCTACCAGACCAGCCCGGGCAGGGTCGCGACGGGAGCGAGCCCTGCCCCTACTGCCTCGGTTTCCGCGTCGGCCTCGTGCCCGCGTAGCGCGGCGTGGATGCCGCCCAGCACCCAGATCGAGTCGATGCCGGCGCGTGTGGCGCCCAGTATGTCGGTCGCGAGCGCGTCACCCAGTGCCGCGATCCGTGTCCGCTCGCAGCCCAGCGTCGCCACCGCCGGATCGTAGATGGCGGGGTCGGGCTTGCCGATCCTCCGCACCATGCCGCCGAGATCCTCATAGGCCAGTGCCAAGCGGCCAGCGCAGATGACGCGCTGGCCACCTCGGATCACGTCGAGGTCAGGGTTCGCACACACCATCGGCAGGCCGAGCGCACTCGCCGCCCGCAGCACAGGCGTGAACTGCTCGATCGCTTCCGGCCGCTCGTCGTCGGGGCCGGTATTGAGCACGAAGGCGGCGTCCTCGACCCGCTCGACGCGCTCGCATCCGGCGCCGTCGAGCACGCCGCGGTCACGCGCCGGTCCGAGATGATAGACGCGCTGTCCGAGCCCGGCGAAGAACGGATCGGTTCGCTCGGCGAGCAGGTCGTGGGTGGCCTCGCCGCTGGTCAGCAGCCGGTCATAGAGGCTGTTGGGGAGGCCCATGGCGCGCAGGCCCTCCTCGGCAAGTGCCGCCCGGCGCGGCGCGTTCGAGAGCAGGACGATCCGCTTGCCGGCCGCGCGCATCCTGGTGAGGCAGTCATGCGCGCCGGGCAGCGCCGCGACGCCGTCATGGACCACGCCCCAGAGATCGACGATGAACCCGTCATAGCGGTCGGCGATCTGACGGAGACCGGAGAGGTGCTGCATGCTGGCCTAGGACGTGGCTTGGGGAGATGGCTGGGCTGGAGCGGGACAGCGGCAGCGAGCGGATGCCGGCCTGGTCCATCGCGTCCAGAAGCTCACGATGCAGCCTCGGCAGCAAGGCCGCGCCCTCGTAGGCGAAGCTGGTGTAGAGCTGCACCAGGTCGGCACCTTCGCGCAGGCGATCGAGGATGTCAGCACCAGAGCCGATGCCGCCGCAGGCGACCAGCGACAACGGGGCGCCGAGCTGATCGCGGCAGCGTGCGGCGACGTGGAGCACCGCGGTCGCGCGGGGGGCGAGCGGTGGCCCGGACAGGCCGCCAGCCTCGCTCGCGTTGCGGCCGCGCAGCGCCGGTGGCCGGGCGGTGGTGGTGTTGCCGATGATCAGCCCGGCGAGGTGGGCGGCGGCCGCGACCCGCACCACCGCCTCGATCTCGGCGTCATCGAGGTCGGGCGCGAGCTTGACCAGCAGCGGCACCGGCGCCTGGCCGACGGCGTCAAGCAGGGCGGCGAGCCGGTCCGCCTGTTGCAGGCGGCGGAGGCCGGGGGTGTTCGGCGACGAGACGTTGAGCACGACGTAGTCGGCGACGCTCGCGGCCGCGGCGACCAGGGCAGGATAGTCGCGCGGGGGATCGGACCCCTCCTTGTTGAGGCCGACGTTCAGCCCGATCGGGACGGCGAGCCTGAAGCGGGCGCGGGCGCGGGCCAGGCGGACGACGCAGCTCGCGACGCCCTGGTTGTTGAAGCCGAGCCGGTTGATCAGCGCGCGTTCCGCCGGCAGCCGGAACAGGCGCGGTCGCTGGTTGCCGGGTTGCGGAAGCGGCGTCACGGTGCCGAGTTCCGCGAAGCCGAACCCGAACGCCGCCCACAAGGCGGCGGCGCGCGCGTCCTTGTCGAAACCGGCGGCGAGCCCGATCGGGTTCGGGAACGACAGCCCGAACGCGGTCGTCGCCAAC
>CAXTPV010000057.1:4222-10160 GCA_964246135.1 uncultured Acetobacteraceae bacterium | reverse complement strand
CCCCCCCCCGCGGGGGGGGGGGGCCCGCGCCCCCCGGCCGGCCGCCCCCGGCGCGCGCCCGGCAAGCTCCAGCGCGGCGATGCCGAGGCGATGCGCCCGCTCGGGTTCGGCTTGGGCGAGAATGGGGCGGGCGGCGCGCGCGAGGAGGCAAAGCATCGGCCAGTGGCATGCCGGATTGGCAACGGCATGGAAAGGTGCCTTGCATGCTCTCGTTATCGTGTGCACTTTGGCGGCTCATGTTTGATGAACCCTATCTCGAGACCTGCTGTCGATCCGCGCTTCACCGGTTGATCCTCTGCGGCGACGCTGGCCGCCCGCCCGGGTTGAAGGACGGCCCCTGCCTGGCGCGGCTGACCGAGATGGGACTTGCGACCGGGCGCGCCGACGGACGCTTCGCGATCACGCCGTCGGGACGGCTGCGCCACGCGACCGAAATCCTTGGCGAGGCGGCCTGAACGATGGCGATGCAGCATGAGGATCTCTGGCGCGCGCTCGACACGCTCGCGGCCGAGAACGGGATGACACCGTCGGGCCTGGCACGCGCGGCTGGGCTTGATGCGACCACGTTCAACCGCTCGAAACGGCGCGGAGTCGATGGGCGGCCGCGCTGGCCGAGCACCGAGAGCCTCAGCCGGGTGCTGGCGGCGACCGGCGCGTCGCTGGAGGCGTTCACCGCGTTGGTGGCGGGAGCGCGCGCGCTGAGCCATGGCAGGCGTGACCGTGACCGGCCGCTGCGGGTGACCAAGCTCAACGGCTGCGGGCTTGCCGACCGGTTCGACGCCCAGGGCTGCCCGTCGGGCCGTGACTGGGAGCACCGGGAGGCGCCGATGCCGGCCGATCCCGGCGACTACGCGCTGCGGGTGGAGACAGCCGACCTCAAGCCCGCGCTCTGCGAGGGCGACCTGGTGATGGTCTCGCCAGAGGCGTCGATCAGGAACGGCGACCGGGTGGTGGCGTCGGTCGAGGGCGAGGTCGCGCCGGCGCTGTTTCGCAATTGCGAGGACGACGCGATCGAGCTCGCGCCGCTCGGCCGGTTGCGGCCGGCGCGACGGGTTCCCGCCTCGCGGCTGGACTGGATGCACCGGATCACCTGGATCGGGCGTTAAGGAAGCGAGGCTGGGCTCTGCCCAGAGCCGCCAAAGGCCGGGGCCTTTGGAAACCGATTCCTTGATCGATTGGATTCTCACGGCTTCGCCTTGAGCGGGTCCAGGGCGTCGTGCGAGAGCACGCTGCGCGTGACGCCCTGGCCTTGCCGGACGGATCAGTCTGCGGGCGGGTTCTCGACCGGCGCGTCGCGGCCGATCCGCACGTCCGAGGTGTCGGGGCCGAAGATCGCGAGCACCGCGATGACGACGGCGACCGTGCCGACCACCAGCGCCATGGCCATGCCGAGGCCGCCGACACGATGGGCGATCCAGAGCTGCAGATTGGCGTTCGGCGAGGCGATCAGGTTGCCGAGCTGGTAGGTCAGCCCCGGGAAGGTGGCGCGGATCGCCGCCGGCGACATCTCGTTGAGGTAGGCGGGGACAACGCCCCAGGCGCCCTGGATGCAGACCTGCATCAGCACGCTGCCGATGCCGATGCGGAGCGCGGTGGTGGAGAACGCCCAGAGCGGCAGCAGCGGCAGCGCGAGCAGGGCGGCGATCGCGATCGCCTGGCGGCGGCCGATACGCTGCGACAGCGCGCCGAACAGCACGCCACCCGCCATCGCGCCCAGGTTATAGAGCACGACGATCAGGGTGATGGTGCCGGCGGGGAAATGCAGCGTGCGGGCCATGAACACCTTCGGGTAGTTGTCCTGCGAGCCGTGACTGAAGAAGTTGAACGCCGCCATCAGCACGATCGCGAACACGATCAGGCCGGCGTGCTGGCGCAGCACGGTCAGGAACGAGGCCTCGCGCGCGCCCTGCCGCCTCGCCTGCCGCCTCGCCAGCCAGTCCGGGCTCTCGTCGACGCCGCGCCACACGAACGGCACGATCAGCGCCGGCAGCGCGCCGATCACGAACATGCCGCGCCAGCCGAGCACGGGTTCGGCGAGGAACAACAGGGCGGCGAGCAGGTAGCCGGTCGGATAGCCGGTCTGCAGCAGCCCGGAGACGAAGCCGCGCCAACGCGCGGGAATGGTTTCCATGGTGAGCGAGGCGCCGACCCCCCACTCGCCGCCAAGCGCGACCCCGAACAAGGCGCGCAGCAGCAGGAACACGATGAGCGAGGGCGCGGCGGCCGACGCGAGCTCGACCACCGAGTAGGACAGGATCGCCGCGATCAGGATCGGCTTGCGGCCGAGCCGGTCGGCGAGGCGCCCGAACAGCAGCGCGCCGACCGGGCGGAAGGCGAGCGTCAGGAAGAAGGCGGAGACGGCGCTTGCGATCGGCACCCGGAAGTCGCGCGCGATGTCGTCGATCGTCAGCACGACGATGAAGTAGTCGAACGCATCGAGCGTCCAGCCGAGATAGCAGGCAATCACCGTGTTGATCGCGCTGCGTCGGGCCTGATCTGTTTCGGACATGCCGCATAGAAGCATCGTCTCGCGCGCGCGCAAGGCCGGGCTTGCTGTAGGGTTGCGTTGGTAGCGCCCATCGGCGTCAGGGAGGTTCAATGCGGGTCTCGGCACGAAACGTCCTGGCGGGCACGATCATCGAGGTGACGCGCGGCGTGACGACCGCGAACGTTCGGATCGACATCGGTGGCGCCATCATCACCGCGTCGATCACCAACACCGCGGTCGACGCGCTTGGCCTGGTGGTGGGCGGCAGGGCGTCGGCGGTGATCAAGGCCTCCGACGTGATGGTGGGCGTCGACTGACGGCATCTCCAGGAACGGCCAGGAGCTGGACGGCATGGGTGCGTTGTTCGACGGGGTTTGGCAGGCGAACCGGTCGTTCCCGACCGGCCAGGATGGCGGCTTCGAGCGGCCGGCGACGCGGTTCCGCAACTGGATCACCCGTGACGGCTCGCCCGGCCCGAGCGGCGTTGGTGGCTTCGCGGCGGCGTCCGGACGCTACCGCCTGTATGCGTCGCTCGCCTGCCCCTGGGCGCATCGCGGCCTGGTGGTCCGGCGCCTAAAGCGGCTGGAGGACGCGATCGCGGTCTCGATCGTCAACCCGCACATGGGCGAGGACGGATGGACCTTCCTGCCGGACCGCGGGGTGGTGCCGGACCCGGATGGCGCCACCCTGCTGCGGGAGGTGTATCTTCGGGCCGACCGCCGGGCGTCCGGCAGCGTCACCGTGCCGGTGCTGTGGGACACCGAGACGCGGACCATCGTGTCAAACGAGAGCGGCGAGATCATCTCGATGCTCAACGAGGCCTGGGACGGCGTCGACCTGGCCCCTGCCCCGCTGCGTGACGAGATCGCGGCGATCAACGCGCGCGTGTATGACGACGTGAACAACGGCGTCTATCGCGCCGGCTTCGCGCGCAGCCAGGGCGCCTACGATGCGGCGTTCGGGCGGTTGTTCGCGACGCTCGACTGGCTGGAGCGGCGCCTAGGCGATGGCAGGCCGTTCCTGCTCGGCGAGGTGCTGACGCTGGCCGACATCCGGCTTTGGACGACGCTGGTACGATTCGACGCCGTCTATCATGGCCATTTCAAGTGCAACCGCAATCGATTGCTCGACTTTCCTTGGTTGTGGGCGTTCACCCGTCGCGTCTATGCCTATGACGGGATCGGGCAGACTGTCGATCTCGACCATATCAAGCGGCACTATTACGGCAGCCACCCGTCGATCAACCCGAACGGGATCGTGCCGGCCGGACCGGCGCTCGATTTCGGACCGTCACAGTAGGATGGGGCAAAATAGTATCAGGTCGCGCTCCGGTTTGATGTAGAGGAAGCGGCCGATTGGCCGTAAGGCTGCTCTCAACCACACGATCGGCGACGGGCAGGCTGTCCGAGCGCCGGCAGGGGCGGAGAACGTGATGACCAGATCCCACGGGAACAATTCTGACTTTTTGTCTGCTGGTAGACGCTCGCGCTGATCCCCGGCCGCCCGGCATGAACCCGGATCTGGAGCTGGTCGAGGTCGGCGCGAACGAATCGTTCAAGGTGTGGTCTCACGGGTATCCGTTCCGCACCGTTCGCTGGCACTTCCATCCCGAGTACGAAATCCACCTGATCACCGCAACCAGCGGGCGGATGTTCGTCGGCGATCACGTCGGAACGTTCCGGCCGGGCAACTTGGTCATGACCGGGCCGAACCTGCCGCATAACTGGATCAGCGACGTCCCGGACGGGGAAGAAGTGCCCGAGCGTTGCCTGGTGCTGCAGTTCTCGGCCGCCTTCGCCGATGGCTGCGTCGGCCTGTTTCCGGAATTGGGCTTCGTCTCCGAGCTGCTCGCCGCGTCGTCGCGCGGCATCATGTTCTCGGCCGCTTCCGGCGAGCGGGCCGAGCCTTGCCTGCGTGATCTCCTGGTCGCCGACGGCAGCCGGCGCATCATGTTGTTCCTCGACATGCTTGACCTGCTGCACCGGGACGGCGAACGCCAAGTGCTGGCGAGCCACGGCTACCAGTCGTCGGATGTGCTCAACGGGCAGCCGCTCAACCATGTCCTGCGGCATATCAGGCGCAACCTGTCGGGCGACCTGCGGGAACGCGACCTCGCGACTCTGAGCGGCTACAGCTCCAGCGCGTTCTCGCGGGCGTTCCGGCGGCACACGGGGATGAACTTCAAGCCCTACCTCAACGGCCTGCGGATCAAGCACGCCTGCGACCTGCTGGTGCAGACCGAACGCCGGGTGTCCGACATCTGCTTCGAGGCGGGATTTAACAACCTTTCGAACTTCAACCGGCAGTTCACGGCACAGAAGGCGATGCCGCCCTCGTTGTACCGTGAGCACCATCGCGCCAACGCCGCGATGGCCGAGACCCGACACCAACATCAAGGAGGACACTCATGACCCGATCGACACGTCTTACGGCCATGGCGACGGTTGCCGCCTGCGCGCTGGCGGCACCTATGGCCGCCAGCGCCGCCCCGATCAAGATCGGGATGACGTTCCAGGAACTGAACAACCCCTACTTCGTGACGATGCAAAAGGCGCTGCGGCAGTCGGCCAAGACCATCGGGGCCACGGTGATCGTGACCGACGCGCATCACGACGTGTCAAAGCAGATCAGCGACGTGGAAGATATGCTGCAGCAGCATATCAACATCCTGCTGGTGAACCCGACGGACTCGACCGGCATCCAGTCCGCCGTCACCGCGGCGCACAACGCCGGCGTGATCGTGGTCGCGGTCGACGCCAACGCGAGCGGGCCGGTCGACGCCTTCGTGGGCTCGAAGAACTACGATGCCGGCGTGATGTCCTGCACCTACCTCGCGAAGTCGATCGGGGAGTCCGGCAGCGTGGCGCTGCTCGACGGCATCCCGGTGGTGCCGATCCTGGAGCGCATCCGCGGCTGCAAGGCGGGCCTCGCCAAGTTCCCGAACGTCAAGATCGTCGACACCCAGAACGGCAAGCAGGAGCGTGACACCGCGCTCAGCGTCACCGAGAACATGATCTCGGCGCATCCCGACCTGAAGGGCATCTTCAGCGTCAATGACGGCGGCTCGATGGGCGTGCTCTCGGCGATCGATTCCAGCGGCAAGGACATCAAGCTGACCTCGGTCGACGGCGCGCCGGAAGCGGTCGCGGCGATCGCCAAGCCCGGCTCGAAGTTCATCGAGACCTCGGCGCAGTTCCCGGGCGACATGGTCCGCATCGGCCTTGGCCTGGCACTTGCCGACTACTGGGGTGCCGGCAATACCGTGCCGAAGCTGGTGCCGATCGACGTCAAGATGGTCGATGCGGAGGCGGCCAAGACGTTTCACTGGTAAGTCTTGGCCGCTGGCCAGTCTTGGCCACTGGTAGGTCTTGGCTGTTGGTAAGCTGGGGCCTTTGATGTGGGCCGGGGGGGGGGGGCGGGGGGGGCGCGCGCGGGGGGGGGGGGGCGGCG
>CAXTPV010000057.1:2054-4212 GCA_964246135.1 uncultured Acetobacteraceae bacterium | reverse complement strand
TCGGTCTTGGGGGTGGGTAGGCTGGGGCGTTTGTTGGGGGCGGGGGGCCGCGGGGGGGGGGCCGCCGGCGTTTAGGGGCACGCATGGATCCGATCCTGCAACTGAGTGGCATCACCAAGAGCTTCCCGGGCGTCAAAGCGCTGTCCGGGATCAACCTCACCGTGAGCCCGGGCGAGATCCACGCGTTGCTCGGCGAGAACGGCGCCGGCAAGTCGACCCTGATGAAGATCCTGTCGGGCATCTACCAGCCGGACGAGGGCACGATCGTGGTCGACGGGCAGGAGCGTCGCTTTGGCGACTACCACGACGCGGTGGCCGCCGGCATCGGCATCGTGTTCCAGGAATTTTCCCTCATTCCCTACCTGAACGCGGTCGAGAACATCTTTCTCGGCCGCGAGAAGCGCCGGCTGGGCATCCTCGATCGCGCGGCGATGCGCCGGGAGGCGATCGGGCTGTTTCACCGGCTCGGCGTTACGATCGATCTCTCGGTCGAGGTGCGGGCGCTGAGCGTGGCGCAGCAGCAATTCATCGAGATCGCCAAGGCGCTGGCGCTCGATGCCCGCATCCTGATCCTCGACGAGCCGACCGCGACGCTCACCCCCGCCGATGCCGAGCACCTGTTCATCATCATGCGGGCGCTGAAGGCCCAGGGCGTCGCGATGATCTTCATCTCGCATCATCTCGACGAGATCTTCGAGATCTGCGACGGCATCACCGTGCTGCGCGACGGCCAGTTCGTCGGCGCGCTGCCGGTCGCCGGCACCGAGATGGACACGCTGGTGCAGATGATGGTGGGTCGCAAGCTGGAGCGCAGCTTTCCGCCCAAGCCCGCGCGCAGGCCGTCGGACCAGGTGGTGCTCGAGGTCGATCTGCAGATCGACCGCGGCGGCCCGGTCAACAGCTTCCGGCTTTACGAAGGCGAGATTCTCGGCTTCGCGGGGCTGGTCGGGTCCGGCCGCACCGAGACGGTGATGGCGGTGCTCGGTGCCGATCCGGCCCACCGCAAGACGGTGCGTGTCAACGGCGCCGAGGTGCGGCTGTCCGACCCGGCGGCGGCGCTGGCGAGCGGGCTCGGCATCCTGCCGGAAAGTCGCAAGGTGGAGGGGCTGATCACCAGCTTCTCGATCCGCGACAACATCTCGATCAACAACCTCGGCAAGTATCGCTCGATGGGCGCGTTCCTCGATTTCGGCCAGGAACGCACGGCGACCGCCGAGATGATCAAGCGCGTCGGCGTCAAGGCGCCGGGCATGATGACGGCGGTCGACACGCTGTCGGGCGGCAACCAGCAGAAGGTCGTGCTCGCGCGCTGGCTCAACCACCACGCGAAAATCCTGTTCTTCGACGAGCCGACGCGTGGCATTGATGTCGGTGCCAAGTCGGAGATCTACAACCTGATGCGCGGGCTCACCGAGCGCGGCTACGCGATCGTCATGGTATCATCTGAGTTGCCGGAGATCATTGGCATGAGCGATCGGGTGGCGGTGTTCCGCGAGGGGCGTATCGCCTGTACGCTGGAAGGCGACGAGATCACGCCGGCCGACGTGATGCGGCATGCGACCGTGGGAGCCAATCATGAGCTCGTCTAAGGCGGCGATGCCGGCCGGCGGCCCGGGCTCGTTCGGCGCGACGCTGCGCCGGGCCAGCCGCAACACGTCGTTCTATCCGCTGGTCGGGCTGATCGTGGTCTCGATCGTGATGGTGTTTTCCAGCGACACCTTCCTGTCCTACAGCAACATCACCAACATCCTGCGCCAGGTCTCGATCAACGCGCTGATCGCGGTCGGCATGACGTTCGTGATCCTCACCGGCGGCATCGATCTGTCGGTCGGCGCGGTGATGGCGCTGTCCGGCACCATCGCCGCAGGCCTGATGCAGGCGGGGATGAACGGCGTGCTGGCGCTCGCGATTTGCATCGTGATCGGCTGCGCCTTCGGGCTTGCGAACGGCGCCTTCGTCGCGTTCGCGGCGATGCCGCCGATCATCGTGACGCTGGCGACCATGGGCATCGCCCGCGGGCTCGGCCTGATCTACACCGGCGGCTACCCGATCGACGGGCTGCCGACCTGGATCGGCTGGATCGGCGAGGGGCGGATCGCCGGTGTCGAGACGCCGATCATCATCATGCTGCTGGTCTATCTGGTCGGCTGGGTGTTGC
>CAXTPV010000057.1:0-2044 GCA_964246135.1 uncultured Acetobacteraceae bacterium | reverse complement strand
GCTACGTCTACGCGATCGGCGGCAACGAGACCGCGACCAGGCTGTCCGGCGTGCGGGTCGCGCGGTCCAAGCTGATCATCTACGGCATCAGCGGCCTCACCGCGTCGATCGCGGCGATCGTGCTCACCTCGCGGCTGATGAGCGGGCAGCCGAATGCCGGCCAGGGCTTCGAGCTCGACGCCATCGCGGCGGTGGTGCTGGGCGGCACCTCGATCGCCGGCGGCCGTGGCTCGCTGATCGGCACCCTGCTCGGCGCGCTGCTGCTCGGCGTCCTGAACAACGGGCTGAACATGGTGGGCGTGAACCCCTACGTGCAGACGGTGGTCAAGGGGGTGATCATCCTGCTCGCGATCTATATCGGGCGCGAGCGACGCGTCTAGCAATCAAGGAGGGCTCGCGATGCCGATTTCCAACACCAAGATGACCGCGATCGTCTGCCACGGACCCGAGGATTACCGCGTCGAGCAGATCGGCCGGCCGACCCCCGGGCCGCGTGAGATGGTGATACGCATCTCGGCCTGCGGCATCTGCGCCAGCGATTGCAAGTGCTGGGGCGGCGCCAAGATGTTCTGGGGCGGCAACGGCGCCGCCCCCTGGGTCAAGGCGCCGGTGGTGCCGGGGCACGAGTTCTTCGGCGTGGTGGACGATCTCGGCGAGGGCGCGGCGGAGCATTTCGGCGTACGCGCCGGGGCCAGGATCATCGCCGAGCAGATCGTGCCCTGCGACAAGTGCCGTTACTGCCGCTCCGGCCAGTACTGGATGTGCGAGGTGCACAACATCTTCGGCTTCCAGCGCGAAGTCGCCGAGGGCGGCATGTCGGAGTTCATGCTGATCCCGGCAACCGCCCGCGTGCACGAAATCCCGGACGCGATGCCGCTCGAGGACGCGGCGATCATCGAGCCGCTGTCGTGTGCGATCCACACCGTGCAGCGCGGCGAGGTTCAGCTCGACGACGTGGTGGTGATCGCCGGCGCCGGCCCGATCGGGCTGATGATGGTGCAGGTCGCCAAGCTGAAGACGCCGAAGAAACTGGTGGTGATCGACATGGTCCCCGAGCGGCGGGCGCTGGCGCTCGGCTTTGGCGCCGACGTCGCGATCGACCCCGGGAACGAGGACGCGCTTGCGATCGTGCAGTCGCTGACCGGCGGCTATGGCTGCGACGTCTACATCGAGGCGACCGGATCGCCGGGCGGCGTCGTCCAGGGCCTGTCGCTGATCCGCAAGCTCGGGCGCTTCGTCGAGTTCTCGGTGTTCGGCAGCGAGACCTCGGTCGACTGGTCGATCATCGGCGACCGCAAGGAACTCGACGTGCGCGGCGTGCACCTCGGACCCTATTGCTACCCGATCGCGATCGACCTGCTGTCGCGCGGGCTCGTCACCTCGCGCGGCATCGTGACGCACGACTTCGCGTTCGGGCAGTGGGACGATGCGATCCGGATCGCGAACTCGCTCGATTCGATCAAGGTGCTGTTAAAGCCGGCAGCCTGACCGGAACGCCCGACCGGGCGGCGGTGGTCGAGCTTCCGGCGGCGGAGCGCCGCGCCGCCGGCATCGCGCTGCGTCAGCTTACCCCGCGTCGGTCGCATGCGTGGTGGACGGCGTCGCGCGATCGGCACGACCCCATCGCCACCATCCTGGCGCAGGGGGCGACCCGCCTGCCCGAGCTGCTGCCGATCCGGCATCGACGGATGGCCGCCTCGCCGCTCGCCTTCCTGCGTGGCGCCGCCGCGGTGATGGCGGCCGACCTCGCGACGACACCGGTGACCGGGCCACGTGTGCAGAGCTGCGGCGACTGCCACCTGTTCAACTTCGGCAGCTACGCCAGCCCGGAAGGCCGGCCGGTGTTCGACATCAATGACTTCGACGAGACGCTGCCGGCGCCGTTCGAGTGGGACGTCAAGCGGCTGGCGACCAGCCTGTTCCTGGCCGGCCGCGAGTCCGGGCTGGAACAGGCAGGGTGTCGCCGCCTCGCGAGACGCGCCGCCCGCGCCTATCGCACCGAGATCGGCGAGCTGTCGGCGCTCTCACCGCTCGACGCCTGGAG
>CAXTPV010000056.1:0-12102 GCA_964246135.1 uncultured Acetobacteraceae bacterium | reverse complement strand
GTGCCGGCAGCAGGATGTCGGTCGCCATGTCAGATGATCCTGAGAACGGCGTCGACGATCCATTCGGGCTGTGGCAGGGCGAGCTTCTCCAGATTGGCGGCATACGGCAGCGGCACGTCGGCGCCGCAGACCCGCACCGGCGGCGCGTCAAGCCAGTCGAACGCCTCTTCCACCACCCGCATCGCGATTTCGGCGCCGATGCCGGCATAGGGCCAGCCCTCCTCGACCGTCACCAGCCTCCCGCTCTTCCTGACGGAGGCCACGATCGTCGCGGTGTCGAGCGGGCGTAGCGAGCGAAGGTTGATTACCTCCGCCTCGACGCCGCGCTCGGCAAGTGCTGCCGCCGCCCGCAACGCGACGCCCACCATGATGCTGTAGGCGACGATGGTCGCCCGGTCGCCCGCGCGCTCGACCTTGGCACGGCCGATCGGGACCACGTAGTCCTCGGAGACCGGCGCCTCGAAGCTCTGTCCGTAGAGGATCTCGTTCTCGAGCACGATCACCGGGTTCGGGTCGCGTATCGCCGCTCGCAGCAGGCCGGCGGCATCGGCGGCCGAGAACGGAGCCACCACCTTGAGCCCAGGCACATGCGCGTACCAGGACGCGTAGTCCTGGCTGTGCTGGGCGGCGACGCGCGAGGCGGCGCCGTTCGGGCCGCGGAACACGATCGGGCAGCCCATCTGGCCGCCGGACATGTAGAGCGTCTTGGCCGCCGAGTTGATGATCTGGTCGATCGCCTGCATCGCGAAGTTGAACGTCATGAACTCGACAATCGGTTTTAACCCGGCGAGCGCCGCGCCGATCGCGAGCCCGGTGAAGCCGTGCTCGGTGATCGGCGTGTCGATCACCCGGCGCGCGCCGAACTCTTCGAGCAACCCCTGGCTCACCTTGTAGGCGCCCTGATACTGCGCGACCTCCTCGCCCATCAGGAACACGTCCGGATCGCGCCGCATCTCGGACGCCATCACGTCACGCAACGCGTCGCGCACCGTGACCTCGCGCGTCTCGCCAGCCTCGGGCTCGGCAGCCGGCGCGGCGCCAGGAACCGGCGCAAACCGCTCCTGCTCTGACTCGCGGGTGCGATCGGCGATCTCCTTTAGACCGCCCTCGGCCGCGACCTTTGGCATCGCGGCGGCTTCGCGCGCGACCGGCGCGTCCTCGCTCTCGCCATCCGCGCGAAGCACCGCGATCGGCGTGTTCACCGCGACACCGTCCGTGCCCTCCTCGACCAGGATGCGGGCCAGCGTGCCCTCGTCGACTGCTTCGACCTCCATCGTCGCCTTGTCGGTCTCGATCTCGGCCAGCACGTCGCCCGACGCGATCGCGTCTCCGACCTTTTTCAGCCAGCGCGACAGCCTGCCCTCCGTCATCGTCGGCGACAGCGCCGGCATCAGCACTTCGGTCGACATCGTCAGGACTCCACCAGCACGTCGGTCCAGAGCTCGGCAGGGTCGGGCTCCGGACTCTCCTTGGCATGCGCGACCGCGTCCGCCACCCGCTTCCTGATCGCCGCCTCCTCCGCCTTGAGCGCGTCCTCGGCGACGCCAAGCTCGATCAGCCGGCGCTTGGCGCTCTCGATGCTGTCATGATCGGCACGCATGCGGTCGACCTCGTCGCGTGTGCGATATTTGGCTGGATCGCTCATCGAGTGACCGCGATAGCGATAGGTCTCGGCCTCGATCAGGAACGGGCCGCCGCCCTCACGGCAATGCGAGAGCGCCTCCTCGGCCGCCTCATGCACGGCGAGCACGTCCATGCCGTCGACCTTGCGGCCCGGGATGCCCCATGGAGTGCCATTGCGCGACAGGTCGCGCGACGCCGACGCGCGCTCGACCGAGGTGCCCATCCCATACCGGTTGTTCTCGATCACGTAGAGGGACGGCAGCTTCATCAGGGCAGCAAGGTTGAACGCCTCGAACACTTGGCCCTGGTTTGACGCGCCCTCGCCGAAATAGGTGACCGACACCGCACCATTGCCGCGATACTGGTTGGCAAACGCGAGGCCGGTGCCGATCGGCACCTGCGCGCCGACGATGCCATGGCCACCGAAGAAGTTCTGTTCGCGCGAGAACATGTGCATCGAGCCGCCCTTGCCGCGCGAGTAGCCCGTCGACCGGCCGGTCAGCTCGGCCATGACATAGCGCGGGTCCATGCCGGTCGCCAGCATGTGGCCATGGTCGCGATACGAGGTCACGACCTGATCGCCGGGCCGCAACGCGCTTTGCACGCCGACCACCACCGCTTCCTGGCCGATGTAGAGGTGGCAGAAGCCGCCGATCAGGCCCATGCCGTAGAGCACGCCGGCCTGCTCCTCGAAGCGACGGATCAGCAGCATGTCGGCCCAGGCGCGATGCAGGCGATCGGCCCCGAGCGAGCCCGCGCCCTCGACCTTGATCGCCGAGCCCCCTTGCGACCCGCCTCCCAGCACCTCCTCGTGATCGACCTGCGTTGCGCGCTCCGACATCCCGTCCATCCCTAATCCTGCTTGAAGTCGCCCGACCGGCCGCCTGATTTTTCAACCACGCGCAGGCCCTCGACACGCATTCCCCGGTCGACCGCCTTGCACATGTCGTAGATGGTCAGCGATGCAACCGCCGCCGCGGTCAGCGCCTCCATCTCGACTCCGGTCGGGCCGTTGGCGGAGACCGTCGCCCGGATCGCGATGGCCGACAAGCCGTCGTCCGTGACCGGCTCGAACGCAACCGCAACCGCATCAAGGCGGAGCGGATGGCAGAGTGGGATCAGATCGGCCGTACGCTTGGCTGCCATGATGCCAGCGATCCTGGCCGCCGCTAGGACATCCCCTTTCGGCGCCTGCTTGCCATAGATCAACGCGAGCGTCTCGGCGCGAAGAACGACGCGGCAGGACGCCGCGGCGCGGCGCACGCTGTCCGCCTTGCCGCCGACGTCGACCATCATCGCGCGCCCATCCGCGTCGAGGTGGGTGAGGCGAGCGGCGGTCAAGCGGCGGCGCGCGTCGCCCGACGCGCCAGGTGCAGGAAGTTGCCGACGATTTTCGCGCCAAGCGGCGTCGCTATGCTCTCGGGGTGAAACTGCACGCCGAAGATCGGGCATGCCACGTGCCGCAAGCCCATGATCAGGCCATCTCCGGTCCATGCCGTCACCGCGAGCGAGGACGGCAGGCTGTCGCGTTCGACCAGCAAGCTGTGATAACGGGTAGCATCGAATGGCTGCGGCAAGCCGTCGAACAGGTCATTCCGCCCGCCCGCGTGATGCATCTGATCGACCTTGCCGTGCATTGGCACGGGCGCCCGGACCACCTTGCCGCCGAACGCCTGCCCAATCGCCTGATGACCGAGACATACGCCCAGCAACGGCACGCCGGCATTCGCGCTTGCCGTCACCAGCGCAATGCAGATCCCTGCCTCGTTGGGTGAGCAGGGCCCCGGAGAGATCACGATCGCGTCGGGTGCCAACGCCAGTGCGTCGGACACCTCCACCTCGTCGTTGCGCCGCACGATCGAGGTCGCACCCAGCCCGCCAAGCAGGTGGACCAGGTTGAAGGTGAAACTGTCATAGTTGTCGATCAGCAAAATCACGGCAGCCGCTTCATTGTTGCAGGCTCATGGCCGCCGGAACATGCGGCGGCCGTCGAGGAGCGTCAATGACAAGCGCTGCGCCCGTAAGGCCAGGCATAGTTGCGGGCGACCGCAGCCGTGAGCGTGATTGTTATGATTGGGCATGTTGTCAGATGGACACGCGCGTGGCATGGCAAACCACTTAACGTTCACCACATCTCGAAAATGCGGGTTTGGATCCGGGAAGGTGTTACAGTTCTCCTTGGATGCTCGGTGGTCATGGTGCCGGTCGGACCAGTCTCTCGAAGCTTTTGACCGGTTGCGGACGACGAGGCTTCAGCCGGGCTCGATGACGGGACGCGCAACCCGGCGATGACTGACCCGACTGACCTATGCTGGCAGCAAAGCAGTCACTGACACCGCGATATGGATGATTGAGGGCGAATACTTGAACAGCGACAGCGATAACGACACCAGCCGGGCAGAGGATGGTGAGGCCGAGGCCGAAGCCAGGATGCGACACGCCCTCGGCCTGATGACCAGACCCCGTCATGGAGCACACGAGTCTCCGCCGGAGCGCAGGGTACAGCAGGCGCACGGTTCTGCCGGAACGCGACGTCATCGGTTCGTTCAGGACGGCGAGGTTCCGGTGAGCGTCGTGCGGGCAGGCGGGCGACGGGAAGGACCCTCGCTTGGCGCCGGGGTGATGCATCGGGCCGGCGAATCGCCAAGGGCCGACGAGTTGGCGGCGGAGCGGAACGCCCGCGAGCAGGCGGAACGCCGACTCGCGGAGGCACAGCTTCTGGTGCGTTCATTGCAGACCCGCCTCGCGGACGCCGACATGGCACGGGACGAGCTTGAGACGGAGCTTCGCGCCGCACGTGCGTCGCTGGAAGCGGCCCGAGGCGTCCCAATCCAGCCGGCGGCGACATCGGCGATTTCGGTCGATGTCGCCGGTTCGGCGTCACTCCGTGATGAGGAAGACGTGTCCGGCGAAATGTCGGACTCCGACAGCCCATCCGATATGCCGCGGCGGCGTGCTGTTCGCAAAAGAGGGCAGGATCCGGCCCCGCCGGGGCTTGAAGATGAGCCGGAACCGGTAAAATGGTGGACGTGAATATTGTTGCCGTCTGGACTTTCCATCCAGCACAAGTATCCTACGACCATCATTGTAGAGTAATTAACTCATGAGCGAAGACCACGCGGAGGGTAACCTCCTCAGCTTGACGGCGCAGATCGTATCGGCCCACGTCGCTCATAACGCCGTGCCCGCCACCGGCATGCCGACCCTGATTCAGCAGGTCTATGCGACGTTGCGTGGTCTCGGTAACGAGCCGGGTGTGCCCGAGCAACGTGAGCCGGCGGTGCCGATCAAGCGATCCGTGTTCCCGGACTACATCGTCTGCCTTGAAGACGGCAAAAAGCTGAAAATGCTAAAGCGCCACTTGCAGACAGCCTACGGCATGTCGGTGGACCAATATCGGGAGAAATGGGGTTTGCCTTCAAGCTACCCGATGGTCGCTCCGAACTATGCCGAGCATCGTTCCACACTTGCCAAGAAAATCGGGCTCGGTCGGAAGCCGATGCCGGCCCCCACGCCAGTCATCGAACCGCGCCGGCGCGGGCGTAAGCCAGCACGTTCGGCGGACGCCGCCTAGTTGTTCATTCCACTTTGGGCGGCGACGATGGCCGGATCGATCTCGGTCGATCTCTGCTAAACACAGCCGCTCGTTCGCATCATAGGTTGTCCGGGGTCGGCATCAGGACGGACGGAATGGTCCGGAGCAGTATCTCGAAGTCCCGCACCGGAGACCACTGGCTGATGTAGGTGAAATCAAACTCGACTCGCTTGCGTAGCTTTTCCTCGGTGTCAGTGTTGCCTCGCCAGCCATTCACCTGAGCCCATCCGGTCATGCCCGGCTTGACCCGATAACGCATCATGTATTCGGGAATGATCTCCGCGTAGATTCGACCGTCCGCCTTGGCGCGCGTGGCGTGCGGTCGCGGACCGACCAGAGACATGTCGCCAAGCAATACGTTCACAATCTGCGGTAGCTCATCCACCGAGTATTTCCGCAGCGTTCGACCGACCCGGGTAACGCGCGTGTCGCCGCGTTCGACCAGAGTCTCCGCCGCCCGGTCGGCAGTCGCGACATGAAGGCTGCGGAATTTAAAGATGTTGAAGCTGCGGCCGTACTGGCCTGAACGCGCCTGCGAGAAGAAGACAGGCCCAGCACTATCGATCTTGATCGCGACGGCAACGGCAATGAACAATGGCAGCAGCAACAGCAGCAGCACGACGGAACCGAATATATCGATTGCGCGCTTGATCGTCGCACCAACAGCGGAGAACGGCGGCAGCATCAACGTCGGCATCACAACGCCGCCGAACTGATGCGCATCGCGCGTGCGAAGTGCCGGGGGCGCCTGATCGGGGAGCAGGCGCACGGTCAGCGGCAGGAACCGCATCCGATCCAGCAACACGGAGATACGCGGCCCGGCTGTCCAGGGCAGTGCCATGTAGACATCATGCAACTCGTTTTCGTGGATGAAGCTGACCAGGCTATCGATATCGCCAAGCCGCGGGAGCAGGTTCGACAGCGGTCCGTCGCGGTCCGCGCGGTCATCGAAAAAGCCGAGCACATTCAACCGGGAGAACGGGTCAGCCGCGATCCGGTGGAACATGCGGCAGGCAGCATCGCTGTTGCCGATGAAGGCGACCGGCCGCCTCGCTGGTAGAAGGCTCGGGCACAGACTTACGACATGGATCGACGCCCGGCGCCATATCGCGACAAAGGCCGCCGCCGACAGCCACCACAACGTGAGCGCGCACGCGCAGTGAAACGTCCAGCTGCCCCTGACGCAGAATGAGACCAGCGCGACGGAGCCAAGCACACGCAGCGCCGGGCGAAGGCGCGCCCGCCGTGGCGGTCGCGCGCAGGCGCCCGTCAGAACCGCCAGCAGGCCGTAGCATGCGGCAAGTCCCCAGGCGTTTGGGAGTCCCGGCGCGTGGCCGGTGACGGCGTCGAGCGCCCGGATCAGCATCGCCGCCAAGACGACCACCAGCATGTCTACGCTAAAGATGACGGTGGTGACGATCCGTACGCGGAGCCAGCTAGAACGCGTGTCCCGCGCGGGTGCTCCGGCAGCCGTCCGGGTGCCGAATGGCTTACCTGCTGGCGTCCGTTCGAACAGCGTTCCGGGTTGATCAAGCACGACGATCCCTCGTGGCCTTACAGGACCCAGAACACCACACTCATGACGAACAAACGGTAAACGTGGGTGAGCGACGGCCGCCACGCTGGTTGACACCGCGATGCCCTCGCAGCACGTCCACGGCGCCTTGGAGCACCCGCACATGCGACCCTTCGTCGATCTCGGTTTCAGGACCGCCTACCGGATCGGCTTTGCCGCCGCCCTAGTGCTCTGGCGGTTGCGCCGTCCGACCCACCATGGCGCCCTGGTCGCGATCCGAGTCGGCGACCAGCTGCTGATGGTCAGGCAATCCTATCGGCGCGCGCTGTCGCTGCCGGGGGGCGGGGTCGGACGCGGAGAAGCACCGGCTACGGCCGCGCGGCGTGAGCTCGTGGAGGAGCTCGGCTTGCTTGTGCCACCCGATGGTCTCCGGCACGTCCACACGGAGACCGGCTTGTGGGACGGCCGGATCGACACCGTCGACTTCTTCGAACTTGCGCTCGCGGCCAAACCGGACGTGCGGGTAGATCGTCGCGAGGTCATCGAGGCACGCTTTGTTTCCGACGTGGAGCTGACGTCAAGTCGGCTTACCGCCCCGGCTCGCGCCTATGTCGACTGGGCGAAGGAAGCGATTTCAGCCTGATGACCGTCCGCTAGTGGGGCGAGAACCCACGCGCCATCTCGGCGGCGCGGAACAGCGCGCGCGCCTTTTGGCGCGTCTCCTCCCACTCCAGCTCGGCGACGCTGTCGGCCACCACGCCGCAACCGGCCTGCACGTGCATGATGCCGTCCCTGATCACCGCGGTGCGCAACCCGATACACGTGTCCATGGTGCCGTCCGGAGCAAAGTAGCCGATGCAGCCGCCGTAAATGCCGCGTCGGGTCGGCTCCAGGGCCTCTATAATCTCCATCGCTCGGATTTTCGGGGCGCCGGACAGGGTGCCGGCCGGGAATCCGGCGACCAGCGCGTCCACCGCGTCGAGGCCATCCCGTAATCGGCCCTCGACGTTCGAGCTGATATGCATGACGTGACTGAACCGCTCGATTGCAAAGCTCTCGGTGACTCGGACCGAGCCGACTTCGGAGACACGGCCGACGTCGTTGCGGCCAAGATCGACCAGCATCAGGTGCTCGGCGCGCTCCTTCGGATCGGCCAGCAATTCGCGCTCGAGCGCGGTATCCTCGGCGGCCGTCGCACCGCGGCGACGCGTGCCGGCGAGCGGCCTGATCGTGACCAGCCCATCGCGCAACCGGACCAGCACTTCCGGGCTCGATCCCACCACCGCGAACGGGCCGTCACCATCATCGAGCTCGAGCAGGTAGAGAAAAGGCGCCGGATTGATCCTTCGCAGCGCCCGGTAGAGCGACAGTGGCGGCAGGGTGAAGGGCGTGGAGAAGCGCTGGCTCGGCACGACCTGGAACACGTCGCCGGCCTCGATCAGCGCCTTGCAGCGCCGGACGATGTCGAGGAAAGCCTCGCGGCTGCAATTCGAGGCGGGCTCAGCGCCAGGCGTTCCGGTGCCGGGAGCCGGCTCGGAAAGGCTGCGCCCAAGCGCCGCCTCGGCCGCATCGAGCCGGGAGCAGGCGGCATCGTAGCTGCCGCCGCCGGGATGCGCGCCAGGCCACACCGGCGCCGCCAGCGTGAGTTCATCCCGCACATGATCGAACACCGCAAACAGCCGCGGCCGCAGCAGCAGAGCGTCGGCGAGCCCGAGATCGTCGACGGCGTGACGCGGCAGGCGCTCCATCTCGCGCACCATGTCGTAACCGAGATAGCCGACCAGCGCGCCGATCATCGGCGGCAGGTCGCGCTTGCCGATGGCGATACGATGGCGCCGCGTCAGCGCGCGCAGGCTGTCGAGCGGCGGCAGCGGGTCGACCTCGTACCGGATGCCGTCCGCGCCAACCACTCCGACCGCCGCGCGCCCGTCGCGGCAGCGCCACACCAGGTCGGGGTCGAGCCCGATCACCGAGTAGCGGCCGCGCGCGGCACCCCCCTCGATGCTCTCGAGCAGAAAGTGGTTGCGCGGCGCGTCGGATATCGCGACCAGGCGCAGATAGGCGCCGACCGGCGTCAGCAGGTCGGCCGGCAGGGTGCGGGCGACGATCGCACCGCGCCCCATCGCAAGCTCGGCGTCGGCATCGGCGCGATCGCTCAACGCTCAATCACCCGATTGATCGCGTCCGCGTTGAGCTGCGGTCGTGCCTGCGCGGTCAGCCAACTCGCGGTACTGATCTCGAGATCGTCGGCGACGGTCTGTCGCACCTGCGCCCGCAGCCGGCCGAGCGCCGCCTGGTCCGAAGCCGGGTCCGGATGGGTGACGTCGAGCAGCACCGCGACCACGAACCCGTCCGACACCTTGCCGTCAGCGGAGGTCGGGCGGTCCTCGACCATCGTCGCGTCGCCGCGGTTCAGCGCGAACGCGACCTGGACCACCGGTGGCGGCACGCCGTTGGCGGAACCACTGCGACGGAACGGCGGCGGCATCTCGACCGGCAGACCGGCCGCAGCCGCCGCCCCGGGCAGCGCGTGATTGGCCTTCGCCGTCGCGTAGATCGAGGCGGCCTTGGCCTCGGCCTCATGGCGGAGTGCATCGAGGTGCCACAGCCGGACGATGTCGGGCAGCGCCTCGTCGAAGTCGCGCTCGCGGGCCGGGATGATCTCGTCGACCTCGACCGCGGCGTAGCCGTGGCCCGGTCCCGGCTGGAGATTCGGCGCGGCGCCTTTTTTGGCCGCGAAGGCTTGCGTGATCACCGCCTGCCGGAACGCCGGCGAGCCCGGGATCGGCGCCGGGTCGCCCGCCTCGGTACGGCCCTGCGCATCGAGCGAGCCCGCGACCGCGACCGCGCCGATATCGGCTGGTATCTTGTCGAGGCCGCCGCCGGCGATCGCATCCTGCAGCCGGTCGACCCGCTCGGACAATCCGGACGCGACGCGGGCTTCGGCGATCTCGGTGCGGAGCTGGTCGTGCACGCTCGCATAGTCGCCGGACCCCGCCGTCTCGCCGGTGACTTCGAGCACTGCCCAGCCGGCATCGACCTTGGCGGCATCGCTCACCTGCCCAGGCGTGGCCGCGAACACCGCCCGTGCCAGGCTCTCGCTCGGCAGCTCGCGCGCGGCGGTGTTGGGAACTGTGATCGCGGTGGCGCCGTCCTGGGTCGCCAGCGCCTCGACCTGCTTCCATTGCGCGCCGCCCTGCCAGAACGCGGCGATGGCGCGCGCGGTCGCTTCGGTTGGGGCCGTGACGACGTCGACCGAACGTCTTGCCGGCCGTTCCAGACGGAACCGCTCGCGCGCATAAAGCGCGCGTATATCCGCGTCTGGCACCTTCACGTCGCGCGATACGGTCTCGGGTGACAGCACGACCGCGCGGATGCGCCGTCGCTCCGGCGCCTCGAACAGCTTCGGATGGTTCAGGTAAAACCGGCGGAGCACCGCATCGTCTGGCGTCGGCGGGTCCTTCTGGGCCGCGGCCGGGACACGCACCAGGGCCACGGTCCGGGTCTCGGCGGCATAGCCGAACAGCGCCCGCGCCATCGCCGTCGGCGCGACAACCCCGGCACGCACCGGCTCGATCAGCCCGCGCGAGAGCAGTTCGTCACGCAGCAGCGACAGGATGCGTTGCTCGGTGAGGCCGTTCGACTGCAGCACGGTGTCGAATTTCCGCCGATCGAACTGGCCGTTCGGGCCCTTGAACTGCGGGATGTCGAACACGGTTTGGCGCAGCACGGCGTCCGGAACGACGAGGCCGATCCGTCCCGCCTCGCGCACCAGGACCGCCTGGCTCACCAGCCGCCGCAGCACGTCCTGGCCGATCTCGCGGCGCATCGGCGCCGGAATCGCGGTCGGATCCGCGGGCGTGGTGCCGGCGCGCGCCATCTCGTCGGCTGCCTGTTGCAGCTCGTGCTGGTAGGCGCGGTCGAACTCCGGCGCGGTCACGCTGATGTCGCCGACCCGCGCCACGTTGTCGGCGCCGGTGCCGAGATTGCTCAGCGCGCCGCCGATCCCCCAGGCACCGAACGAGGCTGCCAGGATCACCGCCACGATGCGCGCGACCCAGGAGTGGGCGAAGATGGTCCTGATACGGGCGAGCATGCGACAGACCTGTTCCTGGAAAGCGGCGGACGGCACCCGCGCGACCTGCGGATGGCCCCGCGCGGCTGGAATTGCAACCATGCCGTCATCATGGTCTATCCCCGGCGCATGAAAGGCGGGAGAGCCATGTCGCAGCTTATCGCCGGCAACTGGAAGATGAACGGGCTAACCGAGAGCGCAGGCGCGCTAGCGACCGCGTTGCGCGGTGCTGCGGGCGACGCCGCCGCGACGGGGACGGCGGAACTCCTGGTCTGCCCGCCCGCGACCCAGCTCGCCCATGTTGGCCGCATCCTCGCCGGCAGCGTCGTCCGGCTGGGCGGCCAGGACTGCCACATGGCCGCGAGTGGCGCCCATACCGGCGACGTCTCCGCCGCCATGCTGCGCGACGTTGGTGCGACTTACGTGATCCTCGGCCACTCCGAGCGGCGGCAGAACCATGGCGAGATCGACGAGACGGTGCGCGAGAAGGTGCTCGCCGCCCGAGCTTGCGGCCTGATCCCGATCGTGTGCGTCGGCGAGACGCTCGAGCAACGCGAGCGCGGCGAGGACACCAACACCGTCGGCTGGCAGCTCAAGGGCAGCCTGCCGGACGGCTACGCCGACGGCGTCGGAGTCGTCGCCTACGAGCCGATCTGGGCGATCGGCACCGGCAAGACGGCCACCCCCGGCGATGTCGAGACGATGCACCGCTTCGTGCGGGACGAGCTCGTGCGCCAATTCGGCGAGGCCGGACGCCAGGTGCGCATCCTCTATGGCGGCTCGGTCAAGGCGGGGAACGCCGCCGGGCTGCTGCGTGTGCCAGAGGTGAGCGGGGCCCTGGTCGGCGGCGCCAGCCTCGACGCCGCCGAGTTCCTGTCGATCTGGCGTGCCGCCGGCAGCGCGAGCTGACCGCATCATGATCACCACGCTGCTCGTCTTGCACCTGTTCGTGACACTCGCGCTGATCGGCACCGTGCTGATCCAGCGCAGCGAGGGCGGCGGCCTCGGCATCGGCGCGTCGCAGGGCATGGGCTCGTTCATGTCGGGTCGCGGCACCGCGAACCTGCTCACCCGCGGCACGGCGGTGCTGGCCACCGTGTTCATGGGCCTGTCGCTGCTGCTGGCGGTGCTCAACCGTGGCACGTCCGGTGTCGGCAACGACATCCTGGCCTCGCCACGCACCGCCGACCACCGCTCGGCCGCGACCCCGCACCCGCTCCGGCTGCCGCCGGCAGCCCCGAGCGGCCCGGCGGTGCCGACGAGGTGAGGCGGAGCGATGGCACCGCCCGACGC
>CAXTPV010000055.1:2346-12121 GCA_964246135.1 uncultured Acetobacteraceae bacterium | reverse complement strand
GGCCTCGCACGCGCGACCGGGAGCGCGCGTCACCGTCTCGAACGCGCGGGCGCCCGTCTGCCCGACCTGCCCGCCATCCTAGGCCAGGGCCGGATGCGGCTCGACGATCGCGCCCATCGCCTGGTGCTCGCCTTGCCGCACCTGCTGGCAGCACGAAGGGCGTCGCTCCACCTCGCCGAGCGACACTTCCCGGCGCCGCACGCCCTGATCGCGTCGCGCACCGCCTCGCTCGCCTTGGTCGCGGCTCGCGTGAACGCCGTGCTCGGTGCCCGCCTTGCCGTGCATCGTCACGGCATCGAGCGGACGCGGTTGCGTCCGGCGCCGCTGCTGGCGCTGCTGCGTGAACGCCGGGCACGCCTCGACGGGCTCGCCGGACGTCTCGGCTCGGTGTCGCACGAGGCGGTGCTGGCGCGCGGCTACGTCCTGGTGCGGCTCGCGTCCGGCGTCGCGATCACCCGCGCCGACGCGGTCGAGCCAGGCGCCCGCCTGGTGCTCCGCTTCGCCGACGGCGAGCGTCAGGTCCGCGCCGAGGCGCGCTCGCCACGCGGCCAGGGCCGGCTGCCGCTCTGATCCGCTCCGGCCGCAACAGGACGCAAGGCGAGGGCTCTGCCCTATCGCGGGGTAAGATAACGAAGGCCAGGCGTGTTACCCCTGGGCTCTATCAAAGGCGGAGCCTTTGAAATCCAATTCATTTGTCACCATGCGATCATCCTTCCCTGTGGAGGAAGGAAACAAATGGATTTCAAAGGCTTCGCCTTTGATGGGGTTCAAGGGGCAAAGTCCCTTGCCTTCGCGCTTCAACGGCTCGCTCGGCACGTTTCCGCAACCTGCTAAAGCAGGCACAGCCCGGCCAGGCGCCGGCGGAGCTCGCCGGGCAGCGCGGCGTCGTCCGTTTCCCCCGTTAGCAGGTCGCCAGGGGTTGCCTCCGGCTCCAGGTAGCGCCAGCCTTGGAACGGCCGCACCAGCCTGGGCGTGACCGGCCGCAGAGTACGATCGAGCAGGATCAGGGTGCCGCTGGTGCCGTCGTCGCGGCGAATGGCGACGATGTCGCGGATGTTCTGGCGCGCGTCGGCGAGGCCGGCCACCACCCAGAACAGCGAGCCGCCGATGCACTCGGCGGCGCGCTTGGGATATTGCCGCGTATGCACCTCGGCCAGGCCGTCGGCCCTGGGCCGTGCCGCCTGGCGCGCCACGATGTCGGCGATGCAACGCGCGCGCACCGCCATGTGGGCCACGATCCCGGACGGGCAAGCCTTGACCGGCCGCCGCTGGGCAAGCGCCGCGCGCACGGGCTAGATGCGCCGATGCAACGCTCACAGCCGCCGGCGATCCTGCTAGAGCGCGTGACCAAGCGCTACGGCGCGCACCAGGCGCTGCGCGGCGTCTCGCTGGCGGTGGCCAATGGCGAGCGCGTCGTCATCTGCGGCCCGTCAGGCTCGGGCAAGTCGACGCTGATCCGCGCCATCAACAGGCTGGAGCCGCATGACGGCGGCCGGATCGTGGTCGAGGGGATCGAGCTCTCCGATGACCGGGCGGCGCTCGCGCGGGTGCGGCGCGAGGTCGGCATGGTGTTCCAGGCCTTCAACCTGTTCCCGCACATGACGGTGCTGCAGAACTGCGCGCTGGCGCCGATGCGCGTCCGGGGCCTGTCGCGGCGCGAGGCCGAGGCGGTCGCGATGGAGTTCCTCACCCGGGTGCGCGTGCCCGAGCAGGCGCGCAAATACCCGGCCGAGCTGTCGGGCGGCCAGCAGCAGCGGGTGGCGATCGCGCGCGCGCTCGCGATGCGGCCGCGCATCATGCTGCTCGACGAGCCCACCTCCGCGCTCGATCCCGAGATGATCGGCGAGGTGCTCGAGATCATGGTCGAGCTCGCCGCGTCGGGCATGACCATGGTCTGCGTCACCCACGAAATGGGGTTCGCCCGCCGGGTCGCCGATCGCGTCCTGTTCATGGATGCCGGCGAGCTCGTCGAGGAAGGACCGCCGGAGCAGGTGTTCGGCGCCCCCCGCCATGAGCGTCTGCGCGCCTTCCTGTCGCTGCTGCCCGCCGGACAGGGAACGGCCTGATCACCGCGTGACGGACGGCCACCCGCCGCCATCGTCCCTGCCGATCCTGTATCGCGACACCCGCTTCGCGGTGATCGACAAGCCGGCCGGTATGCCGGTGCACCCCTCGCGCTTCGACCCCTCGCTTTCGGTCGAGGCCATGTTCCCCACGCTCGGCCGGTTCCGCGCCGGTCCCTGGCTCGCGCACCGCCTCGATCGCGACACCTCGGGATGCCTGGTGGTGGCGCTGCGCCGCAGCGCCTTGCTGGCGGCCCAGGCCTGCTTTGCCGAGGGCAGGGCGGACAAGACCTACTGGGCGCTGGTCGAGGGCGCGCCGAGGCAGCGTGCGGGCGTCATCGCCTCGCGTCTCGGCCGGGTCGAGACGCCGCAAGGCTGGCGGATGGCGGCGACGCAGGACGGCAGGATGGCCGAGACCGAATGGCGCTGCCTCGGCAGGGCAGGGCGCCTCGCCTGGATGGAGCTGCGGCCGCGCACCGGGCGCACCCACCAGCTGCGGGTGCATTGCGCGGCACTCGGCTGCCCGATCATCGGCGATGCCGTCTACGGCACAGCTGGCGGCACGCTGGCGCTGCTCGCCCGGGCGATCCGGCTGGAGCTGACGCCGGTGCTGCAGGCCGAGGCGCCGCCGCCGCCGCACATGCGGGAGGGGCTCGCCGCCTGCGGCCTGCCACTTAGTTGCAATATCGCAACAGTGCCGTAAGCAATTTTGTGCGCCGCAACATTTCCCTTGCGGGAGACGCTGCCATGACTATTGTTGCAGTGCACAACGCCTCTGGAGTTCACCATGTTTTTCATCACCGCCTTCTCTCATGGCACCGCCCCGGCCGATCACCCGATCACCGGCCTGCGCCAGCTCGTAGCCCAACTGATGACCACGATCACCGCCGCGCGCCGTCGCCGCACCGAGGAAAACCGCATCCGCGCCGAGCTCTCGACCTACAGCAACCGCGAACTCGCCGAGCTCGGCCTGTCCCGCGGCGACATCGAGGCGATCGCGCGCGGCAAGTTCGGCGGCTGACGCTCAGCCGGCATCAAGCCGGTCGAGCCGCCACAGCGCCGGGAACAGCCCGATCCAGAGCGCGGCGACCGCGAGCGTGCCGAGCCCGCCCAGCACCACGGCCGGCACCACGCCGACCAGGGAGGCGAGCGATCCGCTCTCGAACTCGCCAAGCTCGTTCGACGAGCCGATGAACAGCAGGTTCACGGCGGCGACCCGACCGCGCATCTCGTCGGGGGTGCGGGTCTGCACCAGGGTCGAGCGGATCACCACGCTGACGACATCGGCGCCCCCAAGCAGCGCGAGTGCCGCGACCGACAAAGGCAGCCATCGCGATGCCCCGAACACGATCGTCCCGAGCCCGAACAGCCCGACCGCCGCGAACATCCGTCGTCCCAGGTGGCGATGCATCGGGTGGCGGGCGAGGATCAGGGCGACCCCAAGCGCCCCAACCGCCGGCGCCGCACGGAGCAGCCCGAGGCCGACCGGTCCCACGTGCAGCAGCCGCGCATAGATCGGCAGCAACGCGGTCGCGCCCCCGAACAGCACGGCGAACAGGTCGAGCGACAACGCACCCAGGATGTCGGGCCGCTGCCTGATGAATGTCAGGCCGCCGAACACCGAGGCGAGCGTCGCCGGCTCGCGGTCAGGAGCTGGCCGCCGCGCCGGCACCAGCGCCATCGCGATACTCGCCAGCAGGAAGGCGCCGGCGCACGTGCCATAGGCAACGCTCGGCCCAAGACCGTACAGCAATCCGCCGCCGGCCGGTCCGACGATGCTGACAGGCTGGAACACCGACGAGGATACCGCCGCCGCGCGCGGGAACACCGCGGCGGGCACCAGGCCTGGCAGCAGCGCCTGGGCGCTCGGCCCCTCGAAGGCGCGCGCGCAGGCGGCGGCGGCCACCAGCCCGTAGATCATCCCGGGCGTGAGCACATGCGCCACCGAGGCCATCGCGAGCAGGAGCGCGATCGCGCTTTCGCAGCCCTGGCAGACGGCGGCGATCAGCCGGCGGTCGCCACGGTCGACCGCATGCCCGGCGACAAACACGAGCAGCACGACCGGCAGGAACTGCGCGAGCCCGAGCAGCCCGAGCGAGAACGCGCGCCCGGTCAGCGCATAGACCTGCCAGCCCAGCGCCACCGCCTGCATCTGCGACGCGAACGAGGATAGGCCGCGCCCGCACAGCATGGCGAGCAGGCCCCGATGGCGGAGCAGGGCAGGACCGCGCGCCGACGACATGCCGGGACAACTGCCCGCTTGCCCGCGCGGGAGCAAGCCGGCCGCGCGGGGTCGAGCGCTGGACCGCCCGGATCAGCGCCCGTAAACGTTTCGCGTGCTGTTGCCTGTTACCCCTCGCGCCTCATGAATACTGACCTCCCAGTCGACAATACCGTGCCTCCCGGCCCCGCCGCATCAAGCGATCCGCGT
Organism: uncultured Acetobacteraceae bacterium; assembly: GCA_964246135.1. Lineage (GTDB taxonomy): Bacteria > Pseudomonadota > Alphaproteobacteria > Acetobacterales > Acetobacteraceae > CAXTPV01. The sequence goes on along the minus strand of CAXTPV010000055.1, from coordinate 7,627 downwards.
GGCGCGCCGAGCCGTGAGGCGGCGCTAGAACAGAGCGCCCTGCTGCACGCGGTGCGCGCCTCGGTGCTCCGGATCGAAGTCGAACGTGGGGCAGGGCGGCGGCCGCTGCTCGGCAGGGGCGGCCTGGTCGCGTCCCGCGCCCTGCACCGGGTGCGGTTCGCGGCCCTGGTGATCAGGCGCACGCTGCGGTCGCTGCGTGAGGATGGCGCCAGCGCGACGATCGGCCGCGCCCGCCATCATCTTGGCGGCGCCGGCACCGAGGCGTCGCGCCATGGTCGATCCGACGCCGCGCCACTCCCGGTTGCCGCCCCGGTGCTGCTGCGGCACCGCGTGCTCATCGTCGCCGAGCTTCGCATCCCGCAATGCGCGAAATATCGCGTCTGGCAGAAGCAGGCGCAGATCGAACATCTGGGCATCCCTTGCACCGTGCTCGATTGGCAGCAGGGCGCCGAAGCTCGCTCCCGACTGCAGAGCCACACCCTGCTGCTGCTCTACCGTGTGCCTGGCGATGAGACCGCGCGTCTGCTCGCCGACTCGCGCCGCCTTGGCGTCGAGACGATCTGGGAGGTCGATGACCTCATCTTCGACCTCGATCTCTATCGTCAGAACGCCAATTTGCGCGCGCTTCCCGCCGCCGAGCAGCGCGACCTGCTCGCCGGCGCCGCCCTCTATCGGCGTGCGATGCTGGCCGCCGATCGCACCGTCGCGTCGACCGCGACGCTCGCGGCCGCGATGTCGCGGGCGACCGGCAAGCCGTGCGACATCGTCGAGAACGCGCTCGACCGCGAGACGCTCGACTTCGCCAGGCACGCGCGCGAGGCAGCGTCCGAGCGACCCGCCTCCGACACGGTCGTCATCGTCTACGGCTCCGGCACCAGCACCCACGATGCCGATTTCGCGATGGCGGCGCCCTCGCTGCTCCGAATGATGCGGGCCGATTCCCGGATCGTGCTCCGTCTGGTCGGCCCGCTGCGCATCCCGGCCGGGTTCGCCGCCGTATCCGGCCGGATCGAGCGCGTCGCGTTTACCAACTACCGCGCCTACCTCGCCGTGCTCGCCGCCGCCGACATCGCGATCGCGCCGCTCGAGGCGACCGTGTTCAACGACGCCAAGAGCAACATCAAGCTGATCGAGGCCGCGATCGTGGGCCTGCCCTGCGTGTGTTCGCCCTGCGCCGAGTTCGCGCGCGTGATCACCCACGGCGTCGACGGCCTGCTGGCCGGCCCCGACACCGAGTGGTTCGACCAGCTCCGCGCGCTCACCAACGACAAGGCGCTGCGGCACGGCATCGCCGCCGCCGCCGACGCGATGATCCGGCAGCGCTACGATCCCGCGATGATCGCCCGGGATCAGGTCGCGCCGATCCTGCAACGCCAGCCACCGACCAGGCGCGCCGGGTTCCGCATCCTGGTCGTCAACATCTTCTACGCGCCGCGCAGCTTCGGCGGGGCGACGATCATCGCCGAAGAGATGGCAAGGGGCCTCGCCGCCCGCGCCGACACCGAGGTGTTCGTGTTCACCTCGCACGGCCGCGACGCCGCGCCCTACACCCTGCATCGCTACCACGACCGCGGCGTCGAGGTGTTCGGCGTCGCGTTGCGTGGCGGCCATGACGACATCCTCGCCTTCGACGATCCCGAGATCGGTCGCGTGTTCGCCGACGTGCTCGCGTCGGTCGTGCCCGACATCGTGCATCTGCATTCGATCCAGGGCCTTGGCGCCGCGGTGCCGCGCGCCTGCCAGGCCGCGTCGATCCCCTACGTCGTGACCGTGCACGACGCCTGGTGGCTGTGCCAGCGCCAGTTCATGGTGCGCGCCGACAACACCTACTGCCACCAGACCACTATCGACCTGAAGATCTGTCAATCTTGCCTGCCGGGCGCCGGCCACCTGCGGTCGCGGATGGACATCCTGATGCAGGCGCTGGACGCGGCGGCGCTGGTGCTGTCGCCGAGCGCCAGCCATGCGTCGCTCTATCTCGCCAACGGCATCCAGCCTGAGCGGATGCGGGTGCATCGCAACGGCATCCGCCCCCCCGGCCGGACCACGCGGTCGCGCCCAGCCGGCCCGCTCCGGTTCGGCTATGTCGGCGGCAACGAGAAGCTGAAGGGGGTCGGGGGGGGGGGGGGCGCGGTGGCGGCGCGCCCCCCCCGCGACTGGACACTGGTGCTGGTCGACAACACACGCAATCTAGGGTTTTCCTCGTTTGATCGTCGCGACTGGCGGTTCGGCGGTCGCGTCGAGATCGTGCCGGCATACTTGCAGGACGAACTCGACGACTTCTTCCGCGGGCTCGACGTGCTGTTGTTTCCGTCACAGTGGAAGGAGAGTTTCGGCCTCACCGTGCGCGAGGCGCTGGCACGCGATGTCTGGGTGATCGCGACAGATGGCGCCGCCGCCGCCGAGGACATCGTCGACGGGGTCAACGGCACTCTGGTGCCGATGGGCAACGACCCATTGCCGCTCGCCAGCGCCATCGTGGCGGTGCTTGAGCGACCGCGCGCGATGCGTGATCACGTGAACCCGCGCAAGCACGCCCTGGTCACGCTGGATCAGCAGGAGGCTGAGCTCGACGCCCTATTGCGGGCAGCGGCAGCCCCCCGCGTGAACGACTTACGGGCCAACCGCGGTCCCGGTGTGAAAGCCGCCGAACAGCAGCAGCAGCAGCACGACGACCAGCAGGAACACGCCGAGGCCGCCGCCGGTCCAACCGCCAGCAACCGGACCGCCGCCGCCGTTGTAGCCGCCATACCAGCCGCGCCGGTAGCCGGTGTGGCCGAAGCCGCCGAACGCGACGATCAGGAGGACAATCAGAAGGATCGTGAGCACCGGCCACTCCGTGGACATGAACGATGAAGCAACAACCCGGCGCACGGAAAGTTGCAGCTACCGGACCAGCGTCAGCATCCGGTCATGATGGCCCGGCTCGCGCATCACCTCGTCGATGCCGGCCGGCCGCACGCCCTCGGTCGGATGCAGCGCGCCGAGCGCGAACCCGCCACCCATCATCCGCTCAAGGAACGCCACCGGGTCGGCATAGCGGTCCGGCGTGAACTCGAGGAGGATCGCGAGCTTCTGACGCCGCGCGATGATCCGCTCCATGCCGGCCCAGACACCCTCCTCGGCGCCTTCCACGTCGATCTTGACGACGTCGACCGGTCCGTCGCCGATGATCTCGTCAAGCGTCGCGGTGGTCAGATCGAAGCGTTGCAGGCGTCCATGCCCCGGTCCGATCATGCTGCCGTTCTGCGGCAGGCCGTCGGGAACGTGCAGGCTGACGCGGTTGCCGGATCGCGCGTCGAGCGGCCGCGCATGCATCCGCACCCTGCCGTCAAAGCCGTTCACCGCAACCGACCGGCCGAGCAGCGACAGCATCGACGGGTTCGGCTCGACCGCGTGGACCTGGCCGTCGGCGCCGACCAGATCCGCCAGCAGCAACGTGAAGTAGCCCTGGTTCGCGCCGACATCGACCGCCGTCATGCCGGCGCGGACGAAGCCCATGATCGCCTCGGTCAGCGGCATCTCCCAGACGCCGTCCAGGATCAGATGCGGCGCGAGCCCGACATCGCGCCAGTCGACGAACATCTTGTAGCGGCCGAGCACCCGGCAGAGCACGGCGTCGTCCAGCCGCACCGCCTGGCACAGGTGGCGGATCTCCGCTTCGTTCCGCGCCCGGTCGCCTCGTCCCAGCCGCCCGAGGTCAAACAGCGCGCCCGCCTGCACCGCGGCCGCCTCGGCGACGCTCGCCTTCGATGCACCCGCAGCCGCCGGCGGCGCTGCTGTCGCTCGCTCCTGCAGCCATGCGACGATCCGCCGCGCCAGCCGTCCGGCCGCGTTCCCCACCACTCCGCTCAGACGTTGAGGAGCAGGTTCTCCCGCTCCCAGCTCGAGATCACCCGCTGGTAGGCGTCGTATTCCGCCTGCTTGACGATGTTCACCACCGCCAGGAAGCGCGCGCCCAGCACGTCGCGCAATCGCGCCGACGAGCGGAGACGGTCGAGCGCCTCGCTGAGGTCGCGCGGCAGCGCCAGCTTCGGCAGCAGATGCGCGCTGCCGGTGACCGCGGCGTCTGGCGTGCGTCCCTCGACCATCCCGAGCCAGCCGCAGACGAGCGACGCCGCGATCGCGAGATAGGGGTTGGCGTCGACGCCGGGCACCCGGTTCTCGACCCGGCGCGCCTCTGGCGACGCGTAGGGCACGCGCAGGCCGACCGTGCGGTTGTCGTGGCCCCAGTGGACGTTCAGCGGCGCGTCGCCGCGGCCGGCCAGCCGCCGGTACGAGTTCACGTTCGGCGCCAGCAGCGGCATCGCGCTCGGCAGGTAGGCCTGCAGCCCCGCGACGTGACCGAGAAACAGCGGCGTGTCGTGGCCTTCATCGGTCGCGAACAGGGTCCGGCCGGTGCTGGCATCGACCACGCTCTGGTGGATGTGCATCGCGCTGCCGGGCTCGTTCTGCATCGGCTTGGCCATGAAGGTCGCGCAGACCTGGTGGCGGATCGCGGTCTCGCGGACCGTCCGCTTGAACAGAAACACCTGATCGGCGAGCGCCAGCGGGTCGCCATGGTTGAAGTTGATCTCGATCTGCGCCGCGCCCGCCTCGTGGGTCAGGGTGTCGATGTCGATCCCCTGCGCCTCGCAGTGATCGTAGACGTCCTCGAACAGGGGATCGAACTCGTTCACGGCATCGATCCCGTAGGCCTGGCGGCCGCTCTCGGTCCGCCCGGTGCGCCCGATCGGCGGCAGCAGCGGGTAGTCGGGGTCCTTGTTGATCTGCACCAGGAAGAACTCGAGTTCGGGCGCCACCACCGCGCGCCAGCCGCGCTCCTCGTAGAGCCCGAGCACCCGGCGCAGCACGTGTCGCGGCGAGATGTCCACGGGGGTTCCGTCGAGATAGACGCAGTCGCTGATCACCAGCGCCGTCGGCTCGTCGTACCAAGGCACCATCCGCACCGTGCTCGCGTCGGGCACCATGAAGATGTCGGAGTTGGCCGGGTTGGTGATGTCCTCGTCCGGGGTGTCGCCGGTGACGGTCTGCACGAAGATCGATTCCGGCATCCGCAGCCCGCGGTCGCGCAGGATGCGGAGGAACTTCTCGGCCGGCAGGATTTTCCCGCGCGCGATCCCGGACAAATCCGGCACCAGGCACTCGACCTCGGTGATGCGGCGTTCCCTGATGAAGGTCTCGAGCTCGTCCATCCCGTCGCCGGGCCGGCCCGGCGCCGCGCCCCCCCGGGCGCCCGGCGCGGCCGGCCCCTCCCCGGTCCTGCCAATCACCGAACTAT
>CAXTPV010000055.1:0-2336 GCA_964246135.1 uncultured Acetobacteraceae bacterium | reverse complement strand
GGGGGGGGGGGGGGGGGGCTGGGGGGGGCCCGGGCCCCCCCCCCCCCCCCGCCGCCCCCGCCCCCCCCCCCCCCCGCGCCCGCCTGGGCGCCCGGAGCGTCCGGCCCTTCCCCTGTCCTGCCAATCACGGAACTATGACGCAAACACGTTCCGGCCGCCACGCCAGGGGCCATCGAGCGTGTCCGGAGAGATCGATGACCAAGGCCCTGCTGATCGTCGCGCTGCTGCTGGCAACGTCGCAGGCACGCGCTGCCGCCAGAACGGTCGACGTCTACAGCTGGTCCGACTACATCGCGCCCGGCACCATCCCGGCGTTCGAGAAGCGTACCGGCATCGAGGTGACCTATGACACCTATGACAGCAACGACACTCTCGACGCCAAGCTGCATGCCGGCGACGCCGGCTACGACGTGGTGGTACCCTCGATGATGCCCTACCTCGCCGAACAGGTGCGCGCCGGCATCTACTTGACGCTCGACCGCGCCAGGCTGCCGAACTGGCACCACCTCGACCCGGCTTTGCTCGCGACCATGGCCACCGCCGATCCCGGCAACCGTCACGCGATCCCCTGGATGACCGGCACCGACGGCATCGGCGTCAACGTCGCCAAGGTGCGCGCGCTGATGCCGGACGCGCCGGTCGGCAGCCTGGCGATGCTGTTCGACCCCGCGGTCGCCACGAAGTTCAAGGATTGCGGCATCTCCGTCCTCGACAGCGAGGAGGACATGATCCCCGAAGCCCTGATCTACCTCCACCTCGATCCGCGCAGCCAGGACCCGGCGGTGCTCGTGCGCGCGCTCGGCGTGTTCCAGGCGGTGCGCCCGTTCATCCGCAAGTTCGACAGCTCGGGCTACATCAACGACCTCGCCAACGGCGATCTCTGCGTCGCCTTCGGCTACTCCACCGACATCAACCAGGCGGGCCGCCGCGCGCGCGACGCGGGCAGGGGGGTCGGGATCGCCTATCACATCCCGATCGAAGGCTCGCAGCGCTGGATCGACACCATCGCCATCCCGGCCGACGCGCCGCATCCCGACGCCGCCTATGCCTGGCTCGACTTCCTGATGGATCCGGCGGTGATCGCCGACGACGCCGACTTCCTGTTCCTCCAGAGCGGCAACGCCGATGCCGGCCCGCTGATGCGCGCCGCGATCCGCCAGGACCCCGGCATCTTCCCGCCCGAGGCGGTCGCGCGCACGCTCTACACGCCGGCGCTGCGGACGCCCGCGATCCGTCGCGTGGTGACCAGGCTCTGGACCCGGATCAAGACCGGCGAGTAGGGCCGATGCGCGGCGCCGTCTCGGTCACCGGGCTCACCCATCGCTACGGCGATCACCTGGCGCTCGACGGCATCGACCTCGCCATCGCCCCTGGCGAGATGCTCTCGCTGCTCGGCGCGTCGGGCTGCGGCAAGACGACCCTGCTACGCGCGATCGCCGGCTTCGTCGCGCCCGATTCCGGCAGCATCGCGATCGACGGCGAGCCGATGGCCGGCCGGCCGCCGCATCTCCGCCCGGTCAACATGATGTTCCAGTCCTTCGCCCTGTTCCCGCACCTGAGCGTGCGCGCCAACGTCATGTTTGGTCTCGCCCGCGAGGGGGTGAGAGGGCCGGATGCCCGCGCCCGCGCCGATGCGGCACTCGCTTTGGTGCGGCTGCAGACCTTCGCCGACCGTCGTCCCGACACCCTGTCAGGCGGCCAGCGCCAGCGCGCGGCACTCGCCCGCGCCCTGGTCAAGCGGCCGCGCGTGCTGCTGCTCGACGAGCCCTTGGCGGCGCTCGACCGCAAGCTCAGGAGCGAGACCGCGCTCGAGCTGGTGCGGTTGCAGCGCGACCTCGGCACCACCTTCGTGATGGTGACGCACGACCAGGAGGAGGCGATGGCGGTGTCGCAGCGCATCGCGGTGATGGATGCCGGCCGCATCGTCCAGCTCGGCACCGCCGCCGACATCTACGAGCGGCCGGGCAGCCGACTGGTCGCGAGCTTCATCGGCAACACCAACATGCTTGACGCCACCCTGGTCAGGCTCGAGGCCGGCCGCGCCTTGCTCGACTGCCGCGCCCTCGGCGCCGCCATCGCCGCCCCCGCACCGGATGCCGGGCTCGGTCTCGCGGCCGGCGACGCGGTGGCGCTGGCGATCCGGCCCGAGCAGCTGCGTCTGGTCCCGCCCGGGACCGCCGACCCCGCCTGCAACCGGGTCCCGGCCAGTGTCGACACCATCGTCCATGCCGGCCCGACGCTGCTCGTCGAGCTGCGGACAGCCGGCGGCCAGGCGATGCGGCTCTCGCTCGGCCAGGACGCGGCCCCGATCGCGCGCGGCGACGCGGTCGACATCG
>CAXTPV010000054.1:6691-12262 GCA_964246135.1 uncultured Acetobacteraceae bacterium | reverse complement strand
GGCGCGTATGGCATGAAGCTGACCGCCAGCACCACGTCGCGCTCGGTCGCGAGTGCCACCTGCTCTGGCGCCAGGCCCGCGACACCGCCCACCAGCTCGGCCCGCACCCCGAGCTTGGCCAGCGCGTAGGCGAGATAGGTGGTGACCGGGGCGGAGCGCCTGACCCCGAGCAGCAGGATCGTCTCGGCCTGCGCCAGCAGCGCGGTCGCGCGACGCAGCGCGTCGGGATCGATCAGTTCGCGGGCGCGCTCGACCGACACCGTCGACGCATCGAGCAGGCCGCGCAGCAGCAGCACCGGATCGTCGCCCTCGGCGCCCTCCTCCTGCAACGCCTGCAACCGCTCGCGATAGCCCGGCCAGCGCTCGCGCGCATGCGCGCGGAACACGTCCTGGAGGTCGGTGAACCCGGCATAGCCGAGGCTTTGCGCGAACCGCACCAGCGCCGAGGGCTGCACCGTCGCCATCCGGGCGACGCCGGCGACCGTGCCGAACGCGATCTCCTGCGGGTGGCTGACCGCGAAGTCGGCGACCTGCAGCAGGCGCTTCGGCAGTCCCGCGCGCCGCGCCTCGATCAGCGCCCGCACCGACTTGAGGTCGCGCGGCGGCAGGTCGCGCGGCAGCAGGTTGCGCGCTGGGGCGTGCGGCTCGCTCATGCCCGCCTGCCCCGCCTGCGATACTGGTCGGCCATCACGGCGGCGATGATGATCAGGCCCTTGACGATGTCCTGGATGTAGGCGTCGACGCCGAGGAAGGTGAAGCCGCTGGTCATCACGCCGAGTATCAACGTGCCGACGACGGTGCCGGTGATCCGGCCGATCCCCCCCGAGAGGCTGGTGCCGCCGATCACCGCGGCTGCGATCGCGTCGAGCTCGTAGCCCATCCCCATCCCGGCCTGGCCGCTCGACGCGCGGGCGGCCGTGATGATGCCGGCCAGGCCCGACAGCGCGCCCGCGATGCTGTAGACCAGCACCAGATGGCGGGTGACGTTGATCCCCGAGACGCGCGCGGCCTGCATGTTGCCGCCGATCGCGTAGGTGAACTTGCCGTAGCGCGTGTAGCAGAGCGCCACGTGAAAGATCGCGGCCACCACGAGAAAGATCAGCACCGGGTTGGCGCCGTTGCCGATCGAGGTAAAGCCGTCCGACAGCATGCTGATCGGCTGGCCGTGGGTGTAGTAGCGCGCGAGCCCGCGCACCGTCACCATCATCCCGAGCGTCGCGATGAACGGCGGCAGCCGCCCGAACGTCACCAGCGCGCCGTTCAGCACGCCGACCAGCGCGCCGACCGCGATGCCCCCCGCGATCGGCACGATCGCCGGCAGGTCGGTGAGCGCGGGGAACACCGCGCGCGCGTAGTCGCTGGTCTGGGCCAGGCTGGCTGCCACCATCGCCGACAGCGCCACCACCGAGCCAGACGAGAGGTCGATGCCGGTGGTGATGATCACCTGGGTGACGCCGATCGCCAGCAGGCCGACCACCGAGACCTGCAGGATGATGATCAGCAGGCGCTGCGGGTTGGCGAGGAAGCTCTGGCCGCGCAGCCCCCAGCCCAGCAGCTCGAAGGCGAGCGCGATGCCGACCAGCACCGCGATGATGCCGAGCTCGACCGGCAGCCTGCGCCGGCCACGCGCGCTCCTCGCGATGGTGCCGGATTCGACGATGGTGTCCATCGGCGTGCTCCTTTCCGACGTGCCGCGTCAGCGCGCGGCCAGCGCCATGATGCGTTCCTGCGTCGCCTCGGCGCGGTCGAGGATGCCGCTCAAGCGCCCCGCGTGCATGACCATGACGCGATCGCTCATGCCGAGGATTTCCGGCAGTTCCGACGAGATCATCAGGATCGCCAGGCCCTTGGCGGCGAGGTTCGAGATCAGCTGATGGATTTGCGACTTCGCGCCGACATCGATGCCGCGTGTCGGCTCGTCCAGGATCAGGATGCGCGGATCGGTCATCAGCCAGCGCGCGATCAGCACCTTCTGCTGGTTGCCACCGCTCAGGTTCTCGATCGTCTGGCCTAACCCCGGCGTCCTGATCCGCAGGCGGTCGCGCATCTCCTCGCAGAGTGCCGCGAGCGGCGCCTGGCGCACGAAGCCCGCGCGCGCGCTGTAGCGGTTGATCAGCGCGATCTGCATGTTCTCCAGCACCGACAGCATCAAGAACAGGCCGCTCTGCTTCCTGTCCTCGGTCAGCAGCGCCATGCCGTGGGCGATCGCGTCGCGCGGACTGCGTATCGCGACCGTCTCGCCACCCACCCTGATCTCGCCGCCGCTCGCCGGCGTCACGCCATAGATCGTCTCGGCGACGTTGGTGCGGCCGGCGCCGACCAGGCCGGCAACGCCGAGGATCTCGCCCCGCCTCAGCTCGAACGACACCCCCTCGAACACGCCCGCGAGCGACAAATCGCGCACCGACAGCACGACATCGCCGATCGCAACCTCGGTCTTCGGGAACATCTGCGTCAGCTCGCGGCCGACCATCAGAGAGATCAGCCGCGCATGGGTGAACGCGGTGGCGGCATCGGTCGCGACGTGGCGCCCGTCACGAAACACCGAGACCTCGTCTGCGATCGTGAACACCTCGCTCATCTTGTGGGTGATGTAGACGATCGCGCGGCCGGCATCGCGCAGCCTGCGCACGATGCGAAACAGCTGGCCGACCTCGCGCTCGGTCAGCGACGAGGTCGGCTCGTCCATGATCAGCACGTCGGAGTCCTGCGACACCGCTTTGGCGATCTCGACCATCTGCTGGTTCGCGACCACGAGGTCAGACACCCGCGCCTCGGCGTCGAGCGCGATGCCGAGCTCGTCGAGCAGGTCCTGGGTGCGGCGTCGCAGCATTGCGTGATCGACGAAGCCGAACCGCCTCGGCTCGCGTCCGACCCAGATGTTCTCGGCGACCGTCATGTGCGGCACCAGGTTCAGCTCCTGGTGGATCATCGCGATGCCGTGGTCGAGCGCATCGCGCGGGCCAGAGAAGCGGCAGGCGACGCCGCGCACCCGTATCTCGCCTTCGGTCGGCGCGATGATGCCGGCGATGATCTTCATCAGCGTCGACTTGCCGGCGCCGTTCTCGCCCATCAGCGCGTGCACCGACCCGGCGCGAAGCGTCAGGCTGATGTCGCTCAGCGCCTGCACGCCGGGAAAGCTCTTGGACACGCCGACGACTTCGAGCAGGCAGCCGGGCGATGTCGCCGGCGTCACCGCCTCCTTGAGCGCGGCGCTCATGCGGCTGGCCGCGCCGGGCACCCGTGCTCCCCGCAAGTCACCCCGTGTCTCCCCGCTTTGTCGGCCAGCCAGCCGTTGGTTGAGCCGACCGTGGCAGAACGTCTTGCCGATTGGAAGCGCATTTTGGATGGACTTTTCCATTTTGTGCGGGAAAGATCATGTCGCGGCACGTCCCCGGACGAACCGGTCAGCAAGACCGGAGGGTGCGTGGCCGCCAAGGGAGAACGGACATGCTGCGGAGATCGAGCCTGCTCGCGCTACTGGTGCTTGGCGCCAGCCCGGCCATCGCCACGACCTCGGTCGCGGCGACCACCACGATCGGCGTCTCGATGGCGCTGTTTGATGACAACTTCCTGACCTCGGTGCGTCAGGCGATGGGCAACCACGCCAAATCGATCCCCGATCTCAGCATCCAGTTCCAGGACGCGCAGGGCGACATCGGCAAGCAGATCAGCCAGGTGCAGAACTTCGTGTCGCAGCATGTCGATGCGATCATCGTCGTGCCGGTCGACACTTCGGCGACCAAGCGCATCACCGCCGCCGCGACGGCCGCCGGCATTCCGCTGGTCTATGTCAACCGCAAGCCCGACGAGAAGACCTTGCCGCCGAAGGTGGCGGTGGTCGCGTCCGACGACGTGCTCGCCGGCCGGCTGCAGATGACGGCGCTGGCCAAGGCCATGGGCGGCCACGGCAACCTGGTCATCCTGCTCGGCGACCTCGCCAACAACTCGACCCAGGGGCGCACCGCTGGCGTGAAAGAGGTGCTGCGGCAAAACCCCGGCATCAAGCTGATCGAGGAGCAGACGGCGAACTGGGAGCGCACCAAGGCGATCGACCTGATGAACAACCTCATCTCCAAGGGCGACAAGATCAACGGCGTCGCCGCCAACAACGACGAGATGGCGCTCGGCGCGGTGATCGCCTTCCAGCAGGACGGCATCAAGCCAGGCAGCGTCGCGATCGGCGGCGTCGACGCGACCGCCGACGGCATCGCCGCGTTGCGCAAGGGCGAGCTCGCGGTCACCGTGTTCCAGAACGCCAAGGGGCAGGGCCAGACCGGCGTCGACGACGCGTTAAAGCTCGTGCACGGACAGCCGGTGCCGCAATACGACACCGTGCCGTTCGAGCTGGTGACTCCCGCCAACGCCAGTTCCTACCTTACTCGCTAAAGCACCCGAACTCGCTGAAGAACCCGGCGCTGCCGACACCGATCATCCAGTTCGGAACCAGCCGGTTCCTGCAAGCGCATGTCGACCTGTTCGTGAGCCAGGCGCTCTCTCCCGCTTCGGGCGAGGGGCCGATCGCCGTCGTGCAGACCACGAACGCGAAGGCGCGCGCGGGCCGCGTCGCCGGGTTCAACGCCGGGCGCTACCCCGTCCGCCTGCGGGGCTCGCGCGACGGCGCCGCGATCGACGAGACGATCGAGGTGCGCAGCGTCTCGCGCGGGCTCGCCGCCGCCACCGACTGGCAGGAGATCACCCGCGTCTTCGTGGACGAGGCGCGTGTCGTGATCTCCAACACCGGCGATCGCGGCTTTACGCTCGACGCCTCGGACCGGGCGTCCGGCGCGGTGCCCGCCTCGTTTCCCGCCAAGCTCACCCGGCTGCTGCACGCGCGTCACCGCGAGGGCGCGGCACCGCTCGACATCTACCCTTGCGAGCTGATCGGCTCGAACGGCGACACGCTGCGCCGCCTGGTGCTCGGGATCGCGTCCGACTGGTCGCTCGGCGGCGCCTTCACCGACTGGCTCGGCGAGGGCTGCCGCTGGGTCAACTCCCTGGTCGACCGCATCGTGTCGGCGTCGATCGAGCCGGTCGGCGCGGTGGCCGAGCCCTACGCGCTCTGGGCGATCGAGGCGCGCCCCGGCCTAGAGCCGCCCTGCCGCCATCCCGACATCGTGCTCACCGACCGGTTGATCGAGTACGAGCGCCTGAAGCTGTTCGTCCTCAATCTCGGCCACACCGTCATGGCCGAGCTCTGGTCCGCGCGCGGCGCCCCCGCCGGCATGACGGTGCGCGACGCCATGCACGACACCCCGATGCGCACGACGCTGGACGCGGTGTACGAGGACGAGGTGATGCCGGTGTTCGCGGCACTCGGCATGGGCGAGGCGGCTCGCGACTACCGCATCACGACGATGGCACGCTTCCTCAACCCGTTCCTCGATCATCGCCTGGCCGACATCCTCGACAACCACGAAGCCAAGCGCGAACGCCGATTCCGGCCTCTGATCGCGCTCGCCTCGCGCCACGCGCCGCATCTGCCGCAGCCCTGGCTCCGTCGCGCGCTCCAGGCGCCGGCCGGGCGGCTCGCGAAGGCAAGGGGCTTTGCCCCTTGACCCCATCAAAGGC
>CAXTPV010000054.1:0-6681 GCA_964246135.1 uncultured Acetobacteraceae bacterium | reverse complement strand
CCTTCAAAGGCTGAGCCTTTGAAATCCTTTACTTCAGAAAAGGGGTCTGGGGCCGACCGGCCCCAGCGGGTCGAGGGCGGAGCCCTCGCCTTACTTTCTCAGCAGCCTGCTAGAGGCACGCGCCGATGATCGTCCGGCACCGGACCGCGAGCTCCTGGCCGAGCGCGGCCAGGGCGGGATTGCCATAGCGGCCGAAAGCCTCGGCGGGGTCAGCCATGCGAACGGAGACGCCGCCATCGGGCAGTTCCGTCACGACGAGCTTCAGCGGCGCCTCCACCATGGCGGACAAATCCGCCCGCATCACCCGCGCGACGAGGTCCGGATGGAAGAAGAACAGCAGCCGCGATCCGCTGATGGCGTAGCCGGCACCCGCCAGCGCCCTCTGCGGATCGATCTCGTGCAGCACGCGCATGCCGGCGCCGTCGATCCCGTTCCGCAGCGACGCCAGCACCGCCTCGAAGCCCCGCGTGCTGACCTCGCCGTATTGGAAGGTCGCGGCCGCCGGCCCGGGCTCGCCGAATGTCAGCATCGTCGCGTCGCTCATCACGTGAACTCCCTGGCCCGTCTGGACGGGCGGCGATCATAGGGATGCGAGGCGTCACCGCAATTCTCCCCGATCGGGGCCCACCATGGTTGCCGATACCGCGAGCCACCCCCATCAACCCGCGATGCCCGAAGGTCACACCGTCCACCGCCTCGCCGGCGCCTTCGCATCCGCCTTCGCCGGCCATCAGGTCCGGGCCACCAGCCCGCAGGGGCGGTTCGAAGCCGGCGCCGCCCTGCTCGACGGCAGGGTGCTCGAAAGCGCGGACGCGCATGGCAAGCAGATGTTCCTCGGCTTCTCGGGCGAGGCCTGGCTCCGGGTCCATCTCGGCCTCTACGGCATGTGGCGCTTCGCGGGCGACGGCCTCGACGGCATCGGCAGGCGGCGACGCCCACCCGCGTCGGGGGAGGCGTTTCCGCCCGAGCCGCGCGGCGCCGTCCGCCTCAGGCTCGCGACCGGCGGCCACGTCGCCGACCTCAGCGGCCCGACCGCCTGCGAGATCCTGACGCCGGAGACCAGGGGGCTCGCGCGCCTGCGCCTTGGCGAGGACCCGCTGCGCCCCGACGCCGATCCCGCCCGCGCCTACGCCAAACTGCACGCCTCGCGCATGGCGATCGGCCTGCTGCTGATGCGCCAGGACATCGTCGCCGGCATCGGCAACATCTACCGCGCCGAGCTGCTGTTCCGCGCCGGCCTCGACCCGTCTCTACCCGGCCGCGCAGTGTCGCCCGAACGCTGGGACGCCCTCTGGTCCGACCTCACGCATTTGCTTGCCGACGGCGTCCGCACCGGCCGCATCGTCACCACCGAGCCCGCCGACCGCGGCCGCGCCGGCTCGCCGCCGCGTCGCGACGACGCCACCTACGTCGCCCACCGTGCCGGCCGCGCCTGCCACGTCTGCGGCGAGAAGGTGCGGTCCGAACCGATGGGCGGCCGCACCCTCTACTGGTGCGCGACGTGCCAGGCCGCCTAGAGCATCATCCGACCGAACGGGATCACCGGTCGGATGACGATGCTCGTAAAAATAAAGGCTAGAGCAGTCTCGCTAAGACTGGAACCAGTCTGAGCGAGGAAACTGCTCGCTCGAAGATAGGCTAGAGCGCGCTGACCGTGTCCGGTCAGCCTGAAGGCGCTCTAGAGCGTTTTGCGTGCGTCTATCGGCGCGGAAAACGCTCTAGCGGCGTCAGGCGCGGCCGGGCGGCCGCCCCACCAGTTCAAGCAGCAGCGCCACCGTCGCCTCGATGCTGCCCAAGCCCTTCTCCTCCCTGGCGCGGCCGCCGAGTTCCAGGTCGATCGCGCCGTGCAGCGTGGCGTGGATCAGCCCGGTCAGCCGCGCCGCCTCGATCGGGCGCAGGCTGCCGTCCGACTGCCCGCGCCGGACGATCGCCGCGAAGGCCTGGAACGAAGCCAGCGCCGCCACCTCCAGGCTGCCGCCAACCGGAAGGTCGGGGTCGCTGAACAGCAGCCGGTAACGCGCCGGATGCTCCCGCGCATAGGCGACCAGCACCATCGACGCCGCCGCCAGCGACGAGCCCGCGTCGCGCGTCTCCTCGGCCTCGGCCTGGAAGGCCTGCCGCAACCGGTCGAGATCCCGCTCGGCCACCGCGGCCAGCAGCGCGCTGCGGTCGCGGAAGTGCCGGTACGGCGCGTTGTGCGACACCCCCACGATCTCGGCCACCGCCCGCAGCGTGACCGCGCCCTGGCCGCCGGAATCAAGCAGCCCGGACGCGGCCGCGACCAGGCGTTGCTTGGTATCTGCCCTCATGCGCCGGAATCCTGGCGGCTCATGTTGACAACGTCAACCATGCGCCTCAGGTTGACGTTGTCAACAAAGGGAGCGTCCAAACATGAAAAGCGTGGTGGTGACCGGCGTGTCGAGCGGGATCGGCAAGGGCATCGCGACAACCATGGCCAGGAACGGATGGCGCGTGTTCGGCAGCGTCCGCCGCGAGGCGGACGCGCGGGCGCTCCGGGCCTCCCTCGGCGATGCCTTCGTCCCGCTCATCTTCGACGTCGAGGACAACGACGCCATCATCGCCGCCGCCGCCGACGCCCGTGCGCGCCTGGCCGGCCGCACCCTCGACGGCCTGGTGAACAACGCCGGCATGTCCCTGACCGACCCGCTGCTGGTCCAATCCGTCGCCGATTTCCGTCGGCAGATCGAGGTCAACCTGGTCGGAGTGTTCGCGGTCACCCGCGCCTTCGCGCCGCTGCTGGGCGCCGACCCGTCGCTCGCCGGACCGAAGGGGCGGATCGTCAACATCAGCTCGGTCGGCGGCAGGATCGGGCCGCCGTTCCTCGGCGCCTACGCCGCCGCCAAGCACGGCGTGGAGGGGTTCTCCGAGAGCCTCCGCCGCGAGCTGCAGCTCGTCGGCATCGACGTCGTCATCATCGGGCCGGGCTCCGTCGCGACGCCGATCTGGGACAAGGCGGAAGCAGCCCCGACCGATCACCTGGCCGGCACGATCTGGGAGCGCCCGTACCGGGCGTTCACCGCGTTCATGATCAAGGAGGGACGCAAGGGCTTGGCCCCCGAACGCATCGGCGAGGTGGTGCGGACGGCGCTCACGGTCGCCAAGCCCCGGACCCGCTACGCGCCGGTGCCGGGCAAGCTGCTGAACTGGACGGTGCCGAACGCACTGCCACGCCGCGTCGTCGACCGCCTGATCGGCGGCCAGCTCGGCTTGCGACCAAAGCGCGCATGATGGCCTCGCAGGCTGCGGAGAAACGCCGAAGGCACTGTTCGACGTATGACGCCAAGCCAAGGGGCTTTGCCCCTTGAACCCCATCAAAGGCGAAGCCTTTGAAATCCTTTACTTCAGAAAATGGGGTCTGGGGCCCGCGGCCCCAGCGGGTCGAGGGCAGAGCCCTCGCCTTACTTTTTCAGCACCCGCTAGGCCACCAGCCGGGGCAGCAGCGCGTCGAGCAGCATCCGCCCGCGCGCCGTCGCCGCCAGCCGCCCGTCGGCGTGAAGCAGGTAGCCCGCGTCGAGCGCCGCCGCATGGATGTCGGGCTCGAGCGCGGCTGCGAGCGCGATCCCGGTCCGCGCCAGGAACCGCGACGCGTCCACGCCCTCGGTCAGACGCAGCCCCATCAGCAGCATCTCGCGCGCGCGCTCGGCCGGCGTGACCTCGATCCGCTCGGCGATGCCGCTGCCGGTGCGCCGGACGGCCTCGGCCCAGGCCTCCGGGCTGCGATGCCGCCGCGTCGCGAGCAGCGCCCCGCCGGCGCTCACTCGCCCATGCGCGCCCGGCCCAATGCCGCTGTAGTCGTCGTAGCGCCAGTAGGCGAGGTTGTGCCGGCTCTGACCGCCCGGCCGCGCGTAGTTCGAGACCTCGTAGGGCGCGAGCCCGAACCGCGCCGCCTCCTCGCCGGTCGCCTCGTACAGCGCCAGCGCCGCGTCGCCGTCCGGCAGCACGATCTCGCCGCGACGCGCCAGCGCCTCGAACCGCGTCCCCGCCTCGATCGTCAGCTGGTAGAGCGACAGGTGGTCCGACACCAGGCCGAGCGCCTGCCGCAGCTCCGCCCGCCAAGCGCCGAGCGCCTGGCCCGGACGCGCGTAGATCAGGTCGAACGAGACCCGCGGGAACACCGTCCGCGCCAGTTCGAGCGCCGCGATCGCGTCGCGCGCCGAGTGCTGCCGTCCCAGCCAGGCGAGGTCATTGTCGCGCAGGCTTTGGACGCCAAGCGAGCAGCGGTTCACCCCCGCTTGCGCGAACCCGCGCAAGCGTCCCGCCTCGACGCTGGTGGGGTTGGCCTCCAGCGTGATCTCGATGTCGGCGATTGGCGGCCACAGCGCGGTCGCGCGCTCGATCAGGGCCGCCACCAGCTCGGGCGGCATCAGGCTCGGCGTGCCGCCGCCAAGAAAGATCGAGCCGAGCGGCCGTCTCCCGGTGATCGCCGCCTCGTCTCGCATCTCCGCCAGCAACGCGGCGCCGAACCGCTCCGCCGGGATGGCCTCACGCACATGGCTGTTGAAGTCGCAATAAGGGCATTTCGCGAGGCAGAACGGCCAATGGACGTAGAGCGCGAGCGGCGCCGCCGCGGTCAGGACGCCCGCCTCACAGCGCGATCCGCACGCCCAGCTCCACCACCCGGTCGCTCGGGATGCGGAAGAACTCGGTCGCCGGCGTCGCGTTGCGCGCCAGCAGCAGATAGAGCTGCAGCCGCCAGGCCGAGAGCTGCGGCGCCATTGCCCGCACCACCACCTCGCGCCCCAGGAAGTAGCTCACCGTCATCGGGTCGTACTCGACGCCGCGCGCCCGCAAATCCTCGAGCGCCCGTGGCAGGTTCGGGCTCTCCATGAAGCCGTAGCGCAGCAGCACCCGGTAAATTCCGGGCGCCAGCTCCTCGACCGAGGCGCGTCCCTGCGGCCCCGCCTCCGGCTGGTCGATGTTCTGCACGGTGACGAACAGCACCCGCTCGTGCAGCACCTTGTTGTGCTTGAGGTTGTGCAGCAGCGAGCCCGGCACGTAGTCCGGGTTGCCGGTCAGGAACACCGCGGTGCCAGGCACCCGGATCGCGCGCGACTGCGGCAGCCGCGCCAGGAACGAGGTCAGCAACAGGCTCTCCTGCCGCCAGCGCACCAGCAGCAGATCGCGCCCGCGCTTCCAGGTGGTCATCAGCGTCATCAGCACGATGCCCAGCAGCAGCGGCACCCAGCCGCCCTCCGGTATCTTCAGCGCGTTGGCGAGAAAGAACGTGGCGTCGATCGCGGCGAAGCCTCCAAACACCCCGATCGCGGCGGTGCGTGACCAGCCGAACTGCCGCCGGAACACCATCGCCGCCAGGATGCAGGTGCAGACGAAGGTGCCGGTGACCGCGATGCCGTAGGCCGCCGCCAGGCTGTCCGAGCTGCGGAACGCCAGCACCAGCACCAGCACGCCGACCATCAGCGCCGCGTTGACCTGCGGCACGTAGATCTGGCCCTCCTCGGTCATGCTGGTATGGCTCACCTTCATCCGCGGCAGGAAGCCGAGCTGCACGCATTGCCGCGTCACCGAGTAGGCGCCCGAGATCAGCGCCTGGCTCGCGATGATGGTGGCGAGCGTCGCCAGCAGCACCAGCGGCAGCCGCAGCCAGTGCGGCCCCATCAGGAAGAACGGGTTGGCGATCGCCGCCGGATTGCGGATCACCAGCGCGCCCTGGCCGAGATAGTTGAGCGTGAGGCAGGGCAGCACGTAGACCAGCCAGGCGAGCCGGATCGGCCGCGCCCCGAAATGTCCCATGTCGGCGTAGAGCGCCTCGGCGCCGGTCACCGCCAGCACCACCGCGCCAAGCTCGACGAAGGCGAGCCAGCCGTGACGCACGCAGAACACCACCGCGTGCACCGGCGAGATCGCGCCCAGCACCCAGGGGCTGTGCACCACCTCGATGCCGCCAAGCACGCCGATGGTCGCGAACCACACCGCCATCACCGGCCCGAACATCCGCCCGACGCTGCCGGTGCCGCGCGCCTGCACCGAGAACAGCACCACGATCACCACCACCGAGATCGGCAGCACCACGGTGCGCGCGCCGGGCACGCTGACCTCCAGCCCCTCGACCGCCGACAGCACCGAGATCGCCGGCGTGATCAGCCCGTCGCCGAAGAACAGGCAGGCGCCGCCGATGCCGACGATGCCGAGAAAGGCGCGTATCCGCGGGCCGCCGGCGACCCGTTGCGCCAGCGCCATCAGCGCCAGGATGCCGCCCTCGCCGCCATTGTCGGCGCGCATCACCAGCAGCACGTATTTGATCGTGACGATCAGGATCAGCGACCAGACGATCAGCGACAGCGTGCCCAGCACCTCGCCGGGCGACACCGTGCGTTCGTTCAGCACCTCGATGCAGGCCTTGAGCGCGTATAACGGGCTGGTGCCGATGTCGCCGTACACCACGCCCAGCACCGCGATCAGCGGCACCAGGCTGAGCGGGCGCGCGTGCGTCCTGACGCCGGCCTCGGCAGAGATGCTCATGCGTCCAATCCGGCCAGCCCGGCGCGACTCCGTCGCGGCGGGAACGGATATGTCACGCCGGCACGAGGGCGCAAGCCGCCGCGTGCTGGTGATGCCCCAGCGGCCGCGCGCAAGCCGCCGCGTGCTGGTGATGCCCCGGCGGCCGCGCGCAAGCCGCCGCATGCTGGTGATGCCATGAGC
>CAXTPV010000053.1:0-12533 GCA_964246135.1 uncultured Acetobacteraceae bacterium | reverse complement strand
CCTCGGGCGGCGTGGCTGCGGCCGCGATCGGGGTCGCCGCGGCGGCCGGGATCGGGGCCGGCGGCGTTACCTCGGCGATCACCGGCCAGGCGGTCAGCACGCACAAGGAGCGCGACGGCGCCGCGGCGGCGGGCACGCTGGTGCTGGCGGTGTCGACGCGCGATGCGGAGCGTGAGCGCATCGCGCTCGAGATCATGACCGCCGCCGGCGCGACACGCACCGGCACGGTGCGCCGACGGGCCGGCGAACTGCCGAGCGGCTGAGCGGCTGAGCGGCTGCGAGCCGAGCGGCTACGAGGAGGCCTCAGGCGACCTTGATGTTGATCGCCGCCTGCTTGCCCCGTTCCATCGTCACCTCGTAGGCGACGCTCTGGCCCTCGTTCAGGCCGCGCAGGCCGGCCGCCTGCACCGCCGTGATGTGCACGAACACGTCCTTGCCGCCGTCCTGCGGCATGATGAAGCCATAGCCCTTCGTGGTGTTGAACCACTTCACCGTTCCGTTCGCCATCGCCAAGGCTCCAAGATCGCTCGCAGGATGGGCGAGATCGATTGCAAACCGGAATGGAACAGGATGGCGCAGCCGCTGTCAACGTAACGATGCATGCTGTCCCGGCGCGTCCCGCGCACGAAAAAGGGGCGGCCCTCGCGGACCACCCCCTCGCGTCGCCGGACCCGAAGGTCCGGATAACGGCCGACGCTGGATCAGAAATCCATGTCGCCCATGCCGCCGCCCGGAGGACCGCCCGCGGGCGCCTTCTTCTCGGGCTTCTCGGCGATCATCGCCTCGGTGGTCACCAGCAGGCCGGCGACCGAGGCCGCGTCCTGCAGCGCCGTGCGCACGACCTTGGTCGGGTCGATGATGCCGGCCTGCACCAGGTCCTTGTACTCGCCGAGCTGCGCATCGAAGCCGTAGGCGTAGTTCGGGTTCTCGAGCACCTTGGCCGCGATCACCGCACCGTCCTCGCCGGCGTTCTCCACAATTTGGCGGAGCGGCGTCTGCAGTGCCTTGCGGACGATCTCGATACCGACCTTCTGGTCCTCGTTGACGTGCTTGAGGTCGCCCAGCGTCAGCGACGCGCGCGCGAGCGCGGTGCCGCCACCGGGAACGATGCCTTCCTCGACCGCGGCGCGGGTCGCATGCAGCGCGTCATCGACGCGATCCTTGCGCTCCTTCACTTCGACCTCGGTCGAGCCGCCGACGCGAATGACCGCGACGCCGCCAGCCAACTTGGCCAGACGCTCCTGCAGCTTCTCGCGATCGTAGTCCGAGGTGGTTTCCTCGATCTGCGCCCGGATCTGGTTGCAGCGGCCCTTGATGTCGTCGCCGGCACCGGCGCCCTCGACGAGGGTGGTGTTCTCCTTCTCGATCAGGACCTTCTTGGCGCGGCCAAGCATCGCGAGCGTGACGCTCTCGAGCTTGATGCCGAGGTCTTCCGAGATCACCTGGCCACCGGTCAGGATCGCGATGTCCTCCAGCATCGCCTTGCGGCGATCGCCAAAGCCGGGCGCCTTCACGGCGGCGATCTTGAGGCCGCCACGAAGCTTGTTCACGACCAGGGTCGCGAGCGCCTCGCCCTCGATGTCCTCGGCGATGATCAGCAACGGACGACCCGACTGCACCACGCTTTCGAGCAGCGGCAGGATCGGCTGCAGCCCGGACAGTTTCTTCTCGTGGATCAGGATGTAGGGCTGATCGAGATCAGCGACCATCTTCTCCGCGTTGGTGATGAAGTACGGGCTGACATAGCCGCGATCGAACTGCATGCCTTCGACGACGTCGAGCTCGGTCTGGATGCCCTTGGCCTCCTCGACGGTGATCACACCCTCGTTGCCGACCTTCTGCATCGCTTCGGAGATCATCCGGCCGATATCGGCCTCGCCGTTGGACGAGATCGTGCCAACCTGGGCGGTCTCTTCCTGCGTCGTGATCTTGCGGGTGTTGGCCTTGAGTTCCTCGACGACCTTGGCGACGGCGAGATCGATGCCGCGCTTGAGATCCATCGGGTTGAGGCCGGCGGCCACCGCCTTGGCGCCCTCGCGGACGATCGACTGCGCCAGCACGGTCGCGGTCGTGGTGCCGTCACCGGCGACGTCGTTGGTCTTGCTCGCGACCTCGCGCACCATCTGCGCGCCCATGTTCTCGAACTTGTCGGAAAGCTCGATCTCTTTCGCGACCGTCACACCATCCTTGGTGATCCGGGGGGCGCCGAAGCTCTTGTCGATGACGACGTTGCGACCCTTGGGGCCGAGCGTCACCTTCACCGCGTCGGCGAGAATGTCGACGCCGCGCAGCATGCGCTGACGCGCATCACCGCCGAAGCGTACGTCCTTTGCAGCCATGTCAATGTCTCCTTAGATGGACAACAGGTTTGGTAGGGAGGCTCAGGCGGCCTTCTGCGAAGCGACGCTGGCCTCGACGACACCCATGATGTCGCTTTCCTTCATGATCAGCAGCTCTTCGCCCTCGAGCTTGACCTCGGTGCCGGACCACTTGCCGAACAGCACGCGGTCGCCGGCCTGGACGTCGAGGGCGACGAGATGACCCTGCTCGTTGCGCGCGCCGGGACCGACCGCGATCACCTCGCCCTCCATCGGCTTTTCCTTGGCCGTGTCGGGAATGATGATGCCGCCCGAGGTCTTCTCCTCGCCGGTCAGCCGCCGAACCACCACGCGATCGTGCAGGGGACGGAACTTCGCCATGTGGGATGCTCCTGGGCCCGCCGTTGGCCGGCCCGTCTTGTCGCCGCTTCGTATCAGGAGACCGCCGGCCGTCGAAGCGGCATCAAGGGAGCGACCGGGTCTGGCACTCCCCGAAGGCGAGTGCTGAGCGGGGGTGTAGGCCCCTCGCTTTGGCAAGTCAACTCTGGCAGCACTGTGGTCGCCTTAGTGCTAAGCCGTTCTTTCCACTATGTTTTCTGTTGTTTAAGGATTTGGCCTCAACCATGCTTGGCGAACACGCCGGGCAGGCCGTCCGGCAGGGAGAGACAACGCATCATCAGGACGAGGACGCGCATGACCCTGGCCAAGCAACTGCAAGACTGGCGACTGACGACTGCCGAAATCCTGTATCACCTTCCCGATCATCCGGGCGTGTTGCAGAGCTACATCTGGCAGGAGCTCGACCTCGCGCCACGCTTCCCGGCGCTGCACAAGTTCCTCGGCTTCTGGCAGCGCGAGATCGAGGGCCGGCTGCATTCGGTGCGGGTCGGGACCCGTCACGTGATCGGGCCGGCCGAACTGCGGATGCCGGGCGCCGTCCTCACCCTTCAGTAGGTGCGATCTCGGGTGCGGGATCGAGGCGTGCCTGATCCTGCGCCCGCGCGAGGCGTGCAGCGGCGCTGCGATCCGCGGCCCGTTCGCCGCGGGTGCGGCCATGCCGGGCCCGGTTCGCCGACGCGAGCGCCGACGCGAGCGCCTTGTCGCGCGACTTCCTCGCGCGTCCTAGATTAATGATGTCAGCCATCGCCGCCTCGAAGGAACATCAATGCGTCTCCTCCTCCTGATCATCGTCGTCATCCTGTTGCTCGGCGCCTTGCCCACCTGGCCATACAGCGCCAGCTGGGGCTACTTTCCGTCGGGCGGCCTAGGGCTCGTGGTGGTGATCCTGGTGGTGCTGCTGTTGCTCGGACGGTTGTAGGGCTCAGCCTCGAAGCACGCGTCCCGCCACCGCGTCGAGCCGGCTGGCCAGCGCCTGGTCCCGCCGGTCCGGCGCGGTGATCACGGCCGCGTCGAGCGCCCGATCGCAGCCTGCCGGGCAGAGCGGACGCGCGCTCCCGATCGCCGGCATGACGGCGTGGATCAGATCGCGGGCGCGTCCGGCGTTCTGCAACAGGACACGCACGACCTCGTCGACGCTGACGTTGCCATGTCCGCGATGCCAGCAGTCGTAGTCGGTGACCATGGCGACCGAGGCGTAGCAAAGCTCCGCCTCCCGGGCGAGCTTGGCTTCGGGCATGTTGGTCATCCCGATCACCGAGGCGCCCCACTGCCGATAGAGTTCGCTTTCGGCGCGGGTCGAGAATTGCGGTCCCTCCATGACGAGGTAGGTGCCGCCGCGCGTCACCGGCAGCCCGATCCGGCCGGCGGCCGCTTCCAGGTGGTCCGACAATCGCGGGCAGGTCGGGTCGGCCATCGACACGTGCGCGACGATGCCCTCCCCGAAGAAGCTCTTCTCGCGCGCGAAGCTGCGATCGATGAACTGGTCGACTATGACGAAGTGGCCGGGCGGCAGGTCCTCCCGCAACGAGCCGACCGCCGACAGCGAGATGATGTCGGTGCAGCCTGCGCGCTTGAGCGCGTCGATGTTGGCGCGATAGTTGAGGTGGCTCGGCGACAGCACGTGACCACGGCCATGCCGCGGCAGGAACACGCAAGCAACGTCGCCGAGGCGCCCGAACAGCAACTGGTCCGATGGCTCGCCCCATGGGGTCGTGACCGTGCGCCATTCGGTATCGGTCAGCCCGTCGATGTCGTAGAGGCCCGATCCGCCGATCAGGCCCACCACCGGGCGCACGGTGTCGGTGCTCACACGACCACCCGCCGTTGGCGAACCGCCAGCACCAGGCCGATCAGCAGCAGCATGAACAGCACGAACTTCACGCCGAGCTGCCGTCGCTGCACCAAATGCGGTTCGGCGGCCCAGGCGAGAAAGGTGGTCACGTCGCGCGCCATTTGCGGCGTGGTCGCGCGGGTCGCATCGGCATAGTGGACCAGGCCGTCCGGAAGCGCGTTCGGCATCGCGATGATATCGCCGGGCCAATGCAGGTTATACGCCATCCCCGGCCCCAGGGTGAGCGTCGGCGGCGGGTCCGCGTAGCCGGTGAGCAACCCGAAGATCGCGTCCGCGCCATGCCGCGACGTGATCGCGGTGCGTCCGAGATCGCCGGGCAGGACGCCGGCGTTGGCGGCGCGCGCCTGAGCCTCGTTGCGATACGGCTCGGCGAAATGGTCGTCGGGCTCGGCCGGGCGCAGCACGAGGTTGCCGGCCGCGTCCTCGCCGCCTGGCACCAGCACGGCGGACGCGAACGCGTGCACCTGGTTTGCTGTCAGGCCGAGGCCGGTCAGGTCGGCATAGGTCAGGCGCCCCATGCCGTGACAACTCGCGCAGGCCTGCTGGTAGACCGCGAGCCCGCGCTGCGCCGATGCGAGGTCAAAGCCGCCGAGCAGGCCCTGGAAGCTCCAGCGCTGCGGCGTGACCGGTATCGTCAGTTGCTGCGCCAGCGCGCGATCAGCCGCGCCAGCGAGGGCGATCGCGAGCAGGGCGCGAGCGAGCGAGCGGCGCGAAGGGGAAAGCCTCATCGCCGCGACGCCGCGACGCGCACCGGCCTCCCGGGCGCCTGCGTGGTCGGCGGCAGGCCCCGCGGACGCTCGAAGCGCCCGAGCACCGGCATGATCACGAGGAAGTGGAAGAACCACCAGAGCGTCGCGAGCCGCGCCAGCACGAGCCACACGCCGCGGGTCTCGTTCATCCCGGCGATGCCGAGGATGGCCGCGGCGATGACCAGCAGGAACATCGCGACGCGATAGCGTGGTCGGTAGCGCGCCGAGCGGGTCGGCGACCGGTCGAGCCACGGCACCGCGAACAGGACCAGCACGGAGCAGACCGCAAGCAAAACGCCGCCAAAACCGGGGATGGCGCGCAGCACCGCGTAGAACGGCAGGAAGTACCAGACGGGCGCGATGCTGGTCGGCGTTGAGGCGGGATTGGCCGGCAGGTAGTTCTCAGGCCGCGTCAGCGCCAGCGGAAACAGCAGCGCGAGCGTCGCGAACACGGTCAGGAAAATCAGCATGCCGAGTAACGAGCGCGATGTGTAATAGGGATGGAATGGTTTGTATCCAGTGGCCGGCAAATCCATTCCGGTCGGGTTGTTCGAGCCAACCACGTGGATGCAGGCGACGTGCAGGCCGACGACGCCGACCGCAACCAGACCAAGCAGGAAGTGAAACGCATAGGCACGGTGCAACGCCGCCGAACCGATGGTGTCGCCGCCCTGCAGCCATTGCGCGAGCCCAGGTCCGATGCCGGGGATCGATCCGACCGCGTTCGACGACACCACCGCGCCCCAGTAGGACATCTGGCCCCAAGGCAACACGTAACCGAGGAAGCCGCTTGCCATGACCATGACCAGGAGCAGCGTACCCGACAGCCAGACCAGTTCACGCGGTCGCTTGAACGACCCGTAGTAGAGCGACTTCCAGGTGTGAACGTAGAGCGTCGCGAAGATCAGCGAGGCGCCGGCCATGTGCATCGCGCGGAGCAGCCAGCCCCAGTTCATATGGCGGTCGATCTCGTCGACACTGTTGAACGCGGCGGCAGGGTCCGGCGTGTAGGCGGTCGCGAGCCAGAAGCCGGTGAGCACCAGGATGGCAAGTGTCACCGTGATCCAGGCACCGACGCTCCAGAGCCAGGTCAGGTTCGCCGGCACCGGGAACCGCACGTACTCCCGCTCGAACGCCGACACGATCGGCAGCCTTTGATCGATCCAGTCGAGGAGCGCCGGCCGCGCCGCCGTATCCTCCGGGGTGGCCGAGCGGAGGTCGTCGGTCGTCTGGCCGGCCATGCGTGGTCCTTTGAGCTGAGGCGCTCGACATGCCCGGGCCAGCCCGCGCGCGCCGCCGGCGCCTACAAGACGCCGAACCCACATTCTAAGGTCCGCATGCGCGCGCGGCAACGTGGTCCCCCGGGGATGTGCTCGGGCGAGGCGTGCTGACCGGTCGGTAGGACGGGTCGCGCGCCGTCGGACGCTCATCCCGGCAGGATCCCCGCCGGGATGAACGTCCCGACGCAGATTGCCAGGCTGTCGTCGCCGGCAGGCGAGATGTTCCGAACGACTGACAGTTCCGTCATGCGTGCCGCTTTCGTCCGGGCGGGATCAACGCAGCGCATCGACTTGTGACTACCGCCCTGCTTCACCCTTTGGTAAGCAGAGAATGCGCTTGTCTATCGTTTGTATTTGAATTTGACTTCTTCATTATTGCGACAAAGTCTAATATTTGTAGCATAATAGATTTTTAAAGACAAAGAAAACCATTGTTTCTTTGGATTTTATGATCTACGCTTCGTTTTGCCATCGAGGTTCGCTCCTGAGCCGAGGCTAAACGAGGGAAACAAAATGCTCGATCTTTCCAGAAGCGGTGTTGCTTGGCGCCGTTGCATGATTGCTGTCGCCGTGGCGATGCCCGCCGTTGTAAGCGTGACGGCGCGTGCTCATACCGTGGCGCCCGCGACTGGCCGCCTCGCGATCACCCAGCCGCGCGACGTCGCGAGCCGGCCGGCCGCTCTCGCATCGAAGGTCGCGCCGATGGTCGTCGCCGAGCTGAGCGCGAGCAACGACCCGACCTCGCAGGAGCAGTTCGGGCCCGACATGATCCACTCCTGGAGCCCGAGATAGCGCTCTGGTGAGAGCGTCTTTCTCCGCCACGACAGAGGTCTCGCCTGATCCATCGGGTGAAGGCGAGACCGTTTCGACAATTTCTTGAATAGTCTAAAATCTAGGACAAGTGAGAGGGTTGTTTTAATTAGCGGCGTCTAGTATTGGTCATTACCAACGTGACGGTTCATGACGGTGTCCGGGATTGCTTGACGTTGGACGGCCGAACGGTGGAAGGACTGCATGGCACTCCGCAGCTCCGGTCCTCGCGTGGCGTGGTTCTTCCGACTCCTGTTGCTGTTTCCGATTACTGTCGCCTCTGCCAAATTTGAACCTGCCTGGGCTGAGCATCTGTCCTTCCGGCCCTACGCCGAGGTTGACGGGCTGACGAACACCGACATCAATTGCCTGCGGCAGGGCCCGTCGGGCCACATCTTTGCATGCAGCGATCATGGCTTGTTCGTTTACGATGGTAAGCGGTTCGTCAATCTCGGCTCGGCGCAAGGCCTCCCCGAAGGCGGACGCATCTTCGATCTTGCCTTTGATCCGCATGGCAGGATTATTGTCAGGTATGCCAGCCGCGTGTTCGTCTCGGCGGCGGGCATTGATAACGACCATCCAGCTGAAATGCTGGTGTTCAAGGCCGCCGTGTCGACCGTCGGCCCTTTCTACAACGAATATGCACATCAGATCGCACCGTGGAAGCAGGGCGCGGTCCTCGTCATTGATGGCCATGTAACATTTGTCGATCCCGGAACGGGCGCTGTCCCGCCGCGGATCGAGGCATTTCCGCTCCCGCGCGGACTCGATATTCCGGACAGTGACCGCGTATTCAGCGTTGCCGGCATAGCCGGTGCGCTATGGATGACACTCCAAAGCGGCCGTGCCTGCGACATCGATCGCGCCAATCAACGCTGCTACGGCAAGGAACAGAACTTGCCGGACGCGAACTGGCGATCGGTCATCGCTGGGCCTGACGGTAATATCGTGCTCCGCTCTGAGTCGCTGCTTGCCACGATCGATCCCGCGACCGGCCGGGTGACGTCGCAGGAGCTGCCATTTCAGGATGGCGGCTCTCTCGAGAACATCAGGACTGCCGAGCTCGTCCGCGGCCCTGGCACTTCGCTCATCACCCAGTCCTCGCGCGGGCTGCTGATCAGCCACGGCGGATCCTGGACCAGGCTCACACCGGACGAGGGCGTGCTGGATGTTCCGTTCACCGCGCTTTTGTTCGATCACGAGCATAACCTCTGGCTGGCCGGTGCCGGCCGAGGCATCTTCCGGGCGGTCGGCTATGGACTGTGGCGGAACTTCGACCGGCGCGACGGTCTGTCAGACGACATCACCTGGCAGATGGCGCGACAGACCGGCGGCCCTTTGTGGGTGACGACCGCGCGTGGTCTCGACGCGATCGCAGCAACCGGCCCTCGGCTGGCATCCGCTCACTATTCTGGTGCGTCCTATGCGGTCACGGAGGGGGCGACCGGCGAGATCTGGTTTTCGGACAGCCGCAACGGCGCGGCGCGCCTTGATGTCGCCACGGGAGCGGTCACCCATCTCCGCATGCCCGCGGTCAACCACATCATGCGTGGCACCAACGGCAGGATGTGGTTCGCGACCGATGGCGGACTGTACGTCGCCGACGCGACCGGTTCCCAAGCCAGTCACGTCACCGGCCTCGACGCGCCCATCGTCGCGGCCGAGGCCGATCCGGACGGCAGCCTTTGGCTGCTCAGCCGGGGTCAGCTGCTGCATCGCCACGCCGACGGCGCGGTCGTCGTCGTTGTCGATCACTGGAGCCGGCCGGATTTCGAGCCGCTGGATTTGTCGTTCCGCACCTCGGGCGACATCTGGATCGGCGGCGCCGGAGGCGGCCTGTATCACGTGACGCTCCTCGGCGATCGCGTTCGCTCCATGCGGGAGTTCAGCGCCCCCGACCTCTTGTCGAGCACGGTTGTGTCAGTGCTGGTTGACAGCCGCGGCTGGGTCTGGGCGGGGACCGGCAGCGGCCTCTCAGTGTTCAATGGCGAGCGCTGGCTGTCGGTCGACGCGACCGCCGGCCTGGCCTGGAACGACCTCAACCAAGGCGGGCTGCTCGAAGATGCCGACGGCACGATCTGGGTCGCCACCAGCCAAGGTCTGTCGCACTTGCTTGACCCGGGCGCCCTGTTCCGGCCCGAGACGCTGCACGCGGTCATCACCTCGGTCCATCTTGGCGACCGGGTGTTTCCGCGTCGCGTGGTGCCCTACACGACCGACCCGCTCCTCGTGCGCTTCGGCTCACTCGACTACCGGTCGGAGAGATCGCTTCATTTCCGCTACCGGCTGGATGGCGTCGATCGCGGCTGGACCGACACGGGCGAAGGCTATGCCAGATACCCGTTCGTGCCGGCAGGGCATCACCGGTTCTCGGTGATCGCCTACAACAAGCTGACCCATGCCACATCGCCCCCCGTCAGCTTCATGATCAGGGTTGGCACGCCCTGGTGGCTGTGGTGGCCGACCGAGATCGGCTACGCGTTGCTTGCCGCCTTGGCGTTCGCGCTCGCCTGGCGCGTGCGTCACCGGAGCGAGCTGCGCCAGAAGCAAAGGCTGGTCGAGAAGGTCGAACAGGCGACGCGTGAGATGCGTGTCGCCCAGGAGGCGCTTGTGCTGCAGGCAGCCCAGGACGGCCTGACCGGCCTGCTCACCCGCGCCGAAATCCAAAAGCGGCTCGCAGCCGCACTTGCCCGAACCGAAGCGCCCGGAGCACTGGTGGCGGCATTGCTCGACATCGACCACTTCAAGAAGATCAACGACACCTACGGCCACCTGGCCGGTGACGAGATCCTGCACGCGATGGGCGCTCGCGTGCTCGCGATGTTGCGCCCAGGTGACTACGCCGGCCGTTATGGCGGCGAGGAAATCCTGGTCGTGCTGCACGACCAGGACGGGTCGGGTTACCAGCGAATTTGCGCCTTGAACCAGTCGATCCGGTGTCAGCCGTTCATCGCGGACCATGACGTCATCCCGGTGACCTGCAGCATCGGCATGTCGGCGACAGGCCGCGATGACGACTGGAAGTCGTTGATCGGCCGGGCCGACGGCGCACTCTATCAGGCCAAGAGCGAGGGGCGTGATCGCGAGGTCGAGGCGGCGTTCGAGGCGGTGAGAGCGTGAGGCATCCCCTCACCTTCTGCCGCGCGCGATGATGGCGCTCGTCGAGTGCTCCGGGACGAGGTCGGCCAGCACCACGCGGCCGCCCTGCGCGAGGACGAGGTCGGCGCCGACCACCTGATCGATCGCGTAATCCGCGCCCTTGATCAGCACGTCCGGCCGCACCGACGCGATCAGCGCCAGCGGCGTGTCGGCGTCGAAGGCGGCGACCGCGTCGACGTCGCGGAGTGCCGCGACGACCGCGGCGCGGCTCGCGAGCGGGTTGATCGGGCGCGCGCTGCCCTTCAGCCGCCCGACGCTCGCATCCGTGTTCAGAGCCACCACCAGCCGGTCGCAGGCCTCGCTCGCGGCGGCAATCAGCGCCACGTGTCCGGCATGCAGGATGTCAAAGCAGCCATTGGTGAAGCCGACCGACAACCCTTGCGCCTTCCAGTGCCCGACCAGCTCGGCCAGGCGCTCAGGCGATTGCAGGCGCGCGGCCGGTCCCGGCGGCGCGTCGGCGGCGCCGAGTTCGTGCGTGACCTCGGCGATGCTGGCGGTCGCGGTGCCGAACTTGCTCACCACCACCCCGGCCGCCGCGTTGGCGACGCGCATCGCCTGGGGCAGCGTGCGTCCGGCAGCATGCGCCAGTGCCAGCGCCGCGATCACCGTATCGCCGGCCCCCGACACGTCGAACACCTCGCGGGCGCGGGCGCGGACGGTGGTCGCCTCGCCGTCGCGCTCGACCAGGATCATGCCGCGCTCCGAACGGGTGGCAAGGATGGCATCACATCCGGAGCGCTCGATCAGCTGCCGGCAGGCGGCGATCACTGACGCCGCATCGGCGGCGTCTGGCAGCGTCACGGCGGCGGCGCGGCCGAGTTCGCGCTGGTTCGGGGTGATGCAGGTGGCGCCCCGGTAACGCTCGAAGCGCTCGCCCTTGGGATCGACGAACACCGGAACGCCGGCGGCGCGCGCGGCGGTGATGGTGTGGGTCAGCACCGAGGACGAGAGCACGCCCTTCGCGTAGTCCGACAGGATGACCACGTCGACGCGTCCGAGGTTCGCGTCGACCGCGCGCAGGATCGCGCCCTCCTCGATCGCGGTGACCGGCGCGGTGCTCTCCTCGTCGGTGCGCACGACCTGCTGGCGGGACGCGATGAAGCGGGTCTTGCAAACAGTCGGACGGGTGTCCGACGCAACCAGGGCGCCGGTGATGCGGCCGCCGGTGACGAGGCGGCCGAGCGCTCCTGCCGCGTCGTCACGCCCGACCAGGCCGATCAGGATCGCGGCACCCCCGAGGGAGGCGATGTTGCTCGCGACGTTGGCGGCCCCTCCCGGCATCTCGCGTGTGCGCAGCAGGCGCAGCACCGGCACCGGCGCCTCGGGCGAGATGCGCTCGATCTCGCCCTCGACAAACCGGTCGAGCATGACGTCGCCCACCACGAGCACCGTGACACCGGAGAAGTCCATCGTCCGCGCAGGTCCTACACCCGGTTGCCGCCGATCGCCGTCATGGTCCCGCGGACGGGCCGTTCCAGCCGATCATAGGCCGGCCGGGCGGAAGCGGGTAGGTCGGCGTCGGCGTCCGGAGTAAGGCGTCGCGCCTAGTATTCGAACGTCAGGATGCGTGGGCTGTCATTGCCGAAGGCGACGACGGTGGCGGTGTCGCCGGTCTGTCCGTAGAACGCGTGGTTGATGCCGTCATCGGTGACGGGGTCGTAGCCGTTGACGGTGGGATTGCCAGGCGGCAGGCCGCTGATCACGATCTTGCAGCCGAGCAGGTTCATGCTGTCGCGCATGTCGAGCGCGATGAAGTAGAACACGAAGGCGATCCGCTTCGGCGTCACCTGGATTGGGATCAGCACGAAGTCGTTCGGCTGCACGAAGTCGGGGGTGTTGTTGCTGCCATTGCCCCTGAACAGGGCCGCGCCGCTGCCATAGACGATCCACATCTGGTAGGTCAGCGAGTAGAGATTGCCTTCCTGTCCTGGCGAGATGCCGCCATGGATGATCGACATCGCGTTGC
>CAXTPV010000052.1:9756-12634 GCA_964246135.1 uncultured Acetobacteraceae bacterium | reverse complement strand
GGGCGGGTCGGCGTGGCTTGCGGCCGGGCGCCCTGATGCGGTGTCGGTGAGGTCGGTCCGACCAGGCCGCTCTCGCCCGGCCGGCTGAACATCATCGCGACCGTGCTCGGTTCCGGCGCGTGACCGCCCTCGGGCTTGGGCATCAGGGCGAGGAGGAGCAGCAGGGCGGCGAGGTGAAGCGCGCCCGAGCCCGCCGCCGGCAGGCTGAGCCGGACACGGCGGGTCCGGCGGCGTCCGAGCGGCATGCCCGACTTGCCAAGACCAGCGGTGCCCGCCGCGTCCAGCGGTTCTGGCGATCGGCGCTCATGCGCACCGAAGGCGCCCGTAGGGCTCGCGATGTCGATGGCGGTGCGCCCAACCCCGAGTGCGGCGGCGCTTCTGCCACGCCGGCCCTTGCTTCGCCAATCCTGGTCTGTTGCGCTACGCGGATGCAACGCCCGGCCTCCACGCCCCTCTGTCCCGCGCCGACGGTCCGGCGCCCCTACAAACCACGCGACGCGGCAAGTCGCCACCTTGCCGCCGCCGACCCCGACTTCGCGGCGCTGATCGGGCGCGTCGGGCGCTGTCGGCTCACGCCTGACCGGACCCGCTCGCCCTACGAGGCGCTGGTGCGCGCGGTCGCGCATCAGCAGGTGCATGGGCGTGCCGCCGAGGCGATCCTCGGCCGGCTGATCGGGTCCGCCGCCGAGGGCGGTTTTCCCACGCCGAGGGAGATCCTCGACATGGCACCGGACGCAGTTCGCGGCTGCGGTTTCTCGGCGAGCAAGGCCGCCTCGATACGCGACATCGCGGGCGCCGCCGCGCGCGGCGCGGTGCCGACGCGGCAGGGCGCGGCCAGGCTGCCCGACGCGCATCTGATCGAGCGGCTGGTGACGCTGCGTGGTGTCGGGCGCTGGACCGTCGAGATGCTGCTGATCTTCTCGCTGGGCCGCCCCGACGTGCTTCCGGTCGACGATTTCGCCGTCCGCGAGGGCTATCGCCGGTTGAAGGGCCTTGCCGTGCCGCCCACCGCCAAGGTGTTGTCGGTGCTAGGCCTGCGATGGGCGCCGTTTCGCAGCACCGCCGCCTGGTATCTCTGGCGCGCCAGCGAGGAGGGACGTGCGGCGGTCCGTAGCGAGGTCACGGGTTGAGGGTCGGCGCGATGGCCGCGCCGGTGCCGGACGCAACGAAGCCCGAGACGATCGCGGTGAACTCGTCGGGTCGGTCGACATGCAGCCAGTGCCCTGCCGCGTGCAGGGTCGCGACGCGCGCCTGGGGAAAATAGCCGCGGATGGCCGGCAGGTGGGCGGGGAGCACGTAGTCGGAGTTCGCCCCGCGCAGGAACAGCGTGCGGCCGCGATAGACCGCGCCTTGCGGGAAGCCGGGCCAGCCCTCGGCCTGGTCGAGCGAGGCGATGATGTCGGCAAGGCCGAGCCCCCAGCGTGGTCGCGGCCGCAGGTGCAGGTTCTGCAACAACAGCGCGCGCACCGACGCTTCCGGCACCGAGGCGGCGAGCGCCAAGTCGGCATCCGCCCTGCTCATGCCGTCACGCAGCACCAGCGTCCGCATCGCGGTCGCGGTGTCGAGATGGCCGTGCGCATAGGCCACCGGCGCGATATCGGCGACCAGCAGGCGGGTGATCGCGTCGGGATGTGCGAGGGCTGCCGCCATCGCCACCTTGCCGCCAAGGGAGTGGCCGACCAGCGTCGCCCGATCGAGGCCGAGCGATGCCATGGTCTCGCGGACATCGTCGGCCATGGCGCGCAGGTCGAGCGGGCCGTGCGGGCTGGCGCCGTGGGAGCGGAGGTCGATGGTGACGGCACGCTGCGCGCGCGCGAGGTGGCGCTGCAGGCGGCCGAAATTCCTGCCCTGGCCGAACAGGCCGTGCAGGAGGATCACGGCGGGCGGCGTCGATCCGCCCGCGGGCGCGGCATCATTGGTGTGGAGGATCATCGCCGCGACGGCGTCGGGTGGATCATCGCCGGGACGGCGTCGGGTGGATCATCGCCGGGACGGCGTGGGGGAGGATCATCGCCGGCGATGCCGTGAGGGGCCGTCGCCGCTCATGGCACGGTCAGGATGATCTTGCCGATGTGGGTGCCTGCCTCCATCAGGCGGTGGGCGTCGGCCGCGCGATCGAGCGGAAAGGTCGCCTCGATGACCGGCACGATGGTGCCGGCCTCGAGCAGCGGCCACACCTCGCGCGCGAGGGCGTCACGCAGCATTGCCTTCTCGCCGCCGCCGCGCCGTCGCATGGTCGCGCCGGTGATCGTCAGCCGGCGCGTCATCACCGGCATGAGGTCGACGTTCTCGGCCTTGCTGCCGCCGAGGAAGGCGATCATCGAGAGCCGGCCGCCTTCCGCAAGCGATCGGAGGTTGCGCGCGAGATAGGGCGCGCCGACCATGTCGAGCACGACGTCGACGCCGCGCTGACCGGTCAGCGACGCCACCGCGTCGGCGAAGTCCTGCTCCCGATAGTTGATCGCCTCGGCGCCCTGCTGACGGCAGGCCGCGCATTTGCGCTCGCTGCCGGCGGTCGCGATCACTCGCGACCCGCGCGCGAGCGCGAGCTGGATCGCGGTCAGTCCGATGCCGCTGGTGCCGCCGTGCACCAGCAGCGTCTCGCCAGGCGACAGCGCCGCGCCGTTGTGGGCGCGATCCGCGAACACGTTGGCCCACACCGTGAACAGGTTTTCCGGCAGGCCGGCCGCCTGCACCGGGGTGAGGTTCGACGGCACCTTCAGGCACTGGCGGGCGGGCGCCACGCAGAACTCGGCATAGCCGCCGCCGTTGACCAACGCCGTCACCGCGTCACCGATGACGGGCCAGGTGACGTCCTCGCCGGTCGCAGTGACGCTGCCCGCGACCTCGAGCCCGAGCACCGGGCTCGCCTCGGCCG
>CAXTPV010000052.1:0-9746 GCA_964246135.1 uncultured Acetobacteraceae bacterium | reverse complement strand
GGATAGAGGCCCTGGCGCTGCGCGATGTCGGGCCGGTTCACCCCGGCAGCGTGGACCCGCAGCAATACCTCGCCGGGTCCCGCCCTCGGAATCGGTGCCTCGATCATCCGCAGCACCTCCGGGCCGCCTGCCGAGGCGATGTCGATCAGGCGCATGGATGGAGGCACGATGTTTGTCCCGGTCTGTTGGTCTGGAAGGCAACCGGGGCGCCGCCTTCGGGTTTCTGTCCCGGGGAGAGCATGCCATGCGTGCCAGACGCCTTGCGGAATGGCCACTTCGCAGCGATGGGGCGCGAGCCCGTCTTCAGGTGCCGGTGCCAGTGCCGCCGGCACCGCCGCCGCCGCCACCACTGCCAGACGAAGATCCGCTCCCGCTTGGTGACCCGCCGGCGCCGGTGCCGGTGCCACCGTCGGACAAGCCGGGTCCGCTTCAGCTCGCGACCTGCGACGTGCGGGATATCGTTCGCTGTTAGGCACGCGTAGAGGAATGGGCGGATAGGGTGTCGCCCTGGACTAGAACGCCTGCCTGATTGCTTCCGATGACACCACGATACCGATGATGCGGATTTCTCGGCCCGACATGGTCGACGGCTTGGCGTCGCGTCCGAACGCGCGCCTGCGGGCGCGACGTCGGTTGCAGGCGACGCGTGCCTGGGTCATCCACGCGCCACTGACGCTGCGTGCGCTGGTGCGCACCGACGAGATCTGGCTGGTGCTGCTCGCGTCCCTGGTCGGCGTCGCCTCCGGACTGGTGGTGGTGCTGATCAACGAGACGTCGTTGCTGATGCATCGGATGTTTTTCATGTTGGAGGGGAGCGGCAGGCTATCGGGCCTTTATCGGCTCGACGGGACACGGACCGTGCTGGTGCCGGCACTTGGGGGTCTTGCACTCGGCCTGGGCGGGTTGCTCGCGGGGCGGTGGCAGAAGCACCGGCCGGTCGACCCGATCGAGGCCAATGCTCTCTATGGCGGCCAGCTCTCGGTGGCGGACAGCCTTCTCGTGGTGGGACAGACCGTGTTCTCGAACGGCGTCGGCGCCTCGGTCGGCCTGGAGGCAGGCTACACCCAGATCAGCGCCGCACTCGGTTCCAAGCTCGGACGATTGTTCCGGGTGCGGCGGGCCGATCTGCGGCTGCTGGTCGGCTGCGGCGCCGCCGGTGCGATCGCGACCGCGTTCGCGGCGCCGCTCGCCGGCGCGTTCTACGCGTTCGAGCTTGTCATCGGCACCTACACGCTCGCCTCGCTCGCGCCCGTGGTGGTCGCGGCCGTGGTCGCGGTGCTGGTCTCGCAGGTGGTTGGCGGCAACGTCGCGCCCAACCTCAATCTCGTGCTGCCCGACCACATCGCGCCGATCGACTACCTGCCGATCGCGGCACTTGGCATCGTCGCCGCCCTGGTCGGGGTCGCGGTGATGCGCACCGTGACCTTGACCGAGCAGCTGTTCCGCCGCAGCCGGGTGCCCGGCTGGCTGCGACCGGCGATCGGCGGCCTGGCGGTCGGCCTGCTGGCGCTGGTCAGCCCGGCGGTGCTCTCGTCTGGTCATTCGGCGATGCAGGTCGGGCTCACCGGCAAATGGACGATGGCGCATGTCGCGATCCTGCTGCTGTTGAAGGCGCTGGCCTCGGCGATCTCGATCGGCTCGGGTTTCCGTGGCGGCCTGTTTTTCGCGTCGCTGTTTCTGGGCGTCCTGACCGGCACCTTCTTTGGCGACGTGCTGGCGCTGACCGCCGAGGTGCAGTCGCTGCCGGTGGTGGTCTGCGCGTTGGTGGGCATGAGCGCGCTCGCGGTGGCGGTGATCGGCGGTCCGCTGACGATGGCGTTCCTGGCGCTGGAGACCACCGGCAGCCTGCCGCTCACCATCGCGGTGCTGGTCGCGTCGGTGGTGTCGTCGGTCACGACGCGGCGGAGCTTCGGCTACTCGTTCGCGACCTGGCGGTTTCATCTTCGCGGCGAGGCGATCAGGAGCGCGGTCGATATCGGCTGGGTGCGGAACCTGTCGGTCGGCCGGATGATGCGCCGCGAGATACGCACCGTCCGCCACGACCGCTCGATCGCCGAGGCGCGGCGCGACTTCCCGCTGGGCGCGGTGCCGAGCATCGTCGCCGTCGACGGCGATGGCCGCTACGCCGGCATCGTCGTCGTGCCCGAGATCCACGCCGCGCGTGACGACGCGGCGAGGCTGTCCGACCTCCTGACCCACGAGACAGACATCTTGGTGCCGCAGCAGACCGCGAAAGAGGCGATCGCCTCCTTCGAGGCCGCAGAGGCGGATGTGCTGGTGGTGGTCGATGATCCGGAGTCGCGCCAGGTGCTCGGACTGCTCACCGAGCAGTTCGTGCTCAAGCGCTACAGCCAGGAACTCGAGCGTGTGCGTCGCGAGGTGTCGGGCGAGTGAGGGCGCGCCGGGCTGGGGACGCCTCGAGGCCGGCGGGCGCCTTTTTCGCGATCGAGGGCGGTGACGGCTCGGGCAAGGGGACGGTGGTGGCCGAACTCGCGTCGCGGCTGCGGCGGCGGGGCATGGATGTGCTCACCACGCGCGAGCCGGGCGGCACTCCGGAGGGACAGGCGTTGCGCGAGCTGCTGCTCCGCGCGGCGGCGACCGAATGGGAGCCATGGGCCGAGTTGTTGCTGATCGCCGCCGCGCGCGTGCAGCATGTCGGGCGTGTGATCCGCCCCGCGCTGGCGGCGAGGCGGATCGTCATCTCTGACCGCTTCGTCGGCTCAACGATTGCCTACCAGGGCGCCGGGCGCGGATTGCCAGTCGCCGCGATCGAGACCCTGCATCGCCAGACGGTCGAGGGTCTCTGGCCGGACCTGACCTTGGTGCTTGATGTCGAGCCGTCGACCGGCCTCAGCCGAAGCCGCGCCCGTCTGACCCGGCAGGGCCTCGACGAAGGCCGCTTCGAGGCGCTGGACCTCGCATTCCACGAGCGGGTGAGGGCCTCGTTCCTGGCGCAGGCGCTCGATCGTTCACGGCCTCATGTGGTTGTGGATGCGAGTAGGGACGCCGACACGGTCGCGGCCGCGGCCTTCGACGCGGTCAAGACCTGGCTGGATGACCCGATCTCGCCTCGGGATAGGGTTTAGGAGGCCACCCGGTTCATCCCAGCGCCGCGGCCCAGGACGCCAGCAGCTTGTTGGCGGTGTGATGCCAAGTAAAGCCAGACGCGTGATCGAGACCGCGGCGACGTAACATATCGGCGGCACGCTCGTCCTCGAGCAGTTCGCGGAGGCCGGCCGAGATGTCGGTGACATCGAGCGGGTCGACGAGACGTGCTGCCATGCCCGCGGTCTCGCCGGTCGCGGTGGTCGAGGAGGCGACCACCGGGGTGCCGGTCGCCATCGCCTCGAGCAGCGGCAGCCCGAAACCTTCATAGAGGCTGACATAGGCGAACAGCGACGCCCGCGCCGTGATGTCGACCAGGAGGCTGTCGGGAACATGCCCGAGCAGAACCAGCGTCCCCTCGCGCCGCGCCTGCTCGGCCGCGGCGTTGGCGAGCGTCGTGCCCCAGCCCGAGCCGCCGGCGATCACCAGCTTGTGGCGCTGACGGAGCGTGTAAGGTAGCGCCCGATGCGCGTCGACCAGGCGATCGAAGTTCTTGCGCGGCTCCAGCGTCGAGACCGAGAGCACGTAGCCCCGATCGGACAGGTCGTAGCGGGCAAGCGTTGCTTCCGCCTGCTCCTTCGTGCGGGGCGCGAAGACGGCGCTGGCGGCGCAGGGCACGATGTCGATCCGCTCGCGCGCGATGCCGAACTCGCGCGCGAGGCCGCTGGCGGTGAACTCCGACAGCGCGACGAACCGGCTCGCCTGTCGCATCGTGCGGTCAAGGTGGCGCTCTATCCAGGCGATCCGTTCGGCCGGGTGCAGCTCGCGATGGTGCAGCCACGAGAGGTCGTTGACCTGCACGATCGTGGTGCCGTCGAAGCGCTTCGCGATCATATTCGGCTCGTGATAGACGAGCCTGCCGCCGCCGGCCCGCATGCGCTGGAGTTCGCCGCGCATGTTGATTCCGCGCCGCTTCTCCCGTATCGCCTGCACGCCGGGGATGCGTCCGAGCAGGATACGCAACTGCCGTGGCCGGACCGTCGCGGTGAAATCCGGGGCTTCGCTGTCGGGCGCCTGGGCTGCGATCTGGTCAAGCAGATCGGTGCCGTGCAGCCGTTCGCCCACCCAGAGGCGAAGCGATGCGATGCTTGTGAGGTCTCGTATGGCCTGAGCGATCTCGTAGGTGACGCGGCCGATGCCCGAGCGACGGAAGGCCAGGCTGTCGCCTCCGAGCAGCACGCTGATCGGCTTCAAACCCGTCGTCCCGGCGGCCGGGCGGAGCATGAGCGCATTTTCGTCCGACCACATTACAGGAACGCCCGTGCTTGCCAGGTCCGTCAGGCCGCATCCGATAGCGGCGGGTCCTGCGCGATGCAACGTCACTGACACATCAGGCGAGGCGGCGGGAGCATCCGCGGCGGTAACGCGCCATCGCAGCAGCTTGCCGAGCGTGATCGGCAGGTCGCGCACCTGGATGCCGGTCGGGTGATAGGCGGCGTTGGCGACCGGCCTGGGGCGCCGGTAATGCCACCTCGCCGACACCCTTGACCCCGAGCGGGTTGGTCGCGCGTCCGGTGCGGAGATCGACTATGGTGTCTCTGCGACGCGGACGACAGGCCCCACACCAGGCTGCCGTGATACTGGGTCCGCATCAGGCGCGGGTTGACGACGCGTCCGGCGGCGAACGCGTCGACCAGGCGGGTCGCACCCAGCTGGCCGAACTCGGGATCGACCTTCACCTCGGCGAACACCGCGCCGAACGCATGCATCGCGGATCCCCCGTCGGCGCGGCCATCGTTCTCGACCTCGATGTGAGGCAGGCCGGCACGTTCCAGGATGGCGGCCATCGTCTCGCCTTGCTCCGGATCGTCGGGGCGCAGCGGGCTTTAGGCCGGGGCGAGCCTCTCGATCATCAGGATGTCGGCGCCGTCGAGGCTGGCTGCCAACGCGAGGCAGGCATTCGCCCGCGGCGATCGCAATCCTTCTTGCCGCCGGTCAGGCCGAACTACTCCTAAAACACGTCGAGCAGGGTGATGCGGGTGTCGTCCAGTCCGATCGTCCGGGGCGTGCCGCCTATGCTCGGCGTGATCTCGATGGTCCCGCCGGGCAGAGCGCTTCCCGGGCTGGTTCGGCGGGGAAACGCCGATGCGCCCGCTGACGTTCCTGACAGTCGACGCCAGGAGAGAAGCGATGCGCCTCGACGGTTCATGCCATTGCGGCGCGGTGCGGTTCACGGTCGAAAGCCCGCACCCCTACCCCTACCAGTGCTGCTACTGCAGCATCTGCCGCAAGACCCAGGGCGGCAGCGGTTGCGCGATCAACCTGGGCGCGCTCACGGCGAGCCTCGCGGTCACGGGCCGTTCGCGCACGAGGACCTATCACGCGAGGCTGGATCGCGGCGGCGATCCCGCGGCCGGCGTCAGCGAGGCGGAGCGGGTGTTCTGCGGCACGTGCGGCAGTGCGCTCTGGCTGTTCGATCCCCGCTGGCCGGAGCTGATCCACCCGTTCGCGTCGGCGATCGATACGCCGCTGCCAGCGCCGCCCGAGCACACGCGCATGATGCTTGGGAGCAAGCCGGCCTGGGTCGAGGCGGTGGCCGGGCCACATGACCGCATGTTTGACGAATACCCGCGGGAATCGATCGCGGACTGGCATGATCGCGTGGTCGGGGCTCGCACGTAGCCGCTCTCGGCAACCCGGCGGGGGCCGGGCTGTTGCAAGCCGGGACATGGGGTTGGGACACCAGCGATGGCGGATGACACGATCGATGACGGGGCTTCACGTCGGCAAGCGGCGAGGGCGCTGATCGACAAGGCGGAGGCGGCGCGCGGCGTCGGTGAGGACGACCGCGCGGACACCCTCGTCGAGGAGGCGCGCAGGATCGATCCCGAGGCATTGGAGCACGTGCTCGCCGACCCGCAGGCGCTGGTT
This sequence comes from uncultured Acetobacteraceae bacterium, assembly GCA_964246135.1. Lineage (GTDB taxonomy): Bacteria > Pseudomonadota > Alphaproteobacteria > Acetobacterales > Acetobacteraceae > CAXTPV01. Next base: position 3,770 of record CAXTPV010000052.1, on the reverse strand, counting down.
GATGCCAGCGCGGACGGGTCGGGAGAGGACGCGGGAGCGGATGCGGATGCGGCGGTGCACGCGATCACTGGAACGGTCGAGCCGCACAGCGCGTCACCATCGCGCGCCGGCATCACCGGCTCGGGCAGCGGCGCCGACGACATGTGATCGGCGGGCGGCTGGCGGTCAGTGGCGGCTGGCATCAAGCGGGAGCATTCGCGTGAGCAAATCAGTGCCAGATGACGAAAAAGCCGAGATCGCGGCCGAGTTCAAGCGCGTGGTGAACATGTCGCCGGCCACGTTGCGCAAGTGGCTGGCGACCGAGGAGAGCAGGTCGGTCGGCATGACGCCCTCCGGCGAGAAGGTCAGCGGCGAGGGCGCCGGAGAGTCGGTCGGCCATCACATGGGTGAGGTCATCCTGGCGCTGAAGGCCAAGAAGGCGAGCGCGCTTGATGACGAGGACTTCGAGGCCATGCGAAAGGTGGTTGGCTACGTGCACCGGCACAGCAAGCAGCGGCCCTCCGGTGACGTGACCGACACGCGCTGGCGGCGATCGCTGATGAACTGGGGTCATGATCCCCTGGCTTGAGCCGAGGGCGCAAGAGAGGCCGGTGCGGTAAGTCGTCGTTCATCATCTCGCCCCAGGATGGCGGGATGGAGCGCCCTGTCACATGAGCAAGGAGGTTTCGTCCGGCCGCCGGATTAATCGCTGGGCGGTGTTCGCATCACTCTACCTGTTTGCCCATGCTGCTGTGATCATCCTGTTCCGCAAGCACGCGGAAATCGCCAGTTGTCCGTTCGTGGTCGGCGTGCCGTTGCTTGCCGCTTTCGTCTGCGTACGGGCGGCGTGGATGAGTACGAGGCCGGCACGGCCTGGCTGGATTTTCGCCGCGATCGGGCTGGTCGTCTGGGCGGCCGGCACCGCGCTCTCGACCTGGCTTGACGAGACCGGCAGCGCCTCTCCGGTGCTCGCGGGAGATCCGGACTTCCTTTACTTTTTCTACGGCGTCGCACTGTTGCTGGCGATCACGTGGTCGGAGGAGGACGCGGCGAACGGGCTGTTCTTCTGGTTCGATGCCATCCAGGCGACGACAGCTGGCTTCCTGGCCTACATCGTGATCTTCAACGTGCTTCCGTTTTCAGGCCAGGCGGCCAAGCCAATCCCCGCCTCGCTGTTGCTCACAACCTATAACTACGAAAACGCAAGCCTTGTCATACTGTCCGTGCTGCGGCTGATCGGGCGAACGCCATCCCCCGGCCGGCGCACGTTCGACACATCCATGGTCCTATTCACGATCCCGTACGGGGTCGCAGCCACCGTCTACAATCAATACTTCATGGCAGAGTCTGGCTTGCAGGACCTGTTGATCGACATACCGTTCCTGCTGATGGCGGCCGCGGCGACCAACACGCCGCGGGCACCGGCGGATCAGCCGCACCGGACATCATTCGCGCTTCTCGTCGATGGCGCCGGCCCGATCTTCTTCACGCTGACCCTGCTCGGGTTCGGCGCCATGGTGACGCGCGAGCGTGTCTGGCTTGGCACCGGCGCGATCCTGCTGGCCCTGGTCATGTATGGGCTCCGCGCGGCATTGCTGCAGAGTCGTTACCTAGCGATCCAGCAGGAACTCCGAACCGCGCGAGACAACCTGGAGCGATTGTCGATGCAGGACGGGCTGACGGGCGTCAGCAACCGGCGCAGCTTTGATCTGGGCTTGCGCGAGGCCTGGAACTCGAGCCGGGCGAGCGGCCGGCCGCTGTCGCTGCTGATGATCGACGTCGACCATTTCAAGAACCTCAACGATACCCTCGGCCATCACGCGGGCGATCTCTGTCTGACCCGAATTGCCGAGACGCTGCTTGCGACCCTGGCCGGACAGGACGCCCTGGTTGCCCGCTACGGAGGAGAGGAGTTCGCGGTCCTGTTGCGGGAGGTGGGGATCGATGCCGCGCTCGCCGCAGGCGAGGATTTGCGAATGGCGGTGCGTGGGCTGTCGCTACCACGAAAAACTATCCTACCAGCGGTGACGGTCAGCGTCGGCGTGGCGACCACCGAGATGGCACGATGCGCCTCGATGACCGCGTTGCTTCAGGAAGCTGACCGGGCACTATACCTCGCCAAGCAGGCCGGACGTGACAGGGTGCACGCGACGCCCGCTCACGATCCGCCGGCCTTCGCGCGCATGTTCGTGCCAACGCAGGAGGACCATCGCGCCTTGCGCCCGCTCGGGATGGGGTGAGCGGCGCTTCCAAAATCCTGGTGCCGGGGTCCCTTAGTCGGGGTCGTCGTTGGTGCGCCGCACGAGGATTTCACGCTTGCCGACATGGTTGGCCGCTCCGACCATCCCTTCCTTTTCCATCTGTTCGATCAACTTGGCGGCGCGGTTGTAGCCGATGTTGAGATGACGCTGGATGAAGCTTGTGCTGGCCTTGCCCTCGCGTGCCACCAGTGCGACCGCCTGATCGAACAGGCTGGTCTCGTCAGGGAGGCTGCTCTGGCCTGCACCGTTTGACGTTGCAGCGGTTTCGTCATCATCGCCTTCCGTCACCTCGTCGAGGTAGTCGGGTGCGCCCTGGCTCTTGAGGTAGGCGACGATGTCCTCGACCTCGCCATCCTCGACGAAGGGGCCATGCACACGGGTGATGCGGCCGCCGCCCTGCATGTAGAGCATGTCGCCCTGGCCCAGCAGCTGTTCGGCGCCCTGCTCGCCAAGGATGGTGCGGCTGTCGAACTTGCTGATCACCTGGAACGAGATACGTGTCGGGAAGTTGGCCTTTATGGTGCCGGTGATGACGTCGACCGAGGGCCGCTGCGTCGCCATCACAACGTGGATGCCGGCGGCGCGCGCCATCTGGGCCAGGCGCTGCACCGCGGTCTCGATCTCCTTGCCGGCCACCATCATCAGGTCGGCCATCTCGTCGATGATCACCACCAGGAACGGCAGCGGCCGCAGATCGATGCGCTGCTCCTCGTAGGTCGGCTTGCCGGTCTCGCTGTCAAAGCCGGTCTGGACCCGGCGCGACATGCTCTCGCCACGGCCGCGCGCCTCGGCCGCGCGCTCGTTGTAGCCGGCGACGTTGCGCACTCCCAGCTGACTCATCGCGCGATAGCGTCGCTCCATCTCGCGCACCGTCCACTTCAGCGCGGTGACCGCCTTCTTCGGCTCGGTCACCACCGGCGCCATCAGATGCGGAATGCCGTCATAGACGGAAAGCTCCAGCATCTTGGGATCGATCAGGATCAGCCGGCACTGATCCGGGCTCAGCCGGTAGAGCAGCGACGCGATCATGGCGTTGATGCCGACCGACTTGCCCGACCCGGTGGTGCCGGCGACCAGCAAATGCGGCATGCGGGCGAGATCGGCGAGGATCGGTGCGCCGCCGATGTCCTTGCCGAGCGCCAGCAGCAAGCGCGAAGGATGGGCGCGGAATTCGTCGGATCCGAGCAGTTCCGACAGGAACACGGTCTCGCGCTTGGGGTTCGGGATTTCGATGCCGATGACGTTGCGGCCAGGCACGGTCGCGATCCGGACCGCGGTGACCGACAGCGAGCGCGCGATGTCGTCCGCGAGCCCGATCACCCGGGCGCTGCGGATCCCTGGCGCCGGCTCGAGCTCGTAGAGGCTGACGACGGGGCCGGTCCGAATGTCGCGTATGCTGCCCTGCACGCCGTAATCGGCGAGCACGGTTTCGAGCAGGCGTGCGTTGGCGTCGAGCGCCTGCGGCGATGGGCCGAAGGCGCCATGCGCCGGCGGCGCACGCAGCAGCGTGACTGGCGGCAGGCGCCATCC
>CAXTPV010000051.1:10175-12671 GCA_964246135.1 uncultured Acetobacteraceae bacterium | reverse complement strand
TAAGGCGAGGGCTCTGCCCTCGACCCGGGGGGGGGGGGGGGGGCCCCCCCCCCCCCCCCAAAAAAAAAAATTAAAAAAGGGGCCCGCGCCCCGGTGGGGCCATCGGCCCCAGACCCCTTTACCTTAACTGAAGGATTTCAAAGGCGAGCCTTTGATGGGGCAAAGCCCCTCGCCTTGGCTTTCTTACACTTCAAGCAGCGCCTTCGATGGCAGCCATGGCGCTGTGCGCCGAGACCGGCTGGCCGCGCCGCTTGTCATCCGCCATCGCCTGCAGCGCCGCGACGGCACGGCGCACGACGCCGTTCCAGTCGCCCGGGCTCGACTGGCGGATGATCCGGAGGCTCGGATACCAAAGGCTGTCGTCGCGCCCATGGCCCCAGCGCCAGCAATTGTCGTAGCGGTCGAGCAGCAGCACCGGCTTGCCCATGCCGCCCGCGAGGTGGACGATCGCGGTGTCGACCGACAGCACCACGTCGAGCCCGTCGATCAGCGCCGCGGTGTCCTCCATGTCGGCGCAGGCCGACATCGGATCATGTAGCGCGAGGCCGGGCGGCGTCTCGCCGAGCTGCTCGCGATAGGGGCCGAGTTGCAAGCTGACCAGCCGCGTGTGGGTGACGCCGGCGAGCGGTGCCAGCGCCGCGAGCCCGATGCTGCGCCGGCGGTCGACCGAGAACGCCTGGCGGTTCTCTGGCCGCGGCGCGCCGCCCCAGACCAGGCCGACCAGCAGCTCCGAGGTTTGCGGCAGATGCGGCCGCATCGACGCGATCCTGGCCGGATCAACCGTCAGGTAGGGCGTGCCCGGCAGTGCGTCGGTGGTCGCCGAAAAGGCGCGCGGCAGGCTGATGAACGGGCAGTGGCGGCCGAAGGTCAGCCGCTCGACCTCGCCGTCGAGCACGCTGATGCCGTCGATCCGCGCCAGCAGCGAGCGCAGCACCGGCGGCACCCAGGCGACCACAGTCGCGCCACGGTCGCGTAGCGCCGGCAGGTAGCGCATGAACTGCAGCGTGTCGCCAAGCCCCTCCTCCTGCGTCACCAGGATGACCTCGCCGTCGAGGCGGGTGTCGTCATCGAGGTTGGCAAGCAGCCGGTCGAGCGGCAGCTCGGTATGGCCCGGCAGGCGGAGCCGCCACTCGTACTCGGCCCAGCCCTGCATGCCGCGCCCCGCCTTGAGCAGGCAGATCGCATGGTTGAGGCGGATCGCCGCGTGGTCCGGTTTCAGCGTGATCGCGCGCCGGTAGCAGGCGAGCGCCTCGTCAAACCCGCCCTCGGTCGCCAGCGTGCAGGCGAGATTGGTCCAGGCAACGCTGTTGCCTGGCTCGAGCGCCGCGGCGTCGCGGAACAGCGCGATCCCCTCGGCGTAGCGGCCCTGCTCGGTCAGCGCGATCGCGAGCTGGTTCAGCACGTTGAACCCGCGCGGCGCGATCGCCTGCGCCCGGCGCAACACCGCCTCGGCCTCGACCGGCCTGGTGTGGGTGGTCAAATGCAGTCCGAGCGCCACCAGCGCGCGCACGTCGTCGGGACGATGGCGAACCGCCGCCTCGGCATGCGGCAGCGCGTCGAGATCGCGGCCGCGGGCGATCAGCAGGCGCGCGAGGTCGTCGACCGGGTGGATGATCTCCGGGCGGGCCGAAGCGACGTGCGCGAACAGGGCGCTGCTTTCCTCGACCTCGCCGCGCATCGCGAGCGAGATGCCGAGCATCATCATGTGCTCGACATCGCCCGTCGCGGCGTCGGCGCGGCAGCACGGTTCCATCGCGTCGAAGCGATCGGCCTGCATGTGCGCGTAGGCGGCGCGCAGCCGCTCGGTGCGGGACGGCGCCGCGAGCACGTCGGTCGTCACCGGCGTCGCCCCGGCCATCTCAGGCGGCGAGCAGGCGGCCGACCGCGGCGCAGAGCTCGGAGGGAAGATAGGGCTTGGCGACGATCAGGTCGCGCCGCCCGAGCCCGCCCGGGCCTGGCTCCGGCCGTCCGGTCATGAAGATGACGGGCATCTCGGGATAGCGCTCGCGCACCCGTCCCGCGAGTTCGTGGCCGTTGATCGAGCCTGGAAGCTGCACGTCGGTGAGCAGCATGCTGAACGGGCCGGCATCGTCGAGGCAGGCCAGCGCCGCGTCGGCATCGGCGACATCGACCACCTCGTAGCCGTCTTCGCCCAGCGCCTCGGTCAGCGTCAGCCGGATCAGGAACTCGTCCTCCACCAGCAGCAGCCGTGCCGCCTCCCGCCCGTCCTGCATCAAGATCGTCCTTTGGCCGGGCACGACAATGCCCCAATCTCCCGCAATGGTCCGGCGTGCGCAAGCATGGTTGATGGTGTCGATAATGCAGGGCGCGCGCAACCCGTTTCGTATGCGAAACGCGTCCTGGTGTCGCCGCAAGCGGCCACCGTGCTGCGCGACGTCCGGGCCGGCATGAGGATCGTGCGGGCCGAACCTGGCGATGCCCTCCATCGCGCCATGGTGGCGTTGCGCCATCGCGTGCTTCGCGCGCCGCTCGGCC
>CAXTPV010000051.1:0-10165 GCA_964246135.1 uncultured Acetobacteraceae bacterium | reverse complement strand
GATGGGGCTTTGGGGGTGGGGGGGGGGCGGGTTGGTGGTGGGAAGGGTGGGGGTGGTGCGGCGGGCGGGGGCGGGCGCCGCGCGGCTGCGTCAGATGGCGGTTGACCCGGGGTGCGAGCGCCGGGGCTTTGGCGCTGCCCTGCTGCGACACGGGCAAGGCGAGGCGCTTGGTCTCGGCGCGTGCTCGATCGTGCTGTCCGCGCGCGAGACGGCACTCGGGTTCTACCTGCGCCAGGGCTACGTGGTGTCAGGCGCGCGCACCACCGAAGTCAGCCTGCCGCATTGGCCGATGGTCAAGCATTTGCGAACTGACTGACGATACGGCCGGGACAATGCGCCTCAGTCGGCCAGTTGCGCGCGTATGGCGAGCAGCTCGTCGCGTCGGGCGTCGCTCACCTCGGGGTAGCGCATCCCGAGCCCGTCGATGGTGTCGCGCACGATCTGCGACACGATCAGGCGGGCGTTCTCCTTGTCATCGGCCGGCACCACGAACCAGGGCGCGTCCTTGGTGCTGGTGGCCGCCAGGCACGCCTCGTAGGCGTGGCGATACTGCTTCCAGAACTTGCGTTCCTCGAGGTCGGCGGCGCTGAACTTCCAGTTCTTCTCCGGCGTGTCGATGCGGGCCAGGAAGCGCTTGCGCTGCTCCTCCTTCGAGAGATGCAGGAACACCTTGACGACGCGGGTGCCGTTGCGGCCGAGATGCCGCTCGAGATCGCGGATCGACCGGTAGCGATCGCGCCAGATGCCGTCGCCGTCGAGGGCGCCGTCGGACACCGTCTCGGTGCGCAGGATCTCCGGATGCACGCGCGCGATTAGCACCTCCTCGTAGTAGGAGCGGTTGAAGATGCCGATCCGGCCGCGCTCCGGCAGGTCGCGCGTGGTCCGCCACAGGAAATCGTGCTGCAGCTCGGTGGCGCTCGGATGCTTGAAGCTGAACACCTGGCAGCCTTGCGGATTGATGCCCGACATCACGTGCTTGATCACGCCGTCCTTGCCGGCGGCGTCCATCGCCTGGAAGATCAGCAGCACCGCGTGGCTGCTGGCGGCGTAGAGCAGCGCCTGCAACGCGCTCAACTGCTCCACGTGCTCGGCCAGTAGTTCCTGGTAGTGCGACTTGGAGCGATAGAACGGATCGACCAGGGTCGGCCGTGTCTTGAGGTCGACCGCATTGCCCTCGGCGACCCGGAAATCGGCGGGCTTGATCTTCATGGCTTCCCCTTTGATGGCAGGGTTGGCGCAAGCCACCACCTTCGCTAGCCTAAGCGACGTCGGGCCGGGTTAGCACAGTGGTAGTGCAGCGGTTTTGTAAACCGAAGGTCGGGGGTTCGAATCCCTCACCCGGCAGGTCGGCGTGACTCCGCGACGTCGCAGGTTGGTAAGGATCACATCGATCTACACCGCTGTAGCTGTTCACTTCTCTGATGGGATGATCGGGGAGGGCGACTGAACGGCGTGGACAGGTAGCGACGCTCGGCCGAGCGACATTCCTAGTGCGAACTCCTGAATGAGGCCGAGGCGTTCGTCTCTGTAACGCCATCCATCAGGTGCGTAGCCGCCATTCCTAATATCAAGTTCGCTTATTTGGTAGCCAAGCGTTTTAGAAATCGAGAATAAGAGTGTGGCCAGGGAGTCGATGCGTTTACTATGAAAGGCTTTGCTCTCGTCTTCGTTCATCGGCCGTCCAATTGGAGCCGAATTAATGTGTGTTCGATAGGCTGACCAAGCAACTTCGACAGGAGGCACTCCATAAAATTCCACTTCCACAAGGTTGAGTGCGCCGACGTGTTCTGGGTTGATCGCAGTCCGTCGCGTGGCCATGAGAGTACGAAAGATTGCCATGCGCCGGCCACGAGTCTCGCGAATGCCGTCCCGCCAGCGCGTGATGAGAACGGCTAGGAGCGGTCCGATTGCGGTCGCTAAAACAATGGCCCATGCCTCGGTGCTGATGCCCAGCGCGACTATTTGCTGCGTTCCGTGTCCGTCCATGCGTGCCTCTTGCAGCGTGTTTAGTAAGCCGGCTCCTTATCTGCCGCCCCCGGGAGATGCTAGCCGCTGCATCCTGCCGGGAGGAGGCAACGAGCTGATGTCAGGAAAGGAGTCCTCCATGACCGAAGACATCGAGACCCTGCACCGCGACGGCGTCGTCGGCCGCAAGGGCGCGTTCTCGCGCGAGTGGGCCGAGCGGATGCGCGACGACATGATGACCGCGTTCTGGGAGGCAATCCAGCGTCCGGGGGGCGCCGTCGGGCGCGGGCCGCGTCGCTGGTATGTGGAGCTGCACCCCGAGGCGCTGCGCGGCTTCGCCGAGCTCGCGTCCCATCCCTGGATCACCGGGATGGCCGAGCGTGTGCTCGGACCCGACTACCAGATCGTCGAGATCGGCTTCGACGTCCCGTTCCAGGGCGCGCAAAACCAGCCCTGGCATCGCGACTTTCCGTCGCCGCCCGAGACCTACGAGGCGCATCGCCTGACTTCGCTCGCCTTCAACCTGTCCGGCGTCGACGTAACCCCGGACATGGGCCCGTTCGAGGTGGCGCCGGGCACCCAGTGGGACGATGGCCGCGCCTGGACCCATGGCATGTTCCCCGACCGCGCCCTCTGGCCGGATTACGCCGGGCGCGGCGTCCGCAAGTATCCGGAGGCGGGCGACGTCTCGTGCCGCTCGGCGCTGACGATGCATCGCGGCACCGCGCACCCATCGCCGGTCGCGCGTCCCGTGCTGGTGCTCGGCATCGACGCGCCGGGCGCCGGCCACGCCGCGCTACACGACATGATGGTGACGCGCGGCTTTCACGCCTCGCTGCCGGACGTGGTGCGCGGCCATCTCGTCTGCCGTGTCGTCGACGAACTCGTGCCGATCACCCAAAAGCACGACATCGAGGGCCTGGTCATGGGCACCGACTGAGGCGACGCAGCCGCCATTCCCCCGGTGTCGCGCGCATCGAAGCGGGTTGGCCGCGGGATCAGCCGTTCGGTACGAGCGCGGGTCCGTGCGTCTTGACCTTCACCGTGGCGCGGTGCCGATTTGTCCCCGGCGCGGCCGCCGCCAGGCCCGCCAGAGGCTGGAGCCCGCACGATGTCCGATCGCCCGATGCCCCGGCTTTATCTCGCCGGCCCGGACGTGTTTCGCGAGGACGCAGCGCGTCGCGGGGCGGAACTGAAGGCGTTGTGCGAGCGGGCCGGCGCCGTCGGCGTGTTCCCGCTCGACAATGACGGTCTGGCCGACGGTGATCAGCCCGCGGCGATTCGGGAAGCCTGCATGGCGACGCTCCGGAGGTGCGACGCGGTGGTCGCGAACATGACGCCGTTCCGCGGGCCGTCGATGGATCCCGGCACCGCCTACGAGATGGGGGCCGCCGCCGCGCTTGGTATCCTGGTGGTCGGCTATACCGACGACCCGCGCCCGTATCTCGACCGGGTGGCGGCCGCGATGCCGCTCCGGCGCGAGGATGACGGCACGTTTCGCGACCTCGGCGGCCTGTCGGTCGAGGCGTTCGACCCACCGCTGGTCGACAATCTGATGATGGCCTGCGGCATCGCCGCGCTGTTCACGACGGCCGACGACGCGATCGCCTTCGCGGCATCGAGCCTGGGGCGGTGATGGACCCAAGTGGTGATCGCACGGTCTAGCGATTGCGAGTCATGTGACGTTTTCAAGCCTATGCGGCGTCCTGACACAGGATGGCAAGTCTGCCTCAGCAAGGTCGCCAACTCGTTCCTTCAGTATATTCCCGGCGTAAACCACTTCTTTCGCCGTCAAATAGACGCAGATGTCCATCTGCCGTGTGTGACGGACTCAGGTAAAACTCCCGCACCCTTCCGTCCTGAAGTTTGAAGTCTCCTGAGAGCGTCCTTGTTGGAAGGCTGAAAGGGACGCCTGGATAATTAGCAAACTTAGGCCGGGTTTCTACTGTTTGGATGGCCCATTTCTGCCGTAACAAGCTTGCGGTGAACTTAGTAAACAGCACTTGCACACTGACTTGCGTCCATTAGGCGTTGCCTCCTGCTCGCTCCGGATAAAAGTCTGTGTCGACAACCTCACTGATCGGCTTGTCTGTGACGGTCTTGATTGTCTGGTCGATCAGCGACGTCGGAGTCGACGCGAAAATCCAACACATTTGCCGTTCGTCCGCACGTGCGTAGCCCGCGTGATCGCTCCAGCTAGGCCTCCGGATCGCCGGGCGGCGGTTCCGGCGCGGCCTCGTGACCACCGCGCACCTCGCTCTCCGGACCGACCGCGCGCAGCGGCCGGCCATCGCGGCGGGTCGGGACCGCAGCAGGCGGCACACCCTCGCTGGCGGCAGGCTTTTCGGTCGGAATGTCGTCCACGCGCGTCTCCTACTGCTGCTTGATCGAGGCCATGGTCCGCCATCGCGGCAGGGCGATCAACGCCATCGCCGTTATCTCTCGGAACGCCGCAGCGTGCGCACGAAGAACGCGACCACGGCGTCGTCGAAGCGGCGGTGGAACGCGGTCCGGTCAAAGCCCGGCGCCGCCGGGCAGGGCGCGAGGAAGTCGAAGTGGCCGGCGCCGGGCACGACATGGAACTCCGGCGGCGTCGGCAGGGCGAGCCGGACCGCCTCGGCGGAGAACGGGTCCGGCAGGATCGTGTCGTCCCCGGCGCGCCAGAGCTGCACCGGCATCCGCACCGCCTCAATACCTTTGCGGTCGAACGCGTACCCCAGCGCGGGCGCCGCGACCACGATCGCCCGGATGCGCCGATCGTGCGGGAACGCTGTCGGCGGAGGCGCGGGATGTTCGCCGGCATGCGCCGCGACGAGGCGGCACTCGAACGCGGAGGGGTGGGCGGCGCAGTGCGGACCGACACGGCGCAGATCGGGCGTCCCGCCGGCGGCCACCAGCACGCTCAGGCCGCCGGCCGAGAACCCGAACGCGCCGAGCCGCCCAGGATCGATCGCGCGCGGCGCCCATGATCCGACCATGTAGTCGATCACCACCGAGATCTGCCGGGCGCGGCCCGCGACGTCGAGGGCGCGGCTGTGGTCGCGATAGTTGTCGCCGGTATGGGTCGGCGCCACCGCGATGAACCCCGCGCGGGCAAGCGCCAGCGCCGTATCGCCATGACCCGCGAAATCGCCGCCACTGCCATGCGACAGGATCACCATCGGCAGGTCGCGCCCGGCGACCGGTGCGCCTTCCGCCACCATCTGCGTGAACAGGCCGATCGCCGCCGATCGGGCGAGGCCGTCCGCCGGATACCAGATGCCCGCCTCGATCGGCGGCCCTGAGCCGTCGGCGATCTCCACCCGGGTGAAGCCGGCGGTGCCGGCGAGCGCGGGCGTCGATGCCAGCCAGATCGCGGTGATCAGCAATGTCCCCCTGATGGTCATTCAGGCTCTCCTCGGTTGCACCCGCATGATCGACGCGGCTTGACGGCGCGAGCCGCGATGCGTGAATGGGCGAGCGGGTGCGCGAACCGGCAGGCGGGCCGTCATCCCGGGCTGGAGGAGGAGCGATGGATCGTTCGCCGCCCATGCCGGGCCGACCTGGGCTGCTGGGCGGACGTCGCGAGTGGACGCGCGAACTCGCGGTCGCGGCCGCCGCCGGGGTTTTCCTCGGCCTGACGGGCCCGTTCGGAAGCTACCTCAACCAGTCGCGGCCGATCGTGCTCGCCTACTGGATCGGCACCGTGCTGTTTGGGGCCGTCGTGTTCGGCCTGACGCTCCGCCCGGCGGTCCGGTTCGCATGCCGCCGGCGCCTGCCGGTGGCGCCGGCGCTGGCGGTCGCGACGATCCTCGCGTGCGTGCCGCTCAGCCTCGCCTACCACGCCGCGGCCGCGGCGCTCTGGCCGGTGCCGATCGGCCGGCTTGCCTGGTTCGTCCAGACCCTGATCATCTCGGCCCCGTTCGCTTTGCTTTACGCGCTGTCGGAACGCCGCCAGTCGGACCGAAGCGTGGACACCCGTCCCCGGCCTCCCGCCCCGACCGCTTCCGCCACGGATTTCCTGACGCGCCTGCCGCCGGGACTTGGCCGCGACTTGATCGCGCTCGAGATGGAGGACCATTACGTGCGGGCGCACACCAGCGCCGGCTCCGCCCTGGTGCTGATCCCGCTGCACCAGGCGATCGCCGAGCTCCGCGCGATCCCCGGATTGCGGGTTCACCGGTCCTGGTGGGTCGCCTGCGGAGCGATGGCCGGCGCCATTCAGGATGGCCGCAACCTGCGTCTCCGCCTTGCGAATGGATCAGACGCGCCGGTGTCACGCGCGAACGTCGCCGCGGTGCGTGCGGCCGGCCTGCTTTCCCGTTTTCGCGCGCGTGGTTCCGCGCTAGAACACCCGGCATGATCGACCCGTTTGCCTGGGCGGCCGGATGGCTGCACGAGACTCTGCTGCTGCCGCTGCTCTGGGACTGCGGCTGGATGCGGTGGGAGGATCAGTCCTTCATGTGGGTGCTGTTCGCGACCTACGGCGTGCTCCAGGTCGCGATCAACTACGCGGTGTGCGTGCCGCTCGAACGGCTCTGGCCGCTACAGCGCGGTCCCGACGGCCGGCTGGTGGCGACCGACGTGCTCTACACGCTGATCGCGCGGATCGGCCTGTTCCCGCTGGTGACGTTCTTCGGCTTCTACACCTTGCAGGTGTGGCTCAACGGCTGGCTCACCGACATGGGCTACGTGCCGCCGACGCTCGAGCGGCTGCTGCCGGCGCTGCTCGGCTGGCCGATGCTGACCTTCTTTCTCTACGCGGTGATCCTGGACGCGACCGACTACTGGCGGCACCGGCTGTCGCACAGCGTCGGCTGGTGGTACGGATTGCACTCGGTGCACCACGCCCAGACCCGGATGACGTTCTGGTCCGACGATCGCAACCACGTGCTCGACGACGTGATCTCCTACGCCTGGTTCATCGCGGTCGGGCTGCTGATCGGCATCCCGCCGATGCAGTTCCCGTTGCTGGTGCTCACGCTGCGCCTAGTCGAGAGCCTGAGCCACGCCAACACGCGCGCCCGGTTCGGCTGGCTCGGCGAGCGCCTGCTGGTGTCGCCGCAGTTCCACCGCGCCCATCACGGTATCGACGCCGCCGGGCGCCGCTCCTGCAACTACGGCGCGGTGTTTCCCTGGTGGGACATGATCATGGGCACCGCGGATTTCCGTCACGACGTGGTCGAGACCGGTGATCGCGGCGCGTCCCCCGGCGTGATCTCAGGCGGCTGGTGGCAGCAACAGGCGGGCGGGCTGCATCGCGCGCTGTCGCTCGCGACCGCCCGACGCCGCCGGCGGGATTACGGCGCTGCCGCGCGGCCGATGGCGGAATAGCGGAACCCCGCCGCCTCCATCTCCGCCGGGTCGTAGACGTTGCGGAGGTCGACCACCACGTCGCCGCGCATCAGCGCACGGAGCCGACCGGGCGACAGCGCCCGGAACTGGTTCCACTCGGTGATCACCACCACCGCGTCCGCGCCCGTCACCGTTTCCAGCGCATCGGCGCCGTAGGCCAGTGTCGCGGGCATCAACGGCCGCGCCTGCGCCATCGCTTCGGGATCAAACGCGATCAGCTCGGCGCCCGCCTGCGCCAGGCCATGCGCCAGCGGGATCGACGGGCTGTCGCGCATGTCGTCGGTCTCGGGCTTGAAGGCGAGGCCGAGGATGGCGATCCGCTTGCCCGCGACCGCGCCGCCAAGCGCTGCCGCGACGCGCCCGGCCATGCTCGCCTTGCGTGCCTCGTTGACCGCGATGGTGGCGTGGACCAGGCGTGACGGCGCGCCGGCCTCCTCGGCGATGCGTGCCAGCGCCAGCGTGTCCTTGGGAAAGCACGATCCGCCGAAGCCCGGACCGGGGTGGAGGAACTTGCGCCCGATGCGGCCGTCCAGGCCAAGGCCGCGGGCGACGTCGTGCACGTCGGCGCCGACCCGCTCGCAGAGATCGGCCATTTCGTTGATGAAGGTGACCTTCATCGCGAGGAAGGCGTTGGCCGCGTATTTGGTTAGCTCGGCGGTCTCGAGGCCGGAGTGGACGATCGGGGTCTCGATCAGGTTGAGCGGCCGGTAGATGCGCGCCATGACCTCGCGCGCACGCTCGCTGGTGCTGCCGATCACCACCCGGTCCGGCCGCATGAAGTCGCCGATCGCGCTGCCCTCGCGCAGGAACTCGGGGTTGGATGCGACGTCGAACGCGAGATCGGGCCGCGCCTCGCGGATGATCGCGGCGATCCTCGCGCCGGTACCGACCGGCACCGTGCTCTTGGTCACCACCACCACGTAGCCGTTCATGACCTGAGCGATCTGGGCCGCCGCCGCGAACACGTAGGTGAGGTCGGCATGGCCGTCGCCACGACGCGACGGGGTGCCGACCGCGATGAACACCGCTTCCGAGCCGGTGACGGCCGCCTTGAGGTCGTCCCCGAAGCTCAGCCTGCCGGCAGTCACGCCTTCCTCCACCAGCTCGGCGAGCCCGGGCTCGTAGATCGGCATGTGCCCGTCACGCAGCTTGGCGAGCCGCCCCGGGTCGGCCTCGACGACCGCCACCTCCATGCCGAAGCTCGCAAAGCAGGCCGCCGAGACCAGTCCAACGTAGCCGCCGCCGATCATCGCGATGCGCATCGTACACTCTTCATCCGCTTGTTACGTCTGGCAGGCTGCTGAGAAAGTAAGGCGAGGGTTATGTTCCATACGCGCTACAATAATAAGCCAAGGGGCAAAGCCCCTTGCCTTGGCCTCACGCTTCGGACAACGACGTCAGCGTTTTTCCCCAGCCTGCTAGACTTCAACCGGCGCGCGTCGCCACGAGGTTTCCCGGCTTGGTCTGGGCGGGTTGGCTCTCGACAGGCTGGGCGGCGAGCAGTGCCTCGAAGAACGCGATCGTGCGTCCGAGACCCTCTTCCAGCCCGATTCGTGGCTCCCACCCAAGCACGTTGCGTGCCCGCGTGATGTCGGGGCAGCGCTGCATCGGGTCATCGACCGGCAACGGCCGGCGCACGATCGGCGACCGTGAGCCGGTCATCGCGACGATCCGCTCGGCGAGCTCGCGCACCGGGATCTCGTGCGGGTTGCCGAGGTTGATCGGGCCCATGATCGCGTCCGGCGTCGCCATCATGGCGACCAATCCGTCCACCAGATCGTCGACGTAGCAGAAGGCGCGGGTCTGGCCGCCATCGCCGTAGAGCGTGATCTCCTCGCCGCGAAGCGCCTGCACGATGAAGTTCGACACCACCCGGCCGTCATTGGGGTGCATCCGCGGTCCGTAGGTGTTGAAGATGCGAACCACCTTGATCCGTACCTGGTGCTGTCGGTGATAGTCAAAGAACAGCGTCTCGGCGCAGCGCTTGCCCTCGTCGTAGCAGGCGCGCGGCCCCATCGTGTTCACGTTGCCACGGTAGGCTTCCGATTGCGGGTGGATGGTCGGATCGCCATAGACCTCGCTGGTCGAGGCCTGGAGCACCTTGGAACGCGTCCGCTTGGCCAGCCCCAGCATGTTGACGGCGCCGATCACGCTGGTCTTGGTCGTCTGCACCGGATCGAACTGGTAATGGACCGGCGAGGCGGGGCAGGCGAGATTGTAGATCTCGTCGACTTCGACGAACAACGGGAAGCAGACATCGTGCCGCAGCGCCTCGAATTGCGGCCGCCCGAGCAACGGCGCGACGTTGTCCTTGGTGCCGGTGAAGTAGTTGTCGAGGCAGAGGACATCGTGCCCCATGTCGACCAGGCGCCCGCACAGATGCGAGCCGACGAAACCGGCGCCGCCGGTCACCAGAACCCGTTTGCGCGTAAGCTTCAGCTTGCCCTCCCGAGGCGGCGGCAGACGCGTCTATCGCATGGGTTTTTAAGGCCGACAATCACACCGCGGCCGCTGGCCAGAGGCGACGTTGAGGAGACGTCGTCGCCTGTGGCACAGACAAGCCGCGCGGCACGACTTTGCGGAAGTTACACTCATGGAGCTCACGCCGACCGCCACACGCCGCGCCAGCCGCCTCGGGCCGGCCGGGCTCGCGCTCGGGCTGCTCGCCGGCTGCACCAGTGGCGGCAACATCCGCGCGATCGCCGTGACCCCGCCCCAGGTCGACGTCGGCGCCGAGCAGCAGGTCGCGCGCGACCCCGACGCGATGTCGCGCATCGCGGCCTCCGCCGAGGCGAGCGGCGATCGCGGGACGGCGGCCGCCTTCCAGGACATACGCGCGGTCGGCGATGTCCAGGCTTTGCAAGGC
>CAXTPV010000050.1:11144-12744 GCA_964246135.1 uncultured Acetobacteraceae bacterium | reverse complement strand
CTACCGGAGTACCGTGCTTCAGGCCTGGCAGGACGTCGACAACGCGCTCACCGCCTATGCCGAGGCGCAGCACCGGCGCGCCAGCGTCGCCGAGGCGGTGCGCCAGGACGGCGTGGCGCTGACGGCGGCGAGGCAGCGCTACCGGGAAGGCGTGGTCGACTTCCTCAACGTGCTCACCGCCCAGAGCGCGCTGCTGCAGAACCAGAGCACGCTCGCCAGCAGCGACACCGCGATCGAGACCGACCTGGTGGCGCTCTACCGCGCGCTCGGCGGCGGCTGGCAGGTGGCGGACGCCGTGCCACCGCCACGTGAGACGCCATGAGCCGGCGCGCGGTGCTCGCCGCCTCGGTCCTGCTGTCGCTCGCCGCCTGCGCGTCCGAGCCCGACCCGCCGCAGACCCATACCGGCCGCTGCTCGCACTACAACGGCCATCGCCGCGCGTTCCAGGACGTGCCCAACTGCCTGATGCGGACCAGGCACCGCATGATCAACGGCCTCGAGCCGATCGACCCCGAGCAGCAATCCTGAGACCTGCTACCGCTCAATCCTCGTCGAACCCGTAGACCTCCGGCAGGATGAACACCGCCGCCAGCAGCCCGATCAGCGGGAACACCGCGACGAACAGCGTCGCGTTGGCATGCCCGATCGCCGCGAACAGCACCGGGAACAGGAAGATCGCGAGGAAGCTCGGCAGCTTGACGAAGATGTAGGCGAACCCCGCCGCGGTGCCGCGATACACCGGCCGCGCCATCATCGACGCGATCGTCATCCCGTTCGAGGCGTCCCAGTAATGGCCCCAAAGCATTGCCGCCGCCGCGAACGGCAGCAGGATGTTGTCATGGGTGTAGAGCGCGAACGCCGCGACAAGCAGCGACACCAGCACGATGCCGAACCCCGCGATGCTGATCCCGCGCTGGCCGATCCGCGGCGTGATCAGCGGCCCGACCCATCCCGACACCGCCGCGATGGTAAACAGCGCCATCGTCACGAGGTCGGTGCCGAGGATGCCCGACACGCCGACCAGCACGAACAGGGTCGGCAGGTAGAAGGCGAAGGTCGAGAACTCGCTGCCCTGCGCGAAGCAGGAGATCCAGCCGAACAGCGTCGCCCGCCAGCGGATCGGGTCGCGCCTGATGTCGGCGAGGAAGGCGCTCGGGCGGGGCTTGGGCACCGGGATGTCCTCGTCGGGCAGGAAGTCGAGCGCGTCGCCGTACATCCTCCCCGTGACCGCCTTGGCCTCGCGGATGCGGCCGCGCCGGATCAGCCAGACCGCCGTTTCGGGCAGGTTGTAGCGGAGCGCGAAGATGATCGCGGCCGGCAGGGCGCCGAGCCCGAGCGTCACCCGCCAGATGATGTCGTGCGGCAGCCGGAGCACAATGAACACCGCGATCACCGCGAGCGTGAACACCTCGCCGACCGCGAACATGAACTGCCAGCGGTTGCCCATCACCTCCCGCTCGCCCTTCGGCATCGACTCCATGATGTAGGTGTAGCCGTTGGAGATGTCGCTCCCGAGCGGGATGCCGAGGATCAGCCGCACCACCACCAGCCAGATCATGTTCGGCACGAAGGCCTGCGCCAGCGCGAACACCACGAACAT
>CAXTPV010000050.1:0-11134 GCA_964246135.1 uncultured Acetobacteraceae bacterium | reverse complement strand
TCGACAGGAAGATCGCGCGCCGGCCGAGCCGGTCCGACAGCCAGCCGCCGATGATCGCGCCCACGATCGCGCCGCCCTGCGTCGCCGCCGCCGCCAGCCCGAGCAGCGCCGCCGAGGGATGGAAGATCTGCTTGAGGAAGATCAGCACGAAGGCGATCGAGTAGAGATCCCACGCCTCGACCAGGATCGAGGCGATCATCAGCCAGCCGATCCGCTGCCCGTTCGGACTGTAGTTGGTGACCAGGTGCCTGACCGCCCGGTCCATCACCGCCTGCTGCGAAGCTGTCGCCACCCGCATCCTCCCAATGACGCCTGCGTCTTGCGCGCCGGCGGCGGCAGCGTAGGGCGGAGTGATGGCGGCCGGCTAGCAGGCTGCTGAAAAAGCAAGGCAAGGGCTCTGCCCTCGACCCGCTGAGGCCACTTGGCCCCAGACCCCATTTTCTGAATGAAAGGATTTCAAAGGCTAGCCTTTGATGGGATCGAGCCGCAGAGCGGATCGATGGGGCACCCCTTGCCTTGCCTCGGCTACGCTTCGAACAGCGCGTTTGGCATTTTCCGCGGCCGGCTAGCCGAGGATCGTCCTGATCCGCGTCGCCAGCGTCTCCATCGTGAACGGCTTGGTCAGCACGTGCATGCCCGGCTCCAGATGGCCGCGGCTGACCAGTGCGTTCTCCGCGTAGCCGGTGATGAACAGCACGTCGAGGTCGGGCCGGCCGAGCCGCGCCGCGTCCGCCATCTGGCGCCCGTTCAGCGCGCCCGGCAGCCCGACATCGGTGATCAGCAGGTCGATCCGCGCGTCCGACCGCAGCAGCACCAGCCCGGACGCGGCATCGATCGCCTCCAGGGCCAGGTAGCCGAGCTCTTCCAGCACCTCCATCACCAGCATCCGGATCGCGGCCTCGTCATCGACCACCAGCACCGTCTCGCCGGCATCGGCGCGCGGCACCTCCGCGCGCTTGTCATTCGGTGGCGGGACCGGCGTCGCGCCGGCATGCCGCGGCAGCAGGATGCGCATCGTCGTGCCGAGCCCCGGCGCGGTGTGCAGCCGCACCTGGCCGCCCGACTGCTTGGCAAAGCCATAGATCATCGACAGGCCAAGCCCGGTGCCCTGGCCGATCGGCTTGGTGGTGAAGAACGGATCGAACGCGCGCTCGGCGATCTCGGGCGTCATCCCCTGGCCGGTGTCGCTCACGCGCACCTCGACGTAGTGGCCGGGCGCCATGTCGCGCTCCCGCGCCGCCCTGCCGTCGAGCGACACGTTCGCGGTCTCCAGCGTCAGCCGGCCGCCTTCGGCCATCGCGTCCCGGGCGTTGATGCAGAGGTTGAGGATGGCGTTCTCGAGCTGGTTCGGATCGCACAGCGTCGCCGCCAAGTCGTCGGCCAGGATCGCGTCCACGGTGATCGCCGGCCCGACCGTGCGCGAGATCAGGTCCTCCATGCCGGCGACCAAGCGGTTCACGTCGGTCGGCCGCGCGTCGAGCGTTTGCCGGCGGGAGAACGCCAGCAACCGGTGCGTCAGCGACGCCGCCCGGCTGGCCGCACCTTGCGCGGTCGTGATGTAGCGATCGAGGGCGTCGAGCCGCCCCTGCGCCAGCCGCGTCCGCATCAGCTCCAGGCTGCCGGTGATGCCGGTCAGCAGGTTGTTGAAGTCGTGCGCGAGGCCGCCGGTGAGCTGGCCGACCGCCTCCATCTTCTGGCTCTGGCGCAGCGCCTCCTCGGTCCGCCGCAGCGTCTCGGCCTGCGCCTTCTCGGTCGTGATGTCGCGCCCGTAGCCGTAGACCAGGCCGCCCTCGAGTGAGCTGTGCCACGAGATGCTGCGCGGCGTGCCGTCGCGATGGCGGTAGCGATTCTCGAAGCTGGTGAGATTGCGCTCCGACACGGCGCCCTCCAGGCGGCGTTCGGTCAGCGCGGCATCGTCCGGCCAGACGAAGTCGAGGAAGCTGCGTCCCACCACCTCGGCCGGATCGTGGCCGAGGATCGCCGACCAGGCCGGATTGACCGCCCGGAAGATGCCGTCGGCGCCGATCACCACCAGCAGGTCGCGCGACAGCCGCCAGATGCGGTTGCGCTCCGCCGTCCGCTCGGCGACCAGCGTCTCCAGCTGTTCGCGCGAGCGTGCCAGCGCCTCGCGCGCGCCGACGATCGCCTCGATGTCGGTGCAGATGCCGGCCCAAAAGCTGATCGCGCCGTCCTCGTCGCGGGTCGGCAGCGCGCGCGCGAGCCACCAGCGATGGCTGCCATCTGCCGCTCGCAGGCGGAACTCGGTCTCGTAGAGCGTGCCCGAGCTCAGCGCCCGGCTCCACGCACCGGACGCCGGCCCGCGATCATCCGGGTGCACGAACAAGGCCCAGCCGATCGCGGTCGCCTCTCCGGGATCGGTGCCGGCATAGGCGTGCCAGCCCGAGCTGGCATACGTCACCATGCCGTCCGGATCGGCGGTCCAGACAAAACCCGGCGTCGCCTCGGCGAGGCCGCGGAACCGCCTTTCGCTCTCGCGCAGCCGGCTTTCGGCGAGGCGCTGCTCGGTCCGGTCGCGCAGCACCTTGACGAAGCCGACCAGATCGCCGGTCTCGTCGCGCAGCGGCGTCATCTCGCCCGTGGCCCAGAAACGCTCGCCCGACCGGCGGACGTGCCAGCGCTCGTCGTTGCCGACCCCGGTCTCGACGCTGAGCCGCATCTCGGTCGCGGCGCGTGCTTCCGCATGGTCCTCGGGCGTGAAGATCGCCTCGATCGACTGCCCGAGCATCTCGTCGGCGGACCAGCCCAGGACGCGGCGCGCGCCCTCGTTCCAGCGCGTCACCCGGCCGTCGAGGTCGGTCGCGATGATGGCGTAGTCGACCGCGCTGTCCAGGATCTGCCGGTTCCGCGCCTCCGCCTCGCGTCGCTCGCGCTCGCCCCGGATCTGCTCGGTGGTCTCGGTGCAGGCGCAGAACACGCCGCGCACCTCTCCCGCCTCGTCACGGACAGGCGCATAGAAGAATGAGAAATGCGCCTCCGCTGGACGTCCGTCTCGATTCAGGATGAGATCGATGTTGTCCATGTAGATCGGCTCGCCAGCAAAGGCGCGCGCCAGGATCGGGCCGACATCGCGGGTCACCTCCGGCCAGATCTCAAAGAACGGGCGTCCGAGTGCGGCCGGGTGCCGGCTGCCGAGGATCTCGCCATAGGCGTCGTTGTAGATCGTCGCCTGCGTTGGCCCCCAGGCGACGAACATCGGCTGGTTCGCCGCTAGCAGGATGCCGACGACGATACGCAACGGCTGCGGCCACGATCCGGGTTCGCCCAACGGCGAGCCCGACCAGTCATGCGCGTCGATCAGCACGCCCATCGTGTCGACGCTTGCCAGGCCGCGTGGGTGCATGCTCAACGGCTCGGACCCTCCCGTCGCGACGGCCTGACCGTGTCCCGCATCCTGATCCGGTCCGGAGGGATGGAGCGGCCGCTTGCTGTCACTCGCATTGTCTTGACGATGCTGTCCTGAGGCGGGTGAGGAGATACGCGCGTGCGGCTTCATCGCAGGCGAGGCGGCCGCCTTGACACCTTGCCCCCCGCGGTCTGTTTTGCAGCCGCGCGGGGCGCGGTCAAAGGGCGGTCGCCAGATGGCGACGCGCAGGGGGCGGGCGGTGAACATCCACGAGTATCAGGCCAAGGAATTACTGCGCGGCTACGGCGTCGCCGTCCTCGACGGGCATCTCGCGACCACGCCGGACGAGGCCGAGCAGGCGGCCTCCCGGCTCCCCGGCCCGATCACCGTGGTCAAGAGCCAGGTTCACGCCGGCGGCCGCGGCGCCGGACGCTTCGCGGGCGACCCTGACGGCAAGGGCGGTGTCCGCCTCGCGCGCTCCGCCGCCGAGGCGCGGGAGGCGGCGAGCGCCATGCTCGGCCACACGCTGGTGACCAAGCAGACCGGCCCCGCCGGCCGGCTGGTGCAGCGCGTCTATATCGAGGCGGGCTGCGACATCGCCCGCGAGCTCTACCTCTCGCTCCTGGTCGACCGCGAGACCTCGCGCGTCCTGGTCATGGCGTCCACCGAGGGCGGCATGGAGATCGAGGAGGTCGCCGAAACCCACCCCGAGCGCATCCTGCGCGCCGCGATCGATCCCGCGACCGGGGTGTCGGGCTTCCATTCCCGCAAGATCGCCGCCGGGCTCGGGCTCAAGGGCAAGCAGGTCGGCGTGTTCGGCCGCTTCCTGACCGCGATGTACGACGCCTTCATCGCGCTCGACTGCGCTATCGTCGAGATCAACCCGCTGGTGGTGACCAAGGGCGGCGACATCCTGGCGCTCGACGCCAAGGTCTCGTTCGACGACAACGCGCTCTATCGCCACCCCGACATCGAGGCGCTGCGCGATCCCGCCGAAGAGGACCCGAAGGAACTGGAAGCCGCCAGTTACTCGCTGTCCTACGTGGCGCTCGACGGCAACATCGGCTGCATGGTCAACGGCGCCGGCCTGGCCATGGCGACGATGGACATCATCAAGCTCTACGGCGCCGCACCCGCCAACTTCCTCGATGTCGGCGGCGGCGCCACCCGCGAGCGCGTCACCGCCGCGTTCAAGATCATCCTGACCGACCCGAACGTGCGCGGCATCCTGGTCAACATCTTCGGCGGCATCATGCGCTGCGACGTGGTCGCCGAAGGGGTGATCGCGGCCGCCCGCGAGCTCGCCGTCACCGTGCCGCTGGTGGTTCGCCTCGAAGGCACCAACGTCGAACAGGGCAAGAAGCTGATGGCCGAGAGCGGACTTGCGATCATCCCCGCCGACAACCTCGCCGACGCCGCCCGCAAGATCGTCGCCGCCGTGCAGGCCGCCTGAGATGGCCATCCTCGTCGATGCCGACACCCGCGTCATCACCCAGGGTTTCACCGGCTCGCAGGGCACGTTCCACTCCGAGCAGGCGCTCGCCTACGGCACCAGGGTGGTCGGCGGCGTGACCCCGGGCAAGGGCGGCCAGATCCACATGGAGCTGCCGGTGTTCGACACCGTCGCCGAGGCGGTGCGCGCGACCGGCGCCACCGCGTCCGCGATCTACGTGCCGCCGCCCTACGCCGCCGACAGCATCCTCGAAGCGATCGACGCCGAACTCCCGCTGATCGTCTGCATCACCGAGGGCATCCCGGTGCTCGACATGGTCCGGGTCAAGCGGGCGCTGGATGGCACGCGCTCGCGCCTGATCGGCCCCAACTGCCCCGGCGTGATCACGCCCGGCGCCTGCAAGATCGGCATCATGCCCGGCCACATCCACCGCCGCGGCTCGGTCGGCATCGTCTCGCGCTCCGGCACCCTGACCTACGAGGCGGTGGCGCAGACCACCGCCGCCGGGCTTGGCCAGTCGACCTGCGTCGGCATCGGCGGCGACCCGGTCAAGGGCACCGACTTCATCGAGGTGCTGGAGATGTTCCTGGCCGACCCAGAGACCGAGAGCATCATCATGATCGGCGAGATCGGCGGCCAGTCGGAGATCGACGCCGCCGAGTTCCTCGCCCGCGCCCGCTCACCCAAGAAGGTCGTCGGCTTCATCGCCGGCGCGACCGCGCCCAAGGGGCGGCGCATGGGCCATGCCGGCGCGGTGATCTCGGGTGGCCGCGACACCGCCGAAGCCAAGATGGACGCGATGCGCGCGGCCGGCATCCACGTCTCCGCCGAGCCCTCGGCGCTCGGCTCGACGATGGTCGCGGCACTCCGCGGCTAGAGGGCCGGGACGCGGGCAACCCCGTAGCGCGAAGATAAGACAGGCAAGGGGTTTTACTCCTGGACCCTATCAAAGGCGAAGCCTTTGGAATCCAATTCATCTGTCAGCGTGCGATCATCCGTCCGCGCTGGAGCAAGGAAACGAATGGATTTCAAAGGCTCCGCCTTTGATGGGGTTCAAGGGGCGACGCCCCTTGGCTTCTTACGACAGCGCCGATTGGAGCAACCCCCGGCCCTGGCCTCGATGCGTTTCGCATGGTAACAGCCGCGCGAAAAGAAGGGCGGAACGGGTGAGTGGGAGTAACGAGGCAGGTTTTGGCACCGACGCGCCGTCGGGCGGTTTGGCTACCCGCTATGCCGGCGCGCTTTACGGCATCGCCGACGATCACCAGGCACTAGACCGCGTGACCGACCAGATGGCGACGATGGGCCGCCTGATCGACGAGAACCCGGCGCTGCGGCGCCTGCTCGATAGCCCCTCGGTCCGCGCCGGCGAGTCCGGCCCCGCCCTTCGCCACGCCCTAGAGGCGCAGGGTTTCGACAAGCTGATCCTCGACTTCGTCGGCGTGGTCGCCGCCAACCGCCGCCTACGCGTGCTCCGCGCGATCGTGCGCGCCTACGCCTCGCTGGAGGCGCGTCGACGCGGCGTGATCCCGGCGACGGTCACGACGGTGCATGCGCTGACCGACCTGCAGCGCCTGCAGCTCCGTTCCCGCCTGACCGCTTCTGGACACGGCGACGTCGCGCTGCGCGAGGAGAGCGATCCGTCGCTGCTCGGTGGCCTCACGCTCCGGGTCGGCGCCCGCCTCTACGACGCATCCATCAGAAGCCGGCTCCAGCGCCTGGCCTACCGCATGAAGGGAGCCGCGTGATGGACATCCGCCCGGCAGAGATCACCGACATCCTCAAGCAGCAGATCGCGTCGTTCGACAGCGAGGCCGAGATCGCCGAGACCGGCCAGGTGCTGTCGGTCGGCGACGGCATCGCACGCGTGTTCGGCCTGCAGAACGTGATGGCGGGCGAGCTGGTCGAGTTCCCGAATGCCGGTCTGAAGGGCATGGCGCTCAACCTCGAGACCGACAATGTCGGCATCGTCATCTTCGGCGACGACCGCGGCATACGCGAGGGCGACACCGTCACCCGCACCGGCGACATCCTGTCGGTGCCGGCCGGACGCGGCCTGCTCGGCCGGGTGGTCGACGGGCTCGGCCAGCCGATCGACGGCCGGGGCCCGCTTACCGACGTCAAGATGACCCGCGCCGAGGTCAAGGCGCCCGGCATCATGCCGCGCAAATCCGTGCACGAGCCGATGCAGACCGGCATCAAGGCGATCGACGTGCTGGTGCCGGTCGGCCGCGGCCAGCGCGAGCTGATCATCGGCGACCGCCAGACCGGCAAGACCGCGATCATCATCGACACCATCCTCAACCAGAAGACCGTCAACGCCACCGACGACGAGGGGCAGAAGCTCTACTGCATCTACGTTGCCATCGGGCAGAAGCGCTCAACCGTCGCCGGCATCGTGCGCCAGCTCGAGGAGAGCGGCGCGATGGCCTACACCATCGTCGTCGCGGCCACCGCGTCCGACCCCGCGCCAATGCAGTTCCTGGCACCCTATACTGGCTGCGCGATGGGCGAGTATTTCCGCGACAACGGCATGCACGCGCTGATCGCCTATGACGACCTCAGCAAGCAGGCGGTCGCCTATCGCCAGATGTCGCTTCTGCTGCGCCGGCCGCCGGCGCGCGAGGCCTATCCCGGTGACGTGTTCTATCTCCACTCCCGCCTGCTGGAGCGGGCGGCGAAGATGTCGGACGCGTTTGGCTCGGGCTCGCTGACCGCGCTGCCGGTGATCGAGACCCAGGCCGGCGACGTCGCCGCCTACATCCCGACCAACGTGATCTCGATCACCGACGGCCAGATCTTCCTCGAGACCGAGCTGTTCTTCCGCGGCATCCGCCCGGCGGTCAACGTCGGCGGCTCGGTGAGCCGCGTCGGCTCGGCAGCCCAGATCAAGGCGATGAAGCAGGTTGCCGGCCGGATCAAGCTCGAACTTGCCCAGTATCGCGAGATGCAGGCGTTCGCGCAGTTCTCGTCGGATCTCGACGAGTCGACCCAAGCGCTGCTCGCCCGCGGCGCTCGGCTGACCGAGGTGCTGAAGCAGCCGCAATACGCCCCGCTGCCGGTCGAGGAGCAGGTCGCCTCGATCTTCGCCGGCACTCGCGGTTACCTCGACAAGATCGAGGTCGGCCGGGTGGTCGCGTTCGAGCGCGCGATGCTCGACGAGCTGCGCCAGAACGACGAGATCCTGCCGGCGATCCGGCAGGACCGCGAGCTCAAGGGCGAGACCGAGAAGAAGCTCGCGACGTTCCTTGAAGGCTTCGTGACGCGTTTCGGCAAGCAGTCCTGAGCCGATGCCTTCGCTGAAGGAGCTGCGCGGCCGGATCAACAGCGTGAAGTCCACGCGCAAGATCACCAGCGCCATGAAGATGGTGGCCGCGTCCAAGCTCCGTCGCGCCCAGTCCCGCGCCGAGGCGGCGCGGCCTTACGCCGACGCGATGCAGCGCATGCTGGGCAACCTCGCGCGCGCCAGCCGCGACAGCTCCGACGCGCCGCCGCTGCTCGGCGGCAACGGACGCGACGGCACCCACCTCATCGTGCTGGTAACCGCCGATCGCGGCCTCGCCGGCGGGTTCTCCAGCAACGCCGCCCGCTACGCCCGCAACCTGGCGCGCCGCCTTCAAAGCGAGGGCAAGACCGTCAAGTTCATGACCATCGGCCGTAAGGGCGCGGACGCGCTCCGTCGCGACTACGGCGACGCGCTGGCCGAGCAGGTGTCCTATGCCGGCGAGAAATCGATCGGCTTCGGCCACGCCGAACGCGCCGGGCAGACCATCACCCGGATGTTCGAGCAGGGCGACTGCGATCGCTGCACGCTGGTCTACAACCGCTTCGTCAACGTGATGTCGCAGGTGCCGGGCGAGCAGGCGCTGATCCCGCTCTCTTTCGACGAGGAGGAGGGGGCGTGGGACGCCGAACAGACGCCCTACGAGTTCGAACCCGATGAGGACGAGATCCTCCACCGCCTGCTGCCGCGCAACATCGCGATCCAGCTCTATCGCGCGATGCTGGAAAGCGCCGCCGGCGAGCAGGGTGCCCGGATGGCCGCGATGGACAACGCCACCCGCAACGCCGGCAAGGCGATCGATCGCCTGTCGCTCCGCTACAACCAGACCCGCCAGGCCAACATCACCCGCGAGCTGATCGAGATCATCTCCGGCGCCGAAGCCCTCTGAGCAAGGATCAGCCACATGTCGGAGACGCTTGACCGTCCGGCCGGCGCGCCCGCGCCCGGCCGCAACAATGTCGGCCGCATCACCCAGATCAGGGGTGCCGTGGTCGATGTCGAGTTCGAGGGCGAGCTGCCCTACATTCAGAACGCGCTGATCACCCGCAACGGCGACGCCAACCTGGTGCTGGAGGTCGCGCAAGAGATCGGCGAGCGCACCGTCCGCTGCATCGCGATGGACAGCACGGACGGCCTGGTGCGTGGCCGCGAGGTCACCGACACCGGCAGCGCAATCCAGATGCCGGTCGGCCCGGAGACGCTCGGGCGCATCCTCAACGTCATCGGCGAACCGATCGACGAGCGCGGCCCCGTCCACGCCAAAAAAACCTACCCGATCCACCGCGACGCGCCGTCCTTCGAGGAACAGGCTGCCTCGGCCGAAATCCTGGTCACCGGCATCAAGGTCGTCGACCTGCTCTGCCCCTACCTCAAGGGCGGCAAGATCGGCCTGTTCGGCGGCGCCGGCGTCGGCAAGACGGTCCTGATCCAGGAGCTGATCAACAACGTCGCCAAGGCGCATGGCGGCGTGTCGGTATTCGCCGGCGTCGGTGAGCGCACCCGCGAGGGCAACGACCTCTATCACGAGATGATCGACGCCGGCGTCATCAAGCTCGGTGAGGATGGCTCGACGGAAGGCTCCAAGGTGGCGCTGGTCTACGGCCAGATGAACGAGCCGCCCGGCGCCCGCGCCCGCGTCGCGCTGTCCGGCCTCACCGTCGCCGAGTACTTTCGCGACGAGGCGAACCAGGACGTCTTGTTCTTCGTCGACAACATCTTTCGCTTCACCCAGGCGGGCTCCGAGGTCTCGGCGCTGCTCGGCCGCATCCCGTCCGCGGTCGGCTATCAGCCGACGCTGGCGACCGACATGGGCGCGCTGCAGGAGCGCATCACGTCGACCAACAAGGGCTCGATCACCTCGATCCAGGCGATCTACGTGCCGGCCGACGACCTCACCGACCCGGCGCCGGCCACCAGCTTCGCCCATCTCGACGCCACCACCACGCTCAACCGCTCGATCGCCGAGCTCGGGATTTATCCGGCGGTCGACCCACTCGACAGCACCTCGCGCTCGCTCGACCCGCGCGTCGTTGGCGAGGAGCACTACAACGTCGCCCGCGAGGTCCAGCGCATCCTGCAGACCTACAAGTCGCTGCAAGACATCATCGCCATCCTCGGCATGGACGAGCTCTCCGAGGACGACAAGCTGACGGTGGCGCGCGCCCGTAAAATCCAGCGCTTCCTGAGCCAGCCGTTCCACGTCGCCGAGGTGTTCACCGGCGCGCCAGGCAAGCTTGTCTCCCTCGAGGACACCGTACGCTCGTTCAAGGCGATCGTCGCCGGCGAGTACGACCACCTGCCCGAGAGCGCCTTTTACATGGTGGGCGCGATCGAGGAGGCGGTGGCCAAGCACGAGAAGAGCGGCAAGAAGGACTGAGGGCGGACGCGATGCCGATCGAGGTCGAGATCACGTCGCCCGAGCAACGCTTGCTCGGCAAGTCGGTCGACATGGCGGTGGTGCCGTCGGTCGAGGGCGACCTCGCCGCGATGGAGCAGCACGCGCCGATGATCGTGCTGCTGCGCGGCGGCGTCGTCACCCTCTACCAGGGCGACGAGGTGACCGATCGCCTCTACGTCGCCGGCGGCTTTTGCGAGATCACCGCCGAGCGCTGCACCGTGCTGGCCGACCAGGCGACACCGCCCGAGGAGATCGACCGCTCCGACGCCGAGAAGCGGCTGGCCGAGGCGCAAGCCGACTACGACGCGGCCGACATGTCGGATTTCGACGCCGTCCCCCGCGTGACCGCCGCACTCCAGGTCGCCCAATCCAGGGTCGACGCCGCCTCGGCCTGAACGCCGCGCGGTGCGTCAGGCGCCGCCGGCGATGATCCGTGCCACCTGGTCTGGCGTCTCGCGCACGTCTTGTTGCTGGCCGCTGCCAAGCTCAAGCCGCGTGCCGGTGGTGATCGGCCCGGCGAGCCCGCCCGAACTCGGCACCGCGGTGTAGGACACGATCTGATCCGCGTTGATCTCGATCGCCGAGCCGTCCGGTCGGGTGAAGCGCAGGAATGTCATGACGCGAGCCTGCCCAAAT
>CAXTPV010000049.1:0-12752 GCA_964246135.1 uncultured Acetobacteraceae bacterium | reverse complement strand
CGCAGACGCATCGCTTCCATGCCGCCGCCGCCGCCGCCGGGGTGTCGGACTGGTTGTCGATCGAGGGCGAGGCGCCGGAATCGGGCGCGGACGCGACCAATTTCGGCGCCCTGGTCTACGACGATCCCGCGCCATACCTGAAGGCGTCGCCGATCATGCACATGCGTGGCGTCGCGACGCCGACGCTGGTCACGGTCGGCGAGCGCGATGCCGAGTGTCCGATGCCACAAAGCCAGGAGTTCGCGTCGGCGCTGCGCGCGCTGCACGTGCCGGTAAGTTTCGTCGTCTACAAGGGCGAGGGACACGGCTTTACCGACCCCGCGGACCGGACCGACGAGTTGCGTCGGACGATGGATTGGTTCGGGACGTATCTGGGAGCGTCAAAGCAGGCGGAGGGTCGTGTCCACCGTCCCTGATCACATGCGATCGTTGATCCAAACCTGACAGCCATCCGCAAGCAACGTGACAGTGGAGGCGTTCGTGTTGACCAGGCAGGCGAGGTCCTGAGACAACCGCCACCCGTGCGACGAGAACAACATGTGGAGCTGGTGCTCGATGGTTCGACCGTGCGTTCCGACGATGACGCGTCTCGCGCGAGCGTCAAGTGCCTCGATGGACGCGCCTAGAGCGTCGGTCTCGTGTCCTTGGATGTCGCAATGGATGACATCGATGATTGGCTCATTCTCGAGAAGACTTGAAATTTTATAGCTTCTGACCTCGTCGAAAACCGCCGCCCCCGAAACCTCGGACGTTGCGGTCGCGCCATACTCATCCGCATCCAGCCGCTCAAAATAGGCCACGCCGTCCATCGCGCCGACGATGCCGTGGATCACCCGGTGATCTGCGGGATCGATGCCGTTATCGCGCAGATGGGTGTCAATAAACGCGGCGTGAGACTCCGCTCCTTCAACGGCGATCAGTCGGAACGCCATGCCCCGCCGCCGCGCGAGGGCTGCCCCCAACGAAACCCACGGGCCCCAACCGGCGCCCAATTCCATGACGGTGAAGCAACCTGTAGCCGCACTCGCCGCCTCGAACATGCCGAGCAGCTCGGCCGTCTCGTGCAACGGGAGCTGATCGATCCCGAATTCGCCGGCTCGACCGCCGGAATACCTGGCGAAGACAGGCGGCAAATACGCGACGCGCGTCCGTATGCCGAAGACATCGCGGTAGAAGCCCGCCTCACTTGGGTAATCCGCCGGATCGCGGAACGCCGCGATGGCGCCCTGCAGCAAGGCCGCCCCGGGTACGTGCGGCAGGTTCAGCCCCTGCCTGAACTCAAGACTCGCGATGAAACGTTCACGTATGGCGCTGACCGTTCCTGATCGGAGTACCTTGACGTGATCATCGATAGCCTCCTGGCTTTCGGCCTCCCTGTTCAGGAACAAGCGATAAGCCCAGGCAACGGCCTGAGACAAGGCGATTTCTTCCAACGAACGCATCACACACCCCTGGCTGGCAGGAACGAGCTTACGTCATGGACCGCTCATCGCAACAAGTCACATGGCCCTTGACCGCGGACGCCTCCGCCGGAACCATCGTCACGCCTTGCCGCCCTGCCGGGTCGGCAGCCGCATGATTGCACCTTCCGGCGAACGAACTTGCAAAACGTTACGGCCACGCGCTGACTTCGTTTGTGGATCCCAGTAGAACCGAAGGCGGACTTGATCGATGAGTGGAAGCTTGGTGATCGCGAACGGCAATTGTCTAGGCCTCGATGACGCCTCAAGCGGGGTTGCGAAGCTGCTGGTGCAATCCGACAACAACCTTGTTCTTTACGGGACCGATACTTCGGCGAAGTCGCGCCCGTTGTTCTCATGTTTTCAGCACTCCGACGACAGCCCCCTACTCGTCTACCCGGAACTGCTCGATAGCAGATACGTCGATTTTCATGGCGCTTACGGCGACCCGGTTGAAGTCGCAGTCGCCGCGTCAATCGCAGCCAACGGCGCGACCTTGACCGTCAACACTGCGTTGTTCACGAGCAGCGATGTCGGTAAGAGCATCATCCTGCCCGGAGCCGGCGCTTCGGGAACGACCTTGTACGCCAGCATCTCCGGCTACGTGACTGCCACCGAGGTCATGCTCAGCGCCCCGGCTTCGACGGCGCTCGCGAAGGTCCCGGTCACGATCGTGTATGGTCACGACGACAGCAACGCATTCCAAACGGCTCATAACGTCGTCACGGCTGCGGGCGGCGGCTTTGTTTACTTGAGTGCCAGGACCTACTTGATCAGCAATCAATCCGTCCAGGCGAGTGGGCGGATCATCTGGCAGGGCAAGGGCTGGGCCGAGAATGGCTCCGAGGGCTCCTGGATCCTGCAGGGAAGTCCCACCGTCTCCGCCTTCAACGTGAGCGGCAGCGCAGCCGTCGGAGGCGGCTTCCGCGATGTCGGTTTCCGTCAGATGCAAACCCCGATCACTGACAGTAGCGGCTACCTCGTGCGCAATTGGACACCCATCGAGTATGCGCCGATGATCTCGGTCACCGGCACCGGTGGTGAATACTCGTTCGAGCGGATCATGTTGCTCGGCGTCTACTCCGGTGTCGTCGCGACCGGAGCGGGAAGGATCAACTTCTCGACCATTCGAGGCGAAGTCTTCAACCTGGGCATCCAGCTCGACCAGGCATTCGATTGCTGTGTCATGCATGACGTGCATTTCTGGCCTTACTGGTCGAACGCGGCGATGAACGTTGTGCAGTGGACGCAGGCCAATGCCGATGCCGTAAGGCTCTTCAGGGTTGATGGCGCGGTGTTTTCCGGCCAGACGTTCGCCTTTGGCTATCGCAGCGCGATCCGCTGCAGCTACGGTGATGGCGGCGGCAACGCTGGTTATTCCGGAAGCGCGAATGACTTCGCGGTGGACTTCCTGTATGGTGATGGATGCAAATATCCGCTGTGGATCGATGACGACGCGAGCGTGATGACGAGCGCCAGCGGCCAGATTGGCAAGCTCTACACCGGAGGCGAAACGGTGGGCGGGACCGTCACGCTGGCCGCCGAGGCCGCGAGTGGCGCGACGGCTCTGGTGCTTGCCAGCAGCGCCGGGATCATCGTGGGTGCTCCGATCCTCGGAGCCGGCCTGCCGACCAATGTCACCGTGACGGTCGCGGCGATCTCGGGCAACACGCTGACGATCTCGGCACCGACGTCGGCCATGATCACAGCGGGCTCATCACTCAGCATCGGCGCGACATTCATTCCCGATGGGGCCGGCATCCAGGTCGATGGGAGCGCCCAGCTGCAAATCGGCGTTGCCCGGATCTTCTTTCACGCCCTCAGCGCCGTTTCGCTGCCGAACACGGCCGCGCCCAGCAACATCACGATCGGCAACCTGATCGCCACCGCGACGAACCTCGCGGGCAGCAGCAGCGGCGTCATCTACGCCGGCAATCCGGTCGCCAATGCAACCAACCCGAACGGCAGCCCACATTTCGTCGAACTCGGCACCACGCCGCAAATCCTTTCGCCGAGCTACCCGCCACTGGTTAACGCCGGATCGTCCCTGCTCGGCCGCTTTCCGGACTACGGTCTGGAGAAAATCTACCCGGCGCCGGCGGGAAACTACAGTTTCCCGAACTGGGTCAACACCCTGATCCTTGAGCCTTCGGTGGGAGGAACGGTGTCAAGCTTCACTGTTGCAATGCCCAGCTTCGCCAATCGCGGACGCAAGGCGACGATCGTGTGCGCGCAGAACGTCGCCTCGATCACGTTTACCAGCAGCGCTGCCGTGGTCGCCCCGCCTACGAGCCTTGCGGCGGGCATCGGCGCGCAGTTCGTGTTCGACGGCGATGCCTGGGTTCACCTGCTGTAAGCGTCATCGCGGGAGCCGGCTACTGATCGTAGCGCACCAGGGTCGGGGCGGCGACGACGGGTGGCCAGTGGCGGCGGGAGTCCTTGAAGGCGAAGGTTATGCGGATCAGGCCGGGCAGCGTGGTGGCGCTCCAGGTGGCGAGCCACGCATGATCCGCCGGCTGCCAGTAGCTGAACGTCACGTGGTCGAGCCCGGTCGCAAGCACCGTCCGCAGCGGCGCCGGCGCCGGACCCAGACGCGCCGCGTGCAGATGCGGCACCAGCGCCAGACGCAGCTCGCCGTTCTTCTCGATCAGCCTTGCGTCGGCGAGGTTGGTCGCCGGATCGCCGATCCGGACCGGCAGAGTGGTCGTGAACACGAGCTCGCCGGCGGTGCCGATCAGCGAGGCGGCATCAGCGCTACCTGCCGGCTCGATCGCGGTCAGCAGCTCGGACAGCACGCGCGAGCAGGCGTCGAGATCGGAATCGCGGCCGATGATCGCGGTCTGCAACCGCCAGGCCGACAGCCCGAACCGCACACCCTCGGCCAGGCCCGCGACCAGGAACGCGAACACCACCAGGGCTGCCAGCAGCTCGATCAGGGTGAAGCCAGCCTCGGCTTCTGGTCGCCTGACGGCCACGCCCGGCCGGTCCTACGACGCGCTTCGGGTCGTGATCGCCCGCTTGGTATCGAGCTCCAGCACCCGCTTGCGGTCGCCCTCGGTCCAAGACATCGAGATCGCGACATCAAACAGTGACAAATTGACGTTCTGCCTGGTGACCTCGCGCGGGCCCTGGGTCACGCGGAGGTGCCAGTGGAAATCATGCCCCTCGTCGCCCTGGAAATCGCCCGCGACGAGCGGCACCGGCAGCCCGGCGAGGTGCGAACGCGCGCGCGACAGCGCCTCGGTGTAGCGGGCTGACACGTTGGCGCTCCGAAGTCCGTCGACGCCGGCGTCAAACAGCACCGCCAGCGCCAGCGCCGCGATCGCGAACGCGACCAGCACCTCCAGCAGGGTAAAGCCGCCGTCCCTGCTCACGGCGCCGCCATCGTGGCCACGGTGATCCGGCCGGTCAGCCAGGCGACGCTGATCGCGATCCTGCCGGCGTCGTTGGCAACCAGCACGCCGCCGCCATCGGCGCTGCCGTCGGGCCGGAAGTGAAAGCGTGCGTTCGCCCGGCTCACCTTCCCGTCCCCGGTCAGCATCGCAAGGCGCAGCGACGGCGAGATCGCGACCGGTGGCCGGCCCTCGATCGCGAGGCCGGGCGGATCCGCGGACAAGCCGATCGCGACGTCGCGGTCGGTCGCGATCGCGCGTCCGCGCGCCTCGCCGAGCGCGGTGTCGATCGTCTCGGCCTCAGAGCGCAGGGTAAAGCCGGGCGAGCGTGACGGGCCGCGCGCGACCACGAGCCCGACGACGAGCCCGAGGATCACCAGCACGACCAGGGTCTCGACCAGGGTGAAGCCGCGATCAGGCATGCGTTGCGGTCGCCGTGCCTATTGCGCGAGGTCGTTCAGGCTCAGCATGGCGAGCAGCAGCGAGCTCACGATGCCGGCGATAACCGCGCCCATGATGATGGTGATGGCGGGAGTCAGCAGCGAGACCAGACGCTGCATGTTGATGCGGGTGCGCTCCTCGTGGATCTCGGCCGCCCGCAGCGCCATCGCGCCCAGCTGCGCCGTCTCCTCGCCGAGCCGCAACAGGTAGATCGTGCGCTGCGGGAACACGCCGGCGGCGCCAAGCGGACCCGACAGGCCGCCGCCACCCTTGGCGACCAGGGTGGCACGCTCGATCGCGTCAACGGCGACCAGGTTGGTCACCGCGTCGCGGGCGATGCCGAGGGAGGCGATCAGCGACACGCCGTTCAGCACCAGAGTGCCGAGCGTGCGGCAGAGCTGCGCCGCCATCACTTCGCGCGCGAGGCTCCCCACCACCGGGATGCGCAGCAGCAGCCGGTCCATCACCAGCCGCGAGGCGGGGCGGCGCCAAGCCGCGCGCAAGCCAAACCCGGCGGCGACCGCGAGCACGAGCAGGAAGATGCCGTAGCTGCCGAGAAAGGCGCCGGCATCGATCATCAACTGCGTTGCCGCTGGCAGCGACACGCCGTTCTGCTGGAACAAGGGCACGAACTCCGGCAGCACGGTGGTCAGCAACAGCACGATCGAGCCGGTGGCGGCGACCAACAGCAGGCTCGGGTAGATCAACGCCGAGCGGACGGTGGCGCGAAGCGAGCGCTGCGCCTCCATCAGCGTCGCGAGGCGCTCCAGCGTCTCGGCCAGCGTGCCGCCCGCCTCGCCGGCACGCACCAGCCCGACATAGAGCCGGCTGAAGCTCCTCGGGTGCTGGCCGAGCGATTGCGCCAGCGGCGCGCCGTCGCGGATGCGGTCGCGGACATCCTCCAGCACGCGCTTGACCTTGGCGGCCGCCGAGATCTCGATCAGGAAGCGGAGCGAGCGGTCGAGATCCTGGCCGGCTCCGAGCATGGTCGAGAGCTCGCGGGTGACGGTGGTGACCTGCTCGCGCGACAGGCCGCCATTGCCGCCGATCTCGAGCTGCAGCAGCCGTGACAGCAGGCCGGACCCCTCCGGCTCGACCCGCATCGGGATCTGGTTCTGCCGCTGCAGCGTCGCGATCGCCGCCGCCTCGTCGGCGGCCTCGATCACCGTGCGCGACACCTCGCCCGAGGCGAGCAGCGCCGTGGTGCGGTAGCGCGCCACCGATCGCCCCTTCAGCCGTCGGCGCGGATCGAGCGCGCGACTTCCTCGATCGTGGTGTCGCCGATCATCGCGGCATCGATCCCGGCCTCGAACATCGTGCGCATGCCGCTCGCGACCGCCGCCCGCTCCACGTCGCCATGATCGGCGCGCGCGAAGATCAGCCGTTCGACCTCCTCGTCCGGGATCAGGTACTCGGCGATCGCCTGCCTCCCCGCGAACCCGGTGTGACGGCAATGCGGGCAGCCGACCGGGTGCCAGAGCTCGATCGGGGTCGGCAGGGCCAGGCGCTGCGCCCGGGCCTCCAGACCGAAGCGGCCGATGAGGTCGGCGGGGGCCGGCTCGGCACGACGGCAATGCTTGCAGAGGCGCCGCACCAGGCGCTGGGCCAGCACGCCGCGCAGCACCGCGGTCAGCAGGTAGTCCTCAAGCCCCATGTCGCGCAGGCGGGTGATGGTGGCGGCGGCCGAGTTGGTGTGCACGGTGGACAGCACCAGGTGGCCGGTGAGCGCCGCCTGCACCGCGATCTGCGCGGTCTCGAGGTCGCGTATCTCGCCGACCATGATCACGTCGGGGTCCTGGCGCAGGATCGAGCGCAGCAGGGAAGCGAAGTTGAGCCCGATCTGCGGCTTGACCTGGACCTGGTTGATGCCGCGGAGCTGGAACTCGACCGGATCCTCGATGGTGACGATCTTGCGCTCGATCGAGTTCAGGCCGAGCAGGCCGGTGTAGAGGGTGGTGGTCTTGCCCGAGCCGGTCGGCCCGGTCACCAGCACGATGCCGTTGGGCAGCGCGAGCGACCGGTTGAACTGCTCGACCAGCGGCGGCGACATGCCAAGACGATCATAGTCGAACGCGACCGCCGAGCGGTCGAGGATGCGGAGCACGACCGTCTCGCCCCAGAGCGACGGAATGGTGGAGACGCGGAAATCGACCTCCTGGCCGCGCACCGCGAGCTTGATGCGGCCGTCCTGCGGCAGGCGGCGCTCGGCGATATCGAGCTTGGACATGATCTTGATGCGCGACGTGATGGCCGCCGCGAGCCGCCCGGGCGGCGTCTCGGCCTCGTGCAGGATGCCGTCGTAGCGGTAGCGGACCCGCACCCCGTCCTCGAACGGCTCGATGTGGATGTCAGACGCCTGGGTCTCGACCGCCCTGCCGATGATGCCGTTGACCAGGCGGATCACCGGCGCCTCGGAGGCGAGGTCCTTCAGCCGCTCGGTGTCGGCTTCGAGCGGCGCGTCGGCGCTCTCGATCGCGTCCGTCCCGGCATCGGCGATCGCGCCGCCGGCGGCATACAGGCGCTCGAACGCCGCCTCGAGCTCGATCGGGTTGGCCACCGCGATCCGCACCGCGCAGCCGGTCGCCGCCTCGATCGACGCGCGGGTGAAGAGGTCGAGCGGGTCGGCCATCGCGAGCAGCAGCGTGTCGCCTCCGGCGCCCTCGTCGACGCGCAGCGGCAGCGTGCGCGCACTCCGCAGGAAGCGCGGCGCGAGGCGCTCGGCCAGCACCGGGGTGTCCGGATAGTCGGACGGGCTGATCACCGGCGCGCCGAGCAGGGTGCCGTAGGCCTGGGCGATGTCGCGCTCGGACACCAGGCCGAGCTGCACCAGCACGGTGTCGAGCCGCTGGTCGTTCTCGGCCGCGACGCGCCGGCCGCGCTCGATCGTGCGGCCATCGACGGTGCCGCTGCTCGCGAGGTAGGCCGCGAGCTGCTCGACGGCATCGCCCATGCTCAGGCCGGTGCTCGGTTCGTCGTAGGGCGCCATCTGGGTCTCCGCCGCCGGCGCCGGCTTGCGCCGACGGAGCGGTATGGGGCATCTCTCCCGCCGCCCCGCCATGCCAGGGGCCGCGCCCGAAGGAGGGCACCCCGTGTGTGGCCGGTCGGGCTGCTGCTTATAGCACCTTTCATCGGCAGTTTCCTCGGCGTGGTGGTGCGCCGACTGCCACGTGGCGAAAGTCTCATCCGGCCGCGCTCGCACTGCGAGGCCTGCCTGCGCACGCTCGGGCTCCGAGAGCTGGTGCCGATCGTGAGCTTCGCCGCCCTACGCGGTGCCTGCGCCTCCTGCGGCAGCCCGATCGCGCGCGATCACCTGTATCTGGAGCTCGCCGCGACCCTGGTGCCGCTGATCCTGCTCGCGGTGCTGCCGGACGCGACGCTGGCGGTGGCACTCGCCGGCACGCTGCTCGGCTGGACGCTGCTGGCGCTGGCCGCGATCGACGCGCGTCACTGGCGGCTGCCCGACGTGCTGACGCTACCGCTGCTGGTGCTCGGGCTCGGCGCGACCTGGTGGCTGACGCCGGATCTCGCCTTCGATCACGCGGTGGCCGCCTCTCTCGGCTACGGCGCGTTCGCACTGCTGGCGTTCGCCTACCGGCGGTGGCGCGGCGTGGACGGGCTCGGCGTTGGCGACGCGAAGCTGCTGGCGGCCGCCGGCGCCTGGGTCGGATCGCAGGGCTTGGCGCCGGTGATCCTCGCGGCCTCGCTCGCCGGCCTCGCCTTCGCCGCGATCCGGTTCGGACGCGCGGTGGGACGGCGGAGCGCGATCCCGTTCGGACCGCCACTCGCGCTCGCGACCTGGGTGACCTGGCTCGCGGAGTGGCGATGACGGCGGCGGACGCCGTTCAGGACTCGTTCAGAACGATCTGATACTTCGAGGCGGCAGGCGAGGTCGCGAGGCCCTGCCTCGATTGCCGTTCACGCCCAGGTCGCCGTTCACGCGAGGTCTGACATCTTGGATTTGTTGCATGCGCCTGAGGTCCAGCACTCCGCGCCGGAGCCGTCGAGGCGGGTGCCGGCGTTTGACGGGCTGCGCGGCGTGGCGGCGCTCCTGGTGCTGTTGCACCACGCCTTGCAGATGCTGCCTGCCTACGCCGCCGCCGAGTGGCTTGGCGGCCGGGCGGAGCCGACCCATGGTGCCGCCGAATGGCTGCTGCTCGGCACACCGCTCCGCTTCCTGTGGATGGGGGAGGGCCGCGCGATCCTGTTCTTCGTGCTGAGCGGCTTCGTGCTCAGCCTGCCGTGGCTGGAAGGCCGGGCGACCCGCTACAAGCGTTTCCTGCTCGGCCGGTTCTGCCGCATCTATCCGCCCTATCTCGTGATCATGATCCTCGCCGCCGCGGGCAGTCTCGCGCTCGGCGGGCACAAGCTGCCGCGAGCCACCATGATCTTCAACCTGTTCGGCTGGGCATCGTCGCCCGGCCTGGCCGCGGTCCCGAGCGTCGGATTGATGCTGAACAACCGCGCGAGCAGCTTCCTCGACGCGCCGGTCTGGTCGCTGGTGTGGGAAGCGCGGGTGAGCCTGATCTTGCCGCTGCTGCTGCTGCCGGTCGCGCGGTGGCGGAACCGGGGCATCCTCGTGGCCCTCGTCCTGCTGGAGGCGCTGGACCACGTCATCGGTTGGCTGATCGGCCCGGCGCTGTCGGCGACCCTGAACGAGCCGCAGAGCACGTTCTACAATGCCGAGTTCTTCGTCCTCGGGATCGCGGTCGCCGCCAACCGGCATCGACTCGCCGTGTGGTTTGGCGGGCGGAGCGAGGCGGCTGCCATCCTCCTCCTTGCGGTCGGAGTCGTGCTGTCCTGCGCACCTTGGCCGGTGGCGCGCAACCGCTTCGTCGGTCTCGGCGCCGCGGTCCTGCTGGCGGCGATCCTGGTCAGCCCGGTCGTCCAGCGGTGCCTGACCAACCGGAAGCTGCTATGGCTCGGCGCGAGATCCTACAGCCTCTATCTGATGCACATGCCGCTGATCATGCTGACGGTGATCGCGTTCCATGGCGGGGTACCCGGCTGGGCCTGCGGCGCGGTGATGCCGGTCGCGATCGCGGTTTCCGCCCTGTTCCACCGGTGGGCGGAGCGTCCGTCGGTGGCCGCGACCCAGTGGCTGACCGGCTACCAGAATGCCGTGCGGCCGCGAGCGCGGGTCGTGGTCGGCGCCTGAGCCGTGGCCATTCAGGTGCCCAAGCCGTTCAGGCGCCCGTGCTGTTCAAGCGATCGTCGCGACCCGCACCGTGTTGGTCGTGCCCGCGGTGCCGAACGGCACCCCCGCCGCGATAACGATCCGGTCGCCCGCCTCCGCGAGCCGCGAGGTTCGCGCGACGACGATGGCACGGCGCACGACGTCGCCCATGGTCGCGGCCACGTTCGACTGGTTTTCGGCCAGAGCGTGCACGCCCCAGACGATTGCCAGCCGACGCGCCGCGCCGATGTTGCCGGCCAGCACCAGGATCGGTGTCTCCGGGCGTTCGCGAGCGATACGTAACGCCGACTTGCCAGACAGCGTGTAGGCTACGATCAACTTGGCATCGAGCGTTTCGGCGACCTGCTGGGCGGCGCAGGCGATGGCGTCGGCGATGTTGCCGCGCTCGGGCGCGGGACGCGACAGGCCGAGCTGCGCCGAGGCCGTCGGGTCGTGCTCCACCCTGCGAATGATGCGGTCCATGATCGACACCGCCTCGATCGGGTAGGCGCCGACCGCGGTCTCCGCCGACAGCATCACCGCGTCGCCACCGTCGAACACCGCGGTCGCGACGTCAGACGCCTCGGCGCGGGTTGGCGTCGGGCTGGTGATCATGCTTTCGAGCATCTGCGTCGCGACCACCACCGGCCGGCCGTGCGCGCGCGCCACCCGCACGATCCGCTTCTGCACCAGCGGCACGTCCTCGGCCGGCAGTTCGACGCCAAGGTCGCCGCGCGCCACCATCACCGCGTCCGATAGCCTGACGATCTCGTCAAGATCGGTCAGCGCCTGCGGCTTCTCGATCTTGGACAGGATCCAGGCACGTCCCTGCACGATCTCCCGCGCCTCGGCGACGTCTTCCGGTCGCTGCACGAAGGACAGCGCCACGATGTCGGCCTCGTGGTGCAGCGCGAACGCGAGGTCGCGCCGATCTTTTGCGGTCAGCGCCGGGATCGGCAGCACGACATCGGGCACGTTGACGCCCTTGCGGTCGGACAGGCGGCCGCCGACGACCACCTCGGTCTCGAGGAAGTCGTGGCCCTTGCCGGTGACCAGCAGCCTGAGCTTGCCGTCGTCGAGCAACAGCGACGAGCCCGCGCGGGCGGCCTCGATGATCTCGGGATGCGCGAGCCTGACCCGTCGCGCATCACCCGGTGTCTCGTCGAGATCGAGGCGGAACCTGGTGCCCGGCTCCAGGATCAGCGGGCCGTCGCGGAAGGTGCCGATCCGCAGTTTCGGCCCCTGCAGGTCGGCCAGCACCGCGATCGGCCGGCCGCACTTGGCCTCGAACCCCCTGATCGAGGTCAGGCTGTAGGCGTGGTCCGCGTGGCTGCCATGCGAGAAGTTTAGCCGGAACACGTCGACGCCCGCCGTGAACAGCCGCTCGATCATCTCCGGCGTCGAGGAGCCCGGTCCGATGGTGGCGACGATCCGCGTGCGGCGATCGCGCCGGAACCGCGCGGCATCAGGCATTCTCACGCCCCTCTTGTGGTGGTGATGGGCGTCGGCTCAGGCGGTGACGGCGCCGAGGTTCGATGCGACCCAGGCCTTCAACTGGCTCTTCGGCATGGCACCCACCTGGGTCGCGGCCGGCTTGCCGTCACGGAACAGGATCAGCGTCGGGATGCCGCGCACCGCGTAGTTGTTCGGAATCGTCGGGTTGTCGTCGATGTTGACCTTGGCGACCGTCAGCCGGCCCTTGAACTCGGCGCCGATTTCGTCGAGGGCGGGCGCGATCATCTTGCAGGGGCCGCACCACTCCGCCCAGAAATCGACCAGCACCGGCTCGGGCGACTGCAGGACCTTGGTCTCGAAGCTGGCATCGGTAACGGCGACCGTGTTCTCGCTCATGGCGGCGGGCTCCTTCGTGGCAGGCAGCACATGGTCCGACGCGCCGGGCCGGTCAAGCAAGAGGCGGCGGCGGCTCCGCATCCGCCTGCGTCCGCCAAGGGGCGGCGGCGTCGGGAGCATGGAGGTCGAGCAGGGTGTCCGGCAGCGTCACCACCGTCGCATCGATCGTCCAGACCAGCGCGCATCTGACCGGCCGGCCCGGCACCAGCGCCTGCAACACCGCGCGATAGGCGGCCATCTGACGCAGGTAGAGCACCGGGGTGCGCTCGACCCGCGCCGGCGCCGCGCGGCCGCTCTTTAAGTCGACCAGATGCACCGCGTCCCGGGTGATCGCCATCCGGTCGACGACGCCCGAGATCGCGAGCGAGCCGGCGAGGCCGGCCAATCGCTGCTCGGCCCGCGCTTCCGACCCGAACACGGCGGCAAGGTCAGGAT
>CAXTPV010000048.1:0-12807 GCA_964246135.1 uncultured Acetobacteraceae bacterium | reverse complement strand
GGAAGCCTGCTCCTCCGGCGCATCGCTCATGCTTAAGCATTCTCAACCGGACTCTTATCGACACGAGCAACCTCGCCGAGTTCAAGCGGGCGCGTGCTGGCCAGAAGTAAAGCCTGCACGCATCGGCCACGGTTGACTTCGATCAAGGAAAACACCCACAAGCAACAAGACCAGCCCGGAGGAGACCGCGACCCGGCGCGGTCTCCTTGTCGCCAACGGCATCTCGAAAGACTTCTCGGGTGTGAGCGCGCTGCGCGACGTCTCGCTCAGCCTGGCCGCAGGCGAGGTACACACTCTTGTCGGTGAAAACGGTGCCGGCAAGAGCACCCTGATCAACATCCGGGCCGGACTTTTGTAGCCATCGGCGGGATCGTTGCTGATCGAGGGCGTCGAGCAGACATTCACCGGTCCGCATTCATCCCCGCAGGCCGCTATCAGCGTCACAAGCCAGGAATTCCGGCTGGTGCCGCAGCTGACGGTCGCCGAGAACATGTTCCTCGGGCCCGAACCGAGGACGCGGGGGTTGATCGACCGGAAACTATCCCAGCAGCTCACGCGTGAGCCGCTCGGAGCCCTCGGCCTCGACATCCCTCCCGACCGCCGCATCTCCAGCCTCACCATCGGCGACCAGCAACTGGTGGAGATCGCGCGTGCTCTTACTCGGAAGCTTCGCGTTCTCATCATGGACGAGCCCACCGCGGCCGTCAGTGAAGTCGAGGTCGACGGGCTGCTCACGCTCGTCGAGCGGCTGCGGGATCATGGAACCGCCGTGCTCTACGTCTCTCACCGCCTTCCCGAGGTGTCCCGCGTCTCGGATCGCATCTCGATCCTCCGGGACGGCCAGCTCGTCACGTCTCTCGTGACCTGGCAGTCCAACGTCGACGAGGTCGTGACCTATATGCTTGACCGTACTCTGGAGGCGCAGTCCGGGTCACAAATCGCGGGCCGAAGCAGGAGCGACAAACAGAGACCAGACGCGCTCGATGTCGCCGGATTGCGCTGCAAGGGATTGATCGCCCCGATCGACCTGAGTGTCGGGCCCGGAAAGGTGATCGGCATCACGGGGCTGGTGGGCTCGGGGCGAACGGAACTGATGCGGGCGCTGTTCGGCGTCATTCCGTCGACGTTCGACCGGTTCGC
This sequence comes from uncultured Acetobacteraceae bacterium, assembly GCA_964246135.1. Taxonomy (GTDB): domain Bacteria; phylum Pseudomonadota; class Alphaproteobacteria; order Acetobacterales; family Acetobacteraceae; genus CAXTPV01. The sequence goes on along the minus strand of CAXTPV010000048.1, from coordinate 11,667 downwards.
GGCCTATGTGTGACCGCCCTATCATGGCGGTCTGGCGCACGCTATCAGTCAAGGTATTTCTATGCTCAGCGAAGATCGCATGAGCAAGGGTGTCGTTCCGCTCATGTCGGTGCTCGACAACGTCGTCGTCGCGCAACGCGCCTGGGAAGGCCACCTTCTGAACAGGACGAAGGACCGGGAGACGTATGCGTCGTTGCAAGCGCGGATGCGCATTCGCGCCCGCGATCCCGACGTGCCGATCATCACGCTCAGCGGCGGCAACCAGCAGAAGGCGCTGCTCGGGCGCGTGCTGCTGTCGAGATGCCGCGTGCTGCTGTGGAACGAGTCGACGCGAGGCGTTGATGTCGGTGCCAAGGTCGAGATTTACGGATTGGCCCGCGAACTTGCATCCAAGGGGTCGGCGTGATCGTCAGTTCCTCGAAGGCGGCGGAGTTGGTCGCGGTGGTCGATCGCTGCATCACGCTCTATGCCGGCGCGATGATCGGCCGGCTCGCCGGCAAACGGATCACCGAGGAAGACATCGTCGCTTGCATCCTGGGACGCGGGATGGCCGGAGGCCACGCTGACCGGCGGCCACCTTGACGTGGCCGGGTCGCGGATCGGGCACGGAGCTCGCTTGTGAGCATGCGGCGGGCGACGGACAACATCACCCTCGCGGAGCAGCGGCGACGCGCCGAGTTCGTGGCGGACCGCGCCGTCCGCCGTGAAGCGATCATCGATCGCGGCGCGATCGTCGCCCCGTTTGCCGTGATCGCGGTGCTCGCGACTGTTCTCGTGCCGGGCTTCCTGTCGGTGGCCAATCTCCAGAGCGTTCCCGTCAACGCATCGATCGTTGCGATCGTTGGCTTCGGGATGACGCTTGTCATCGTGATTCTCTCTCGGTCGGCGCGGTCGCGGCGCTGACCTCGTGCGTCGGCGCCCCCGCCACGAACTCGTTTGGCCTTTTTCTTGGTCTCGGATGCATGTTGCTTCTCGGATGCCTCGTCGGGCTCCTCAATGGCGGCCTCATCATGGTCCTGTGGTTTCCGGCAGTCGGGGCGACGCTTGCGACCATGGGGATCGCCCGCGGCGTGGCCCTGCTATTCACCAACGGAGAGCGCGTGACGCTGCGGTCCGGCCGAGCGCGGCATCTACAGCTTTTCGCCTGGAGCGGGACCGGCATCGTCTGGCGAGGACAAGCTGCTGCTTGCTGCTTACGACGCGGCCATCCGGCCGCACGAGATCGTCAACACGGAAGCCGACGAACTCCTGATAGTCAAATTCCTCGGCCCTGACATCACCCCTGATGCGCCTCCAGCGGCCGTCCACGCCTGATGGCGTCCGAGCCCGTTGCGACAGGAGCCGAGTCTCGAACGCCAGAGTCGCCGGACTCCCCATCTCAAGCACCCGTGGACAGGAACAATTGCTCATGAAGGCCATTCTCTACGACGCACCTCGCTCTTTTCGCTACTGCGATGTCCCCGACCCCAGCCCGGGCAATGACGAGGTCCTCATTCGCGTTCAGGCATGCGGGATTTGCGGGACCGACCTGCATATCCACGAGGGCGAGTTCGGGCCGCGCTTTCCGCTCATTCCTGGACATGAGTTCGCAGGTGAGATCGTAGCCGTCGGCAAGGCCGTGCAAGGTTGGCAGACTGGTGATCGCGTTGTCGCGAATTGCAACCGCGCTTGCGGGGAGTGCTTCTATTGTCGTCGAGGCGAATCCTTGCGCTGCGAGAACCTTGTCGCATACGGGATCCAGCTGGATGGCGGGTTCGCGGAGCTGCTGCGGGTTAGAGCGCGTGACGTCTTCGCCTTGAGAAGCCTGTCCTGGCGACAGGCGGTGATGGTGGAACCGACTGCCTGCGCCGTGCACGGGGTGACGGTCCTGGACGTCAAGCCTGGCGCCGATGTGCTGATGTTTGGTGCCGGGCCGACTGGCCAGATCCTCGGTCAACTTCTCAAGCTCAACGGGGCCGCAAGCCTGACAGTGGCGGCGCCCCCGGGGCCGAAGCTTGATCTGGCCGAGCGCCTTTGCGCCGACCATGTCGTCGCCGTCGACCGCAACGATCCGGAGGAGCATCGCAATGCCTTGCGGAAGATCAGCGCGAACGGCTTTGACTACGTGGTCGAGGCGACCGGAGCACCGGGGATGTGTGCGGAGGCCGTACAGCAGGCCCGTCGCGGTGGCGAGGTGCTGATCTACGGCGTCTACCCCGACAACGCGACCTTCCCGGTCAACCCCTTCGACGTGTTCCGGAACGAGATTACCATCAAGGGTTCCTTCGCCCAGATCGACGATTTCGGTCGGGCTTTGGCATACATCGAGAGCGGTCTGGTGAAGGTGAGCGAGATCGTAAGTGACGAGTTCGCGTTAGCGGACTGGGATCGCGCTCTGGAGAAAGCGTGGAGCCGGCGCGGTATCAAGTCTGTCATGATCCCGCCTGGCTCGTAAGGGAAGGCGCACGCTCGTTGGTTGCGACGGGAAGGCTGCGGCTGGCTGACGAAGGAGAGCGCCGCGAAGTCTTGCCGCGTCAACAAGGATGGTCCCGCTCTGCCGGGTAGCCGGGGTGGATTCAATCGACCTCATTTTTTCATGACAAAGCCCAGAGGCGCTTGGGCACCACGCGATATCGCCGCAGCGGCGGGCGTGTCAAAAGCAACCGTCTCGCACGTCCTCGATCACCCCGGCCTCATGGCCGAGGAAACCCGGAAGCGCGTGCACGCCGCGATCAGGCGGATGAATTTTGTCGTCAACGACCCCGCTCGAACACTCCGGGCCGGACGATCCCCGCACGCTCGGTGTGATCGCCCTCGATCTAACGAACCCGTTCTGGGGAGACGTGACACGAGGTGTGAGCGACGCGGCGGCGGCTCTAGGCTATTCGGTGCTGCTCGGGTCGTCAGGTGAGAGCCACAAAGGTGAACACCATCTTCTTCGTCTGTTCGAGGAACACAGAGTGGACGGTGTTCTCGTCTCGTCCGTTGACGTCGACAGCCCCGCGATCGAGAGTCGCTCACCAAGCGTGGCATCACTGTCGTCCTCCTGGGCGAACTTGACAGTACGGGACGTTACGCGTCGGTCTCGCTGAACCAGGCCGCGGGAGCCCGGCTCATCGGTGAGCATCTGCTCAACGAAGGTCACCGGCGTATCGGCCTCATCGACGTATCACACGACGTCTGGTGGGCCCGTAAGCGGTCACGGGGCCTATGTGAGGCGGTATGGTCGGTGAACGAAAATCCCGCCACAGTGATCAGCGGACAGACGATCACGACGATGACAGCGCAAGCCGCCGAGCCGGCCGTCAGCTCCCTGGTCTCGGCGGCGCCCGACATCACTGCCATCGTATGCGTGAACGACATGGCCGCAGCAACTCTACTGCCTCGGCAAGACAGCCGCCGAATTGGCGATCAAGCGAAATCCTGATGATTCGGTTGAGACCCATGGCGATCACCTAGGCACTGAACGACTGCAGACCGATGACGTAGCGTCGTGAATGTTTGAACGATCAAGACAAGAGCTTCACGAGCTATCATGTTTGTGGAGGTCAGTATGCAAAGTGCAAGAACACACATCCTATTGACGTTGGTTGGAGTCATAGTCGCGATGGTGTTGATTGCTCGATGGAACTCAATCCGAATGGTGCCGAATTCATCATCGCGGCAATGCCGCGCATAGGTGCCGTAGTGCAGGCTGGGTTTCATGTTCGGCCCCGTGTCAGAGCCGCGCGAATCATATCGCAACCAGGTCGTCTCCAATCGTCGTGTTGGTTTGACCGGGCGAATATGGCTGCCGATCACCTTCGGCTAGGCCGCGAACAGCGTCTCGTCGCGATCGTCCGCATCCCTACGCGCGACCCGCCGGACGAACCGCGCCACGTCCAGCACGCCCCACTCGACCGCCAGCTCCACCACCCGGTCGCCACGCGGCCGCTTCGCTCGCCACGTCGCGTAGGGATAACGCCCGATCGTTGCGAACGTGTCTGGCCCGCGGCGCACCGGGAATGGCCTGGTGGCACCGCTATTGATCGCCGACAGGGTGATCCGGTCGCGGTAGACCGCCACGAGGGAAGCCGCATCGAGCTCCAGCACGTCGTGCGTGAGGCCGCGATACGGCCGTGCGCGCATCAGCCGCATCAGCCGTTCGAGGCTTAGCCAGAAGAACGCCTTGCCGTTGAGAAGCCGATACCAGTCCGCCGGTGACAACCCGCCCTGAAGACAGCGGTCAAGCCCGGCATCGTCCATCGGCTTCTGGTCGCGGAGTATGGTATTCTCCAGTCCATCGCGCCGCAGGGTGACCCGCTCCGGCCGCCGCCGCGCTTCCAACGCCTCGCGAGCCGCTCCACCTATTCCATCCAAGTCGAGTAACGCCGACGTGCTGAGCAGCCCGTGCCGCCGGATTTTCGGCCAGCTGCCCTGCTCGGCCATGTGGTAGAGCGTTGGGCTATCCCGCAGCAGCTCCGTCAGTTCGGCGTCTGTCATCCAGCCTGCGGGCTATGGGCGGCGGGATGCGATGCCATCGCTACAGGTCCAGGCTTTGCGGGAGGATGACGATGTCCCGGATCGTCACGTTTCTCGGCCGGGTGATCATGAACATCACGGCAGCGGCAACTTCCTTCGGCTCCATTAGGCTCCCGGCCGCCAGCGCGTCGTCGAGCTTCGCTTTCGGCCAGTCGCTGATCAATGCCGTGACGACTGGGCCGGGCGCCACCTCGCCGACGCGGATGCCGTGCTTCATGACCTGCCGCCGGAGCGTGTGGACGAACGCCTGAACCGCATGCTTCGACGCGGTGTAGATCGGCTCCCAGACGACCGGCGTGAAACCGGCGACCGAGCTGGTCACGATGATGTCGCCGGTCTTCCGCTCGACCATGTGCGGCAACACCGCGTGGATGGACCGGAACACCGCGTTGACGTTCAGGTTCAGCATGCGATCCCACGCGTCGGGATCGCCGTCGACGACCTCTCCCCCTACGTAGGATCCAGCGTTGGCGTGGAAGATGTCGAGATGACCGGCCTTCGCCAGGATCTGCGGTGCCATCCGAGCCATGCTCGCAGGCTCGGTCAGGTTGATCACCAGGGGGATCGCCTGGGGACCAAGGTCCGAGCACAGATCCCTCAGCGTTGCGTCGGCACGGTCGATGAGCACGACGCGAGCACCCGCGGCCAGGAACGTTTTCGCGCATTCGAGGCCAATGCCGGACGCGGCACCAGTGACCGCCGCGACCTTGCCCGATAGTTCCTGGTCCATGTCGTCCTCTTCCGCTCAGGCGGTTGATCGATATCGTAGACGAGAAGGCCGGGCTCAGGCGCGGCCGTGAGAGGCACGGGACCGCCGGGCCAGGGAATCGACGATCACCGCGATCGCGAGCACGCCGCCGGTGATCATGTAGCGAAGCGACGACGGCAGATCGAGCAGCGTGAGGCCGCTGGAGATAGCCTGGATGACGATGATGCCTAGCAGCGCCGAGTAGGCGCTGCCGCGGCCGCCGAACAGGCTCGTTCCGCCGATCACCGCCGCGGCGATGGCGTCAAGGTTGACGTCGCCAGTGCCGGCCTGTTGGCTAGCGGACGCCAGCCGTGCCGAGGACAGCACGCCCCCGAGTGCCGCGAAGACCGAGCACAGGACGAAGGCGCTGCTATAGATGAAGCGGGTGTTGATGCCGGCGCGCCGCGCGGCTTCGCGGTTGCCGCCGACCGCGGTGACCGAGCGGCCCCATTTCGTCCGGGTCAACGCGTAGTTCAGCGCGACCACGAGGCCGACAAAGAGCGCGAACATCCATGGAACGCCGCGATCCTGGTTGAGATAGAAGACGATGGCCTCAAGGAACACCGTGATCGCGACGGTGCGGACCAGCAGGCCGCCCTGCGACTGCGAGGACAGCGCCGCTTCGCGGCGGCGGGCGGCGGTGCGATACCCGGTCGCGAACATCGCCGCGCCTGCGAGCGCGGCGATGATGTACGACAAGTAACGCGGCAGGAATAGCGACTGGCCGAAATCGACCATGGCCGAGCCGTAGGGCAGGTTGATCGAGCCGCTTGCACCGAGGACGTAGAGCTGCAGGCCAAGCACGGCGAGCAGGCCCGCAAGCGTGGAAACGAAGCTCGGCATCCCGAAGCGGTTGAACAGGAGCGAGTAAAGCAAACCGATCACGGCCCCGGTCGCCACTGCGGCGATGATCGCGAGCGGCAGCGGCCAGCCGGTGTTGACCCAGAGCACGCCGACCAGAGCCGAGGCGAACCCGCTGACCGAGCCGACGGACAGATCGATCTCGCCGACCATCAGGATGCACACGATGCCGAGCGAGATGACGCCGACGGTGGACGAGTCGAACAACAGGTTGACGAGGTTGTTGCTCGACAGAAAAACCGTACTCAGGCTCTGGAACACCGTGCAGATGATCACCAGGCCGACCACGACGGGCAGCGACCCGAGGTCGCCGGATCGCACGCGGTTGCCGAACGACCGCAGCGCGCCGCCGACCCCGGCCTCGTGCGTGACCCGCTCGTCGCGGCGGTCGATCAGCGGCGCCGCCGGCGCTGGGCTCCTGGTGTCGCTCATGGCCGGTTCCCGTCTGCGAGCTCGCGCTGGGCTTGCCGTCGTCCGGAGCGCCGAGACACCGAATTCTCCGAGGCACCGGTGATGGCGCTGACCAGGTCCTGATTCGAGGTGTCGGGATAGAAGACGCCGTTGTTGCGTCCGAGCCGGAGCACGACAATGCGGTCGGCAACGGCGCGGACGTCTTCCATGTTGTGGCTGATCATAACGACGCCGAGGCCGCGGTCACGCACCCGCTCTATGAGGTCCAGCACCTCCGCCGTCTGCGCGACGCCGAGTGCCGCGGTCGGCTCGTCCAGGAGGATGAGCTTCGGGTCGAGCAACAGCGATCGGGCGATCGCGACCGTCTGGCGCTGCCCGCCGGACAAGGACGCGACCGGCTCGCGGACGCTGGGAATGCGAGCCGAGAGCTCGCGCAGCAGCGTCCAGGCGCGGATCTCCATCGACACCTCGTCCAGCTGGAGCGGGTGCAACTCCTTGCCGAGAAAGATGTTGGCGACCACGTCAAGGTTCTCGCAGAGTGCCAGGTCCTGGAACACGGTGGCGATCCCGAGCGCCAGCGACGCGCTGGGGTCGGCGAGCGTCACCTGCTTGCCGCAGAACGTCATCGTGCCAGAACTCGCCTGGTGCACGCCCGCGAGTATCTTCACCAGCGTTGACTTGCCGGCGCCGTTGTCGCCGACGAGTGCCACGACCTCCCCGGCCCGCACGTCGAGTTCGATGTCGGTCAGCGCCGACACGGCACCGAAATGCTTGAAGACCCCGCGCAGGCTGAGGACAGTCTCGCCCTCGGGCTTTGGTCGCTCCGACGTGTCTATCATGCCTTGAATACTTCACACCTATGGGGATACGCGCCGTCCGGCTTCCCTTTTGCGGGAAGCCAGACGGTATCAATCAGGGTGCGATGCCGAGCTTCTGACAGCCGCTCGCGTAGCGGCCGGTGCAGAGCACGGACGCCGGCTCAATCGGCTTGCCGTTCACGTCCTTGTTGACAATCTCCTGCTTCAGGTTCTGGGCGGTGACAAGCGTCGGCGTGAAGAGCTGCGTCGGCGTGCTGAACAGGGTCGTGTTGCTCGGCAGCGACTGTCCGCCGAGCAGCTTGACCGCGGCCTGCGCCGCGGCGGCGGCCACGACCTCGCTGGGCTTGGATATTGTGTTGTACTCATCTCCAGCGATGATCAGCTGCAAGCCGGCGATCGTGGCGTCGTTGCCGGTGACTGCCGGAACCGGGTCGACGCCTGCGGCTTTGAAGGCGGCGATCGCGCCGCCGCCGGTGCCGTCATTTGCGGCGACCACGCCCACGATCTTCGTCCTGAAACGCGAGATTTGCCCGCTTACCCACTGCTGGGCCTTCGCCGGCACCCAATCGGGCGTATCGTACTCGGCCAGCGTCTTGTAGCCCCCGCCGGCGAGGCCTTCGTGCATGCCTTTCTTGATCAGGCCCGCGGCGGCGTCTGTCGGCGAGCCGTTCACCTCGAGCACGCCACCCTTCATCCCCGTCGCCTTGAGGTGCTGCACGAGAGACTGCGCGATCACCTTGCCGATCTGCTCGTTGTTAAACGAGATGTAGAAATCGGCGCGCGCGGATGGGATCGGCCGATCATAGGCGATGATTTTGATGCCCTGGCTCTGCGCCTGCTTCACCAGCGAGCCGGCCGCGGTCGAGTCGACCGGATCGATGACGATGGCTTTGGCGCCCTGCGAGATCACCGAGTTGAACTGCTGCTGCTGGCGCGACGGGTCGGCGGCAGCGTTCTGGTAGAGGACGGTGCAGGTCGGGCACAGGCGCTGCATCTCGGCCACGAAGCCCGGACGATCATGCTCCTCGTAGCGGGTCGAGCCCTCGTCGGGCATGAGAAAAGCGACCTTGACGTTGGCGACGGCCGCAGCTCCGGCATGGGCGGTCATTCCGCCGAGAAGACCCGCCGCCAACGCCGACGTCGCAGCCGAATTCCACAATTTTGACTTCATTTCATTCTCCCTTCTAAACAGTTTTTCGGTGCCCAGATCGAGTCCTGTCACTCGATCGTCGAGTTGTCGGCGTCGTGGCCGGCTACACGGCGGCAGAAGACTCACGTGTAGACTAATCCATCAAATTTCTTCGAGCATGAAGGGGCGCGTGGAGGGGCGGCCGAGCCCGGCACACGGCGGGTCAAGGCGGCGCGGCATACCGGCCTGTCCAGGCGCGGCGTCCGACCTCGTCGGACACCCTCATGGGAGAAGGTTGCGCTGGGCGTGATACTGCGCTTCCTGAGCCGCCTTGATCTGCGCCTTCGTGTACATCAGGGCATGGCTCGCTAGGTCGTGGCCGTCCTCCCACAGGTTGCGCCAGACCGCGAGGATGCCTTCGAGGGGCTGGCCGACCACGCGCGAGGAGAAGGACTCGAAGGTGATCGGCCCCGCGTATCCCGATTTCGCCAGCGCGCGGAACACGCCGGCGAGGTCGATCGAGCCCGAGCCCATGTAGCCACGGTGGGAGTCACCGGTGTGGAAGTAGCCGAGGTGGTCGCCGGTCTCCAGAATCGCCTGGCCGATGTCGCTCTCCTCGATGTTCATGTGGTAGACGTCAAGGTGCACCTTGACGTTGGGGGCGCCGATTCGCCTGCACATCTCCACGCCCTGGGCGGCGGTGTTGAGCACGTTGGTCTCGTAGCGGTTCACGACCTCTAGCCCAAGCGTGATGTTGCTCCGTTCGGCGACGGCAGCGACCCGCTGGAGCACCTCAACCGAGCGCTTCACACCCTCCGACGTAGTCGGAACGGCGTATTTCTGGAATCCCGAGAACAGGATGCCGCAGACATGGGTGGCGCCGATGTCGCGCGCCATCGACACGGCGTCGTTGAGCTTGGCTTCGCCCGCTGCCGTCTTGCCGCGCTCGTTGCTGGAGATGTCGCAGGCATCGTCCAATCCCAGCGAATAGGTCGCGCCGATGCCGGCTTGGTCGAGCTGGGCCCGGGTGAAAGCGGTATCCACCCCCCTGGGCTCCATGATGGACACCTCGATCAGGTCGTAGCCCACCTCGGCGGTCTTGGCGATGGCGCGCGCACATTCCTCGCGACTCCAGCCCTTCTCCCAGACGAAGGCATGCACGCCGAGCTTGTTCATTCAGGGTCTTCCTTGCCTGTCAGTGATCTCGTGTGTCGACTGTGGACCTGCGATTTATGGCTCCCCTGTCACAAGGATTTCAGCATGCCGCCATCGACGAAGTAGGTCGAACCCACCGTGTAGCTGGCGCGATCGGAACATAGAAAGACGAAAGTGCTCGCGACCTCCTCGGCCGTCGCGAATCGCCGGATCGGCGCGTGCTCCCGCGCGATGGCATCGAGATGGGCGCGCCAGTCGCCCCCGGTGTCCGCCGTGAGCTCCTTCGCCGTCTTGATCCAGTCCGGCGTCAGAACCAGGCCGGGATTGACGCAGTTCACCCGGATGTTGTCGCCGACCAGCTCCGTCGAGAGCGTCTTTGAGAACATCACAAGTGCCGCCTTGGTCACGTTGTAGATCGGCTCGTACCAGAGCGGCTGCGTGGCGCAGATCGAGGCGTTGTGCAAGATGACCCCGCCGCCGCGTTGGCGCATCCCGGGAACCAGCCCGCGCGCGAGGCGGACCGCCGCCATCACGTGCAGGTTCCAGTACGAGAGCCATTTCTCGTCGGTCGCATCCATGACCGTCTCGTTGCTGCCGGTGCCGGCATTGTTGACCAGGATGTCAACGCCGCCATGCAGCCTCGTCGCGGCCTCGACCAACGCCTGCACACCCGTCGGCAGGGAGACGTCGCAGCCGATTCCATGCGCTGTCACACCATGACGCGCCGAAATTCGTTCGGCCTCCACCTGGGCGCGCTCGGCGCCGCGCGCCGCCAGGATGACGTGGACGCCCTCGGCGGCCAGCGCTTCCGCCACCGCCAGCCCGATGCCGACGGTTCCGCCTGTGACGACGGCGACCTTGGCGCCGAGCCCGAGGTCCATCGACGATCCTCCCAAATACATCGCATATACTATTGACTAGCTATGCATTGATGCTATGGGATACATACTGTCCCTGTCTTGTCAAGGCTGGTCTAGAGCTTTCGTTGGAGACTGTGTTACCCGATGGTTCTTCCTCTTGCAGGATCCGGATGGCCGCATGTCCAAGCGAAAGCGCTACGCCTCTTCGATCGATGTGGCTCGTCTTGCGGGTATTTCGCAATCCGCGGTCTCCCGCAGCTACCAGCCGGGCGGCAGCGTGTCGGCGGACATGCGACGCAAGATCCACGCGGCCGCAGAAGCGCTCGACTACAGACCGAGCCTGATCCCGAGGATCATGCTGACGGAGCGGTCGGGTCTGGTCGCAGTCGTCCTCGGGCGCATGGACAATCCGTTTTACGCGGCCGTGTTGGAGAAGTTCATGAGCGGCCTAGAGCATCTCGGCTACCAGGCGCTCATGGTTGGCGCTCATAGCGGGCACAAACTTGATGACGCGATCCAGCGACTTGCAAGCTATCGCGTCGACGCGATCGTGAGCCCGCTTGCGATTCTGTCCGTCGAGGCCCATCGGTCGCTCGCTCGTCTGAAAATCCCGGTCATCTCGTTCAACACGCGTATCGGCAGCGACTGGGTCTCGACGATCACCTGCGACAATCACAGGGCTGGTCGCGCCATTGTCGATGTGTTCGCGCGCGCCGGTGCTGGTCGCCTCGGCTTCGTGTGCGGACCGGACGGCAGCCCGGCCGCCGAGGAACGGCTCGCGGGCTTTCGGGAACGCGCCGAGGAACTCGGACTGCGCCCGCCCAGGATCGCGCAAGGCGACTTCCGCTACGAGGGCGGCATCGCGGCCGCGACGATACTCCTTCGCAGGCGGGCGCCCCCAGAGGCGATCTTCTGCGCCAATGACCTGCTCGCGCTCGGTGTCATCGATGCGGCCCGCCTGAAGCTCAAGCTCCGAGTGCCGGAAGACGTGAAAGTCGCCGGCTTTGACGACATCCCTGCCGCCTCGTGGCGGGCGTATGAGTTGACGACGTTCGTGCAGGACGCCGACGCGATGACGCGACACGCGCTCGGCGTGTTGCAGCGGGCACTGGCCCAACCCGACCATCATAGTGAAGCTGCCCCGTTTTCGTGGAGTGTTGAGGGGCTTGGTTCAGGTGGGTTCTG
>CAXTPV010000047.1:1131-12962 GCA_964246135.1 uncultured Acetobacteraceae bacterium | reverse complement strand
CCGCCCCCGCCTGCCAGGTGGGACGTCTATGGCCTCGCCCGCGCGGCGCGCGATCGTGGCGGTGTCGTCGTGTTCGGCGGGTCGAGGCCGGTGCCGCCGGCGCCGCCGGCGTCCCTCGCTTCGCCTCAAGCTCCGACGCATGCGCCAGAGCCCGCGGCTCCGGCGGGACAGGCGTCCTCGACCCAGCAGGCGATGAACGATGCGCGCTGATGCCGCGCTCTCACGTCCATCCGAATTGGCAGGGGCGCGCCGACCCTGCCATCCGTACGGCCCGAGGCCTTGCAGAACGCAAGGTCTCGCGCCGCCCGCGTTCACGGCTGCCTTCGCCCGCATCCTCCATCAAGGGAACCGATTTCCATGAACACCACCATTAAGGGGGATGCCATGGCGTCCTCGCCGATCAAGCTGGGCCCGGTCACATCCAGGCTGTTCGCCGCGGGCATGCATCTCCGCGAGAGTTCGGGCATGACCAGGGTCGCCAGGCCGGCCTCACTCGCCGGGCTGCTGACGCTCCTCTCGATGAACCCTGCCGCCGCCCAGGCGGCCGGCGGCACAGGCAACCTGACGACGTTCCTCACCAACGTCGTCAACATCCTCACCGGCACCGGCGGCACCGCGCTCGCGGTGATCGCGGTCGGCCTGTGCGGTGTCGCCACCATGTTCGGCTCGATCAGCGCGCGCACCTTCGGCGGCGTCGTTCTTGGAGTCGCCATCTCGTTCTCGTCCGCCTGGGTGGTTGGAACCATCAATGGCGGCGGCAACGGCGGCTAGGGGTCTTCGATGTCGCAACGCGGGCTCACCGAGGACGTGTTGTTCCTGGCCTGCACACGCCCTGCCATGTGGCAGGGCGTGCCCATCGAGGCCTGCTGCATCAACGTCGTCGCGACGACGATCATCTTCGTGATCATGCATAACCCCTGCTACGCGATCATCGGGGTGGTGACGCACTACGCGACGCGCGCCTTCATCAGCAAGGACTACAACCTCTTCGGCATCATCAGTCTCTGGTCGAGGACCAAGGGCCGCGCGACCAACACGCGTCGCTGGGGCGGCTCGTCCGTGAGCCCGCTGCCGCTCAGGGCCGCGCGCAAGCCGCGGGAGGTCCGCGTCAATGCCTAGCATCAAGGGGAGCGCGCGCGAGCGCGAGCCCGACACCTACCTCCCGTATGTCGGCCACGCGACGCCGAACGTCCTTCTGCTCGATGACGGCTCGCAGCTCGCGATGCTGCGCCTGGCGGGGATCGCGTGGGAGACCACCGATCCGGCCGAGATCAACGCGCGCCACGCGCAGCGCAACATCCTGTTGCGCAACATCGCGTCCGAGCGGCTGGTGCTGGCGACGCACGTCGTCCGCTCGATGGCGGAGACCAGCGAGTACCCGACCACCGCGTGCCGCAGCGACTTCGCGCGCGAGCTCGACGCCGCCTATCGCGATCGCATGATGGCCAACCGGCTGTATCGCAACGAGCTGTTCGTCTCCGTGCTGCTGCGTCCACCGCAGCAGGGCGGCAGGAGCGTGTCCGGCCTGCTGAACCGGCGCCGGCGTGGCGGCACCCAGCGCGTCGGATCGGCATCGGATCTTGAGCGCCTGGAGACCGTGCTGGCCACGGTCGTCGCCGACCTGCACGCCTATGCGCCGACACGCCTCGGCCTGCGCCACTCGCGCGGGATCGTCTTCTCCGAGTGCGCCGAGGCGCTTCGCCTGATCCTGACCGGCGAGCACATGTCGGTGCCGCTGGTCTGCGGCCATCTCGGCGGCGCCATCTACACCGACCGGGTCATCGTCGGCCGTGAGGCGATCGAGGTGCGCGGTCCGGGCGGCTCGACCTACGCGGCCGGCTTCGGCCTGCGGGAGTATCCGGCGTCCACCTGGCCGGGCATGTTCGACACCATCCTGACCGCGCCCTACTGCGCCGTGCTCACCCAGACCTTCGGGTTCATGGGCAAGCAGGATGCGCAGGACAAGATGACGCGCAAGCAGAACCAGATGACGGTCGCGAGCGACAAGGCGGCAAGCCAGACCGAGGCGCTCTCGCGCGCGGCCGACCTGCTGCAGAGCAACGCCTTCGTCATGGGCGATCATCACCTGACCCTGGTGACGTTCGCCGACAGCCTGGCGGCGCTGTCGGAGGTGTCGTCGCGCGCGCGCCGGGATCTCGCGGAGAGCGGCGCGGTGATCGCGCGTGAGGATCTCGCGCTGGAAGCGGTCTACTGGGCGCAGCTTCCGGGCAACCTGCAGCTGCGGACACGGCCGGGAGCGATCAGCTCGCGCAACTTCGCGGCGATGGCGTCGCTGCACAACTTCCCGCTCGGGAAGTCCCGCGGCCACTGGGGCGAACCCCTGACGCTGTTTCGCACCACGGGCGGGACGCCCTACCGGTTCCATCTGCATGCGCCGACCGGGATGGTGACGGATCTCGGCAACATCTTCCTGGCGGGCCCGTCCGGCTCGGGCAAGACGACGCTGCTGCTGTTCCTGCTGGCGCTGGCTGAGAAGCAGGACGCGCAGATCGTCTTCTTCGACAAGGATCGCGGCGGCGAGATCCTCGCCCGCGCCCTTGGCGGCACCTACCTCGTGTTGCCGACCGGCACCGCGTCGGGCCTGGCGCCGCTCAAGGCGCTCGACGGCTCGCCCGAGAACCTGAAGTTCCTCAAGCAGCTGGTGACCGGGCTGATCGCCGACCGTGGCAAGCCGCTGTCGAACGACGTCGAGCGGCGGCTCGACCAGGGTCTCGCGGCCATGATGCAGCTGCCGCCGGAGCACCGCTCGTTCGGTGAGCTACGCGCCTTCCTGGGCCAGTCGGACGGCGAGGGGCCCGGCGCGCGGCTGGAGAAATGGTGCCAAGGCCGTTCGCTGGGCTGGGTGCTGGACAACGAGGTCGACGACATCGAGCTGGACACGCCGTTCCTCGGCTTCGACATGACCGCCGTGCTGGACGACGACGTCACCCGCGGCCCGATCATGTCGTATCTCTACCACCGGATCGAGGCGCTGGTGGACGGGCGGCGGCTGATCGTTGCCATCGACGAGTTCTGGAAGGCGCTCGCCGATCCCGAGTTCCGGGATCTCGTCAACGACAAGCTCAAGACCATCCGCAAGCTCAACGGCGCGGTGGTGCTGGCGACGCAGTCGCCGAAGGACGCGCTGTCGAGCCCGATCTCGCACAGCATCATCGAGCAGTGCCCGACCCAGATCCTGATGCCGAACGACCGCGCGGACCGCATCCACTACGTCGACGGCCTGAAGCTGACGGAACCCGAGTTCCTGGCGATCAGCGAGGACCTGACGACGGGAGGTCGTCGGTTCCTGCTCAAGCAGGGATCGGTCTCGGTCGCCTGCGAGCTCGACCTGTCGGGGATGGACGACCTGGTGGCGATCCTGTCCGGCCGGGCGAAGACCATCCGGCTGATGGAGCGGCTGATCTCCGAACACGGGCCGTCCCCGGATTCGTGGGTGCCGGCCTTCAGGCGCGACTGGCGGAAGGCGGCGGCGTGACAATGGGCGAGAGGGAGGGAAGGATCATGATGATCAGACGGGTCCTGCTGGGGACGGTGTGCACCGCGGCCCTGCTGTCGGCGCGTGCGGCGCATGCGCAATGGCCGGTGACGGATGCCGGCAGCATCGTGCAGTCGGTCAAGCAGGTGGCGCAGGGCGCGCAGCAGATACAGCAGCTGCAGACGCAGATTACCAACATGGTGCAGCAGCTTCAGCAGATGCAGAACATCTACGGGTCGCTCGCGCATAGTCCGCTGTCGTCGCTGGATCAGATCGGCGCGGGCATGAACACCAACCCGATGCTGCGGCTGCCGCTGCCGCCGGTGACCTCGATGCCGTCGGTGATCAACGGCAGCGGCCTCGCCACGATGGGGCCGCTGGGCGCGCAGTTCCTGTCGCAGAACCGCATCGCGGCGGCGCCGACGGGCTCCGATCCTGCCTCGGTGGCGATGAACGCGAACGCCAACAGCATCGCCGGCGTCGAGGCTTCGGCCTCGCAGCTTGACCAGGGCGCGCAGAGCCACATCCAGGCGCTGCAGCAGCTCGAGGGCGCCCTGGCCAACAGCCCGGACGCGAAGGACACCGCCGACATCTCGGCGCGGGTGCAGCTCGAGCAGAGCTACATCGCCTCGCAGCAGGTCCAGGCGACCGCGCTGGAGACCTGGCAGCAGGCGCAGGTCCGCAACGTCCAGGAGCAGGAGGACGAGACCAACCGCCAGGACATCGACGATGTCATCCAGCAGGGCAACGCGGCGATCACGCCGGGCGGCTGATCACGCGCCACATCATCTCGCTTCATCACCAAGGGGTCCTTGCACAGTGCAAGTCTTTTCAGCCTTCGTTCTCGCGTCAGGCCTTCTGCTTGGGTCAGTGCCGGTCCTCGCTGCGCCGAGCAACATACCGCCTGAGTCGCAGCGGACGGCGTCTTGGTATGTCGCGCATCCGGCGGCGCTAGACCGTGTGCGCAGCGTCTGCCTGAACGACCCCGGCCACATGGACAGGATGCCCGACTGCATCAATGCGGATCGCGCTGACCTGCTAATTGCGGCGTCGCAAGCGCGCGCGCATGCAGGTGACATGTCTAGTCCTATGACGACCACTTACTGGGATGCTAGGCCGAACGATCGACGCTACTGGTTACGTGTGTGCTCGGGGATGACTCCAGCACAGCAGGCGCGAACAACCTGTCTCGTCGCGCAGCGATCTGCTGACGATGCAGCAATCGCGCTTAGCCATCGAGCCGCCAAGTCCACTTCGCCATGAATACATGGCTAATTTTCCAATACATTTTTGACACTTTAGAGACACCGCTTCTCGGCGCAGTGAATTCTATAGTTACAGGACTAGTATCATATGCCGCTGCGCCGGTTCAAGCCGCGCTGGTCCTGTATGTCGCTCTAACCGGTATCATGATCCTTCGTGGTAATTCAAGCGAGGCAATGGACGGAATCCTCGGTCGAGTTATAAAGCTCTGCCTTGTTAGTTGGTTTGCGACCAACGGGAGTGTATATACGACATGGGTACAAGACTTTTTCTTGACGGCTTTGCCGAATGATTTGACAAACGCCGTATCTAACTCGACACTTGGCCATGGTTCAGTCGCTGCTAATTCTTTTGATAATCTCAACATCAAGGCATTTAATGCCGGTCTTGCGGTAGGAAAATTGCTGCATTGGTGGGATGTGGCAGAATGGATTGTTGTCATTGTATTTTGGGTCTTGTCTGTGACATCAGTTGTAATTGCTTTTTCTATATGGCTTCTTTCGCATGTAATACTAGCACTGTTCATTGCAATTGGCCCTCTGATGATTGGGCTTGTCTTGTTTCCGGTAACTCGCTCGATCTTTGAACGGTGGATCGGCGCGATGATCTCCTGCGTCGTGCTGCAGTTGCTTGTCGTAATCCTTGTAGCCTTCATGCTCGTAATCGAAACTCAAGCAGTCGGCACAATTGCGACATACACGGGAAACAACGCCTTCGCACAAATTCAAGCTCTAATGGCGGCCGTGGTCTTCTTCATTCTGACTGGCATCATCGCTCTTCAGCTTCCGGCGATGGCGACCTCTCTTGCCGGCGGCTTGCAGATGCACGGCGCAGGTATTGGCCGAAAGGCGGCCGAGCTCGCGACCGGTGGCGCGTCGAGGCTAGTCCAGAGCGTGGCCCAGGGCGGCGCGGGGGCCGCCCAGGGAGCCAGCCAGGGCACCCGGGGGCTCTACCAGCGTATCCGGCCTCCGACCGGTGGATCACTTTCGAACAGCCCCAAGCCGATCCGGTAGTCGTGACAGACCGTCTCCGGCCCGCCGAACTCCCCGAAGCAAGGACCGCATGATGTTCACCCGCCTCGCCCTGGCTCTCCTGACCCTGCTGGTCGCGGGATGCGCTGATGATCCGCTTCCGGTCGCGTCCGGCCCGGTGCGTCAGCTCAACATCGGCAAGTGGACGCCCAGCCCGAATGACCTGACGGTCCCGCCCTCCCAGGAGCATGGCTGATGAACGCGATCACCAAGCGTGCGTCCGGCGTCGCGACCGCGAATGCGCTGCCCGTGCCGAACGACCCCGAGCTGCTGGCCGCCTATTTCCGGCAGGTCGAGAGCTACCAGACCGATCGCCTGACGGCCGCGAACCGGAGCAGGACGCTGGCCTGGGCCGTTGCCGGCGGCGCCTGCGTGCTGGCCGCGATGGCGTGTCTGGCGGTTGCCGGGCTGAGCCCGCTGAAGACCGTCGTTCCCGTCGTGTTTCGGGTCGACAACGCGACCGGCATCGTCGACCGGGTCTACGACGTGCGCGGCGGCGAGATGGCCGCCTCGGAGGCCGAACGGCGCTTCTTCCTCTGGCAGTATGTCCGCTACCGCCAGGGCTACTCGTACCATGAGGCGGTGACGAACTTCGACGCCGTGAACCTCATGAGCACGTCGCAGGTGCAGGTCGAGTACGCGAGCTGGTTCCGCGGCTCGAACCCGGCGAGCCCGCAGGTCACGCTCGGCCATGACGGCATGGCGGTGGTGCGCTGGGTGAGCACCCAGTTCAGCCCGGTCAACAAGAAGGTCGCGTTCGTCCGCTTCATCCAGCAGGAGCGCAAGGGCGAGCAGGTCTTCGCGCCGAAGCACATGATCGCGACGATCGGCTTCGACTTCGCGCATGGGACGATCGCCAGCTCCGCGATCAACATCAACCCCGACGGGTTCCTGGTCACGAGCTACCACGCCGACGAGGAAGGGCAGTAATGCTTCGTCTTCGTCTTGTGCTTGCCTGCGTCGCGTGTGCGTCCGTGGCCGGGCCTGCCCTGGCCGAACAGGATCCGCGCGCCGGCCGCTACGATCCGCGCGTCCGCACGGTGGTCTACAACCCGATGAACGTGGTCCGGCTCATCGGGGGCACGCTTGCCTCGACGGAGGTGATGTTCTCCCCGCACGAGGAGATCACCCAGGTCGCGATCGGCGACAGCGACGCCTGGCTGGCGCAGCCGGCCGGCAACCTGCTGTTCCTCAAGCCAGTGACATCCCGGGCGCCGACCAACGCGCAGGTGGTCACCCGGCGGCAGGACGGCTCGTTCCGGAGCTACCAGTTCGAGCTCGTCGCGCACAACGCGACCCTGCAGCAGCCTGCTCCCGACGCCCAGTTCGCGGTCGCGTTCGCCTATCCTGACGACGAGCGACAGACGGCGGCGCTCAACGACCAGCAGGCGCGGCAGGCGGCGGACGAGCGGAGCGCGCAGGCGCGGCTTGCGGTCGACTTCTTCTACGGTCCCCGCAACTGGCGCTACACCGCTCAGGGCGACGCGGCGATCCAGCCTTACGAGGTCAGTGACAATGGCCGCCTGACGGCGTTCCGCTTCCCGGGCAACATGCCCCTGCCGACGATCTACGCCCTGGCGCCTGACGGCGAGGAATCCATCGTTCCCTACACCATGCGGGACGACCTGGCGGTGGTATCCACGACCTCGCGCGAGTTCCGGCTGCGCCTCGGCCATGACGTGCTGCGCGTCTTCAATCTCGCCTACGACCCGATCGGCGTGAACCCCGAGACGGGCACGACCTCCTCCGATGTCATTCGCTCCGTGAAGGGGTCCTCGCCATGAGCGACACGCCGCCGCCCGGGCCGCCCGGCGGCTCAGGCTTCATCACCGGTCCGGATGGAACGGTCTACCAGGCGGTTCCGGTACAGCCTGCGCCCGGAGCCCAGCAGAACGTGGCGGGCGAGCGGCATGTCTCGGCCGTCGCCGGAAGCGGCTCGTTCGACCGCAGGAAGGGCGCGATCATCCTTTCCTGCGCTGTCGCGGCCGCGGTGGCCTTCATCGTGCTGCGGCCCAAGCATCACCCCGCCAGCCAGTCCGAGAACCCGGAAGGCATGCAGGTCCACGAGATCGCCCGCTTCGAGCCGCCGCCGCCGCTGCCCGCCATCCCGGCCAGCCTGGTCATCCCGCGTCCGATGGTCCTGCCACCGCCGCTGCCGTTGCAGCCGCTGACCCCGTCGGCCCTGACCGGGCAGCAGCCGGTGGACCCGCTCGCGAAGGCCCGGCGTGCGAACCCCATCGTGTTCGCCTCGGGAGCCGGTGCGCAGGCGGGTCAGGCCGCTCCCGGCACCGCGGCCGGGACGCCCGGCGGGCGCGGGTCCGATCCGCTGGCGGCCAACCTGCAGGCGACGCCGCTCGCCGGGGTCTCGGCGACGGTGCTTCGTCACCAGCCCTACCTTCTCACCGAGGGCACGGTGATCCCCTGCGTGCTCCAGACCGCGATGGACAGCACGCTGCCGGGCTTCACCACCTGCATCCTGCCGCAGGACGTGATCGGCAAGACCGGGATCACCCTCCTCGATCGCGGCTCGAAGATTGTCGGCGAGTTCCAGGGCGGCATGCGCCAGGGACAGAGCCGGCTGTTCGTTCTCTGGACGCGCGCCGAGACGCCGGGTGGCGTCATCATCAATCTCGACAGCCCCGCCGCCGACCCGCTTGGCCGCGCCGGGTTCGACGGCGCGATCGACAACCATTTCTGGGAGAGGTTCGGGGGCGCCCTGTTGCTGACCCTGGTGGAAGGCGGCGCGCAGGCGGGTGTCGCGCTCGCGAGCCCGAGCGGCTCCACCTACTTCAACACGGGCAACATCTCGTCCGCGTCCGACACCGCGCTGGCCAGCTCGATCAACATCCCGCCGACGATCCGCAAGAACCAGGGCGAGATGGTCAGCATCATGGTCGCCCGCGATCTCGACTTCTCGACCGTCTATCAGGTCGGCCCCTCGGCCAGCTCGCCGCTGGCGCTGGTCGGGACCGGCTACCGATGATCCGCGCGGGCGAGCGGACGCTCAGGCTGCTGCTGGCACCGATCGCCGGCTTCCTGGCCGATGACCGGACGACCGAGATCGTCATCAACCAGCCCGGCGTGTGCGGGCTGGAGCAGCACGGCCGGTGGACCTGGCACGACGTTCCCGAACTGGACTACCAGCGGCTGGACGCGATCGCCACGCTGTCGGCGGCGATGTCGCAACAGGATGTCGGCCCTGACCGGCCGCTCTGCGGCTCCGTGCTGCCCGACGGGCAGCGCATCCAGATCTGCCGGCCGCCCGCGGTGTCCGCCGGTACCATCAGCCTGACCATCCGGCGGCCCTCGTCGTTCGCGCCGACGCTTGACGATCTCGCGGCCGGGGGCCTGTTCTCGAGCACGGATGTCGCGCGCATCCGGGCGCATCCGCTCGATGCCGAGCTGTCCGAGCTGCATCGCCTCAAGGACTGGGAGCGCTTCTTCCCGCTGGCGGTGCGCGCCAAGAAGACGATCATCGCCGCGGGCGACACCGGGTCAGGCAAGACGACGTTTGCGAAGGCGCTGATCCAGGCCATCCCGCTGGACGAGCGGCTGGTGACGATCGAGGACACCGCCGAGTTCATCGGCCTGCCGCATCGGAACCTCGTCAGCCTGTTCTACAGCAAGGGCGACCAGGGCCAGGCACGGGTCCGGTCGGAGGACCTGATCGAGGCCGCGCTGCGCATGCGTCCCGATCGCGTGCTGATGCAGGAGCTTCGCGACGGCGCCGCGTTCACCTTCGTGCGCGGCATCGCGGCCGGCCATCCCGGCAGCATCACGACCTGCCACGCGGGCAGCGCGAGCGGCGCCTTCGACGCCTTGCGGCTGATGATCAAGCAGCATGCGGCCGGAAAGTACCTGGCGGATGCCGACGTGCGCGGCCTGCTGCGCCAGCTGGTCGACGTGTCGGTCTATTGCGAGAAGCGCGACGGTCGCTTCCGCATCGCCGAGGTCTTCTTCGATCCCGCGGCGAAGCTTGCCGTGCCACTCCCTGTTCCCGCCCTCGCGGCCGAGTAGGGAGCGGCGTCGCATGCATGATTTCGCCGAATGGCCAACGGCCGCCAAGGCGCTGGCCGGGCTGTTCGCGGCCGCGCTGCTCGCCTTGCTGTGGTCGACCATGGCGTCGGTCGTGTTCCTCATTGGAACCGGCCTGATCCGCTCGCACCACGGCGTGCCGATCGGCGCCTGGTGGCTCTACTGGTCCTATTACGGATGGGACCAGCCGGTTGTCGGCCTGTGGCTCAAGATCTCCGCCGCCGTCGCGACGGCTCTGCCGCTCACGATCATCGTGGTCGGCCTGCTGCGGAAAGGGTGGCCTGGGGCCAGGCGCGAGCTGCATGGCGAGACCCGCTGGGCGAAGTCCGGCGAGCTGAAATCCGGGGAGTTCTTCGCGAAGTTCGCTGGCCTGTTCATCGGCATGACCGCGCGCGGCCGCTATCTCCGGTTCGGCGGCCCCGAGCACGTCGCGTGCTATGCGCCGACGCGCTCGGGCAAGGGCGTCGGCCTCGTGATCCCGAACTGCCTGCTCTACGAGGGCAGCCTGGTCTGCCTCGACGTCAAGAAGGAGAACTGGGCCGCGTCGGCCGGGGTGCGCCAGCAGGCCGGCCAGAAGGTCTTCCTGTTCGATCCGCTGGCGGCGGACGGCCGGACGGCGCGCTACAATCCCCTGAGCTACGTGCGCCGCAACAGCCTCGACGCCTTCGAGGACATCCAGCGGATCGCGCAGATGATCTTCCCGCAGGTCGGCGGCGACCAGGCGTTCTGGACGGATGCCGCCCGCTCGGCGTTCGTCGGCGCGACGGCGTTCCTGGCTGAGACACCCGAGCTGCCGCTGACCATCGGCGAGGTGCTTCGCCTGCTGTCGAGCGCCGATGCGACGCCGCTGATGATCGCGCGGATCGAGGCCCGCCGCTCGGGCGGGCAGCCCTACACCGAGGCGACGGTGAAGGCGCTCGAGGACTACCTCAAGGGCTCGGCCGACCTGGTCAACTCGATACGCAAGACGATCACGGCCAAGCTCTCGCTGTGGTTCAATCCGCGGATCGATGCCGCGACATCGCAGAGCGACTTCGATCTCCGGGAGCTGCGGAACTCGCTGCATGCGATCTATGTCGGCGTCACGCCGGACAACATCGCGCGCCTGCGGCCTCTGCTCGCTCTGTTCTTCCAGCAGCTCGTCGACCTGACGGTCAGGACGCTGCCGCAGTTCGACAGGAACGCCAAGCATCAGGTCCTTGTCCTGCTTGACGAGTTCCCGCTGCTCGGTCCGATGCCCGTGCTTGCCGACGCCTTCGCGTTCGTCGCGGGCTACAACATGCGCCTGATGCTCATCATGCAGAGCAAGGCGCAGCTGCGCGACAGGGACCTCTACGGCCCCGACAAGGCCGCCGCCATGCTAGACAACTGCGGCTGCGAGGTGGTGTTCGGAACCAAGGACCTCCAGCTCTGCAACGAGCTGAGTGACCGGCTCGGCTTCGACACGGTCGAGGGTGTCAGCCGCTCCGGGCCGCGCTTCTGGCGCGTGTTCCGCGGAACCAACCAGAACCTGTCGGAAAGCGAGCAGCGCCGCGCCCTGCTGCTGCCGCAGGAGGTGATGCGCCTCAAGTCCCATGACGCCATCATCGTGCGTCCGGGCATGTATCCGATCAAGGCCAGGCGCATCCGCTACTTCAAGGACCGGACCTTCACCCGGCTGCTGCGAAAGCCGCCTGAAGTCGATCCCATCCAGGTCACCATCCGCATGGACCAGGGCACGGGCTTCCACACGGCGCCCGCCTCGGGTGCGGCTGCCGCACCCGAGGTCCAGCCCCCGTCCCTGGCGCCCGCGACCGGCGGACCGGCGCAAGCGGCCTCGTCACCGACACCACCGGCTTCACCGGGCGAGAAGCAGTCCGCACGGCAGGGCGCGGCCAGGAGCCGGGCGCGCAGGCCCGCCGCGCCGCTGCTCGAGAAGATCGAGGCGAGCGACACCGAGGCGGCCGGCCACGCGTCGGGCGCGGCCGGAACGTCGACGCCGTCTGATCCATCACGCGCCGCCAAGG
>CAXTPV010000047.1:0-1030 GCA_964246135.1 uncultured Acetobacteraceae bacterium | reverse complement strand
CGTCACCGTCGGCGAGGAGGATGCCGCGCCGCCGGCGCGCATGCGGCCTCACCAGGCCGACGCGCTCCTCCGGGAGGTGTTCGGTTCCGACATCGACCTCGCTCCGTACGCGATGGAGGACGGCAAGGCTGCTGTCGCCGCGATCCTGAGGTCCGTGCCCACGGTCGAATCACTCAATCAGGGCAGGAGCGTCGCTGCGGCATGAGCACATCGGACAACTGGGAGCAGGTGGAGATGCTATCCCCCTGTCGATCCTCAACCATCGCAGGGAGGTCATGCGCGCCGTCTGCCAGGATGTGAGCGCCTTGATCGAGGTTCTTCCGACGGCGGACCCGGACCGTTCCGGCGCCCAGCTCTCGTTCCTCGAGGACGCCGATCTCGACGCGTGCAAGGCCTGGGCCTCGAGCGTCATCCGGGCTCTCCCCACTCTTGCGGACATGGAGGCCAGCGATGGCGCTGCTTGATCGACTGAAAGACGCCACCCGCCCCAGCAACAGGATCGAGGGTGTGACTCCCGAGCCGACCCGGCAGACCGGCGTGTCGGGCGCGCCCAAGGTCAACGCCGCCCCGGGCGCGGCCGCGCCTGCCGCGAAGAAGACCGAGGCCAAGCCCACGGCCTACACCACCGAACCCGAATCGATCGCCAAGAGCTACTACGTCGAGGAACGCGGCAAGGAACGCCGCTACTACGACGACTACCAGCGCAAGTCGCTTGCGATCCGGACCGACGCATCGAGCATCAGCACGAAGAAGGAGGACCTCGTCACCATCCGCTCGATGCTCGACCTGGCGGAGACGCGTGGCTGGTCGGACGTGAAGATCGCCGGGTCAGCCAACTTCAAGCGCGAGATGTGGATCGAGGCGCAAGCCAGGGGCCTGGGCACCCAGGGCTACAAGGCGTCCGACCTTGATCGCCAGGAAGCCGACCGGCGTCGTGCCGAGCGGCCTGAGACGCCGGACCGGAAGCAGGCCGACCCCAACGTGGTCAGCCCGGCGCGCCAGGGCGGCGTGTTCCCCGCGCTCGCGGGGA
>CAXTPV010000046.1:7538-13139 GCA_964246135.1 uncultured Acetobacteraceae bacterium | reverse complement strand
CGCCCGCCAACGCGGCGATGCCCAAGGGCCCCTGGTGGACCGCCTACCGTGACGCCGTGCTCGATCAGCTCGAGGACCAGGTCGAGGTCTCGAACCAGTCGCTCCGCGCCAGCGAGGCGAGCTACGTCGAGGCCGCCGCCCTGGTCGACGAGGCGCGCGGCAGCCTGTTCCCGGTGCTCGGCATCTCGCCCTCGGTGCAGCGTTCCGGCAGCGGCGGCCGCAGCGTCATTGTCGGCACCGGCAGCAGCCTCGCCGGCGGCACCCAGGCCGGCACCACGGCTGCTGGCAGCACCGCTTCCGGCGGCGCGCTGGCAAGCTCAGGCGCCGGCGCCGCCTCGACCGGCGCGCTCACCGGGGTCAGCACCGGCTCCAACACCAGCACCCTGACCCTGCAAGGCACCGCCTCCTGGGACATCGACCTCTGGGGCCGCATCCGCCGGCAGATCGAGAGCAACGTCGCCGCCGCCCAGGCCAGCGCCGCCCAGGTCGCCAACGCCCGCCTGTCGTTGCAGGCGAACCTCGCCACCGACTACTTCGAGATGCGCTCGTCCGACAGCCTGCAGAAGCTGCTCGACGACACCGTGCGGGCGTATCAGCGCAACCTGACCATCCTCCGCAACCAGCTGACCGCCGGCACCGCCCTGCCGTCCGACTACCTGCAAGCCGTCACCCTGTTGCGCCAGACCCAGGCGCAGGCCGACGCGGTCGGCGTCGCGCGCGCCGAATACGAGCACGCGATCGCGGTGCTGACCGGCCATGCCCCGGCCGATCTCGCGATCGCGCCGGCGCCGCTCCAGGCCTACGTCCCCGAGCCGCCGGCCGGCCTGCCGTCCGAACTGCTGCAACGCCGTCCCGACATCGCCGAGGCGGAACGCACCGTCGACGAGGCCAATGCCGTGATCGGCGTGCAGATCGCCGCCTTCTACCCCGACCTCACGCTGTCCGCCGATGCCGGCTACGAGGGGCCGCAGCTCAGCACCCTGGTCCAGGTCGCCAACCGCTTCTGGTCGCTCGGCGCCACCGCCAGCGAGACCCTGTTCGAGGGCGGCATCCGCACCGCCGCCGTCGAGCAGGCCGAGGCCGCCTACGACGCCACCGTCGCCAACTATCGCGAGGCGGTGCTGACGGCGTTCGAGGGCGTGGAGGACCAGCTGGTGGCGCTCCGCCTCTACGGCAGGCAGGCGATCGACCAGCGCGCCGCCGTCGACGCGGCGGTCAAGTCCGTCACCGTGCTGACCAACGAATACGAGGCCGGCACCCAGGCCTACACCGCGGTCATCACCGCAGAGGCGACCGCGCTCGCCGACGCCCAGACCGCGCTCTCGGTGCAGCAGAACCTGCTGACCTCGAGCGTGGCCCTGATCGAGGCGCTCGGCGGCGGCTGGAACACCACCCACGTCCCCAGCACCGACAGCCTGCAGACCAACGAGCCGTTCCTGCCCGCCTTCCTTGATCCCAACCGCATCCCCGCGCCCGGCTGAGCGGGGCGGCGCGAAGGCCAGGGCGCTGCCCTGGACCCGGAAGGGGCGCGCCGCCCCTTCACCCGGCCTCCGATTGTGGGGCGTGCCGGCAGTCCGACGCGGCGAACCGTGGACGAGCGCGATGGACGGAGACGGGCGTTGAGGTCAAGGTGCCAGAAGTTCATGATCAATACTTGAAGTCCTATCGGGTGAACTCTTGGCGGCCGCCTGGGATCAAAGCGCCGACATCTCGCAAGGCGCCACCCACTTCTATAGCCCGGACATCATGCCGAAAGAGGGAGAGCCGACGGTCGGCCGGGACACCGCGGGCGGCCTGGAAAGTGTTCCTGGCGTCACCAAACGCGGTCGCCCGGTGCGAAACTATCGACCGAGCTGGGCAGATCGGCGAAACGAGGTCAGCGTGCCGGGGGTTCACGACAACGAGTTCAAGTTCTACAGGGTGAACGAGTGGTGAAAGCCTGGTGTCTCGCGGGCTTGCTGGTGGCGTGCCTTGCCGCGGGCAGCGCGCGCGCATCGGCGCGTGGGGCAAAACCGCGCGGGGACCCGAACGACACGGCGCCGACATTCGCCGCTCTGAAAGCGGCGATCGCCCGGGCGCGCGCCGAGCGGTGCCGGACACCATCCTGCCAGGCGATCGAGGCCATCGACGGACTGATGCAGATCGTTACTTACACGGAAGACAACGAAGAGATGGGGAGTGCCCGGCTACTTTTTTCCCCAGCCGTCGTTCGGCGCCGGCGCGGTCGCGCGCTACTCGACCGTCGCGATCTCTACGCGCCGTTCTGCGCGACCAGCACCAAAATCCTCAGCCGCGTTCCCGCCAAGCCGGACCCGGACAACGACTCGCTTCTCAGGACATTGCTGGAGGCGGCTGTCGACGTCGATCTCCGGAATCACGGACACTGCGCGGGCGACATGGTCGCGGCAATGCCGAAATCGCCCGCCATCGATCAGCTCCGTAAGGACGCTTACCACGCGTGCGAGAACCCGTTCGATGGCCATCCCCCACCGAAGGCGGCATGCCGGACGCTGGTGAAAGGTCTGCCGACCGATCAATAGTAGCGCTGATCGACGCTGCCGGCCGGGGTCCGCCGGTCCATCCGCGTCCCCGAACGGAATCGCACCCCCGCCAGACTGACCAGTCCGCGCCCGGAAGGCCAGAGGCGCTGCCCCTGGACCGCGGTAGGCGCGCCGCCCCTTCACCCGGCCCTGGATACGTCCGCCCGAGGCTGGCGGCCTTGTTCGTCCTCAGCCGGGATGACGCTATCGGACATGCTCAGGCCGGACGAGCTTGACAGCTTCCGCCCGGCCGATGGCCGAGAACACCGCGCGGAGTTGGTGTTCGTCCGGTCTTCCACCGCGCGTATATGCACAGATCAGAACCGGTTCATTCGGATTGGGCCAGGCGATGGCGACGTCGCCAGCCGCATCCTCGCCATTGTTCCCGGTCTTGTCCCCCACCACCCAGCTTTGAGGCAGACCGGCCCGCAGCCGATCAAAGCCGGTGACGCACCCGATCAGCCACGCCTTGAGCTGCATTCGGGACGACATCGATAGGGCATCTCCAAGGATGAACCGCTTGAAGTTTTCGGCCATCGCCCTCGGCGTCGTGGTGTCGCGATCATCTCCGGGCGGGGTCCGGTTGAGAACAGGCTCCGGATCGTCGAGACGGCTGACATGATCTCCGCAGCCACGCCAGGAGGCTGTCATCACCGCCGGGCCGCCCACACGCGCAAGGAGGAGGCTTGCACAGGTGTTGTCGCTCTGCTGAACCGCTGCCTTGCACATGTCGCCCACGGAAAGCACGCCCTTAGCCAGGTTGGCTTTCGCCACCGGAGCATACCAGTCCTTGAGATCAGCCAACGTGTAGGCGATCCGTGTGCTCAGATGTTCTTCGCCCTTGTCAACCCGGCTCAAGATCAGGGCGGCAAGCGACGCCTTGAAAGTGCTGCACATGACGAAGCGTTCGTCGGCACGCCAACTCAGTTTAGCACCCGAGACGACGTTTTCGGCATAGATGCCGACGCGACCGCCTGTCGCTGCCTCATACTCCGTCATGGCGCTGCTTGTCCGAGCCCGGGCCACCGGACCGAGGAGCCCAGGGATGCCGAACAATGCGGACCGTCTGGTGAGTTGCATCCCTGCTTGCAAACCGCCGTCATGAGAGTGCGGCAATGCCGACCGCCGGCGCGCTCGCAGGCGATGCGCCAGTTCTCGGCCATGACCAGCATTCCGCGCTGTGCGCGGGCGGCGATCAACGATCACGCCTCGCCACAGCCAGGGACAGTGATACGCTTCTCGGCGCAACGCTCGGCACCGGCACGCGCGCACGGCCCAGCATGGACATGGTCAAAACTTGATTAATATTTCAAGTAATCAAGTTGGCCTACCGCCCCGAGACCCCCTCGCCCACCATCGGCTTCGGATCGACCGCCCGGTCGAACGCGTCCGCGTCAATCAAGCCCGATCGCAGCGCGGCCTCCCGCAAGGTCAGCCCCTCGTCGTTCGCGACATGAGCGATATGGGCGGCGCGGTCGTAGCCGATCACCGGGCTCAGCGCCGTCACCAGCATCAGCGAGCGTTCCAGGAACCCGTCGATCCTGCCGCGATCAAGCGCCGCGCCCTCGATCGTGTGCAGCCGGAACATCTCGCAGGCATCGCCAAGGCGCCTTGCCGCGCCGAGCAGATTGTGGATCGCGACCGGCCGCATGACGTTGAGCTGCAACACGCCCTGGGCGCCAGCGAGCGCCACCACCGCGTCCTCGCCGATCACTTGCGTCGCGACCATGATCATCGCCTCGCACTGTGTCGGGTTGACCTTGCCAGGCATGATCGAGGACCCCGGCTCGTTCTCCGGCAGTCGCAACTCGCCGATGCCGCAGCGCGGTCCCGACGCCAGCAGCCTGAGGTCGCTCGCGACCTTCAGCAGCACCACCGCGAGCCCGCGCAGCGCCGCCATCGCGGCGACCACCGCGTCAAGCCCGCCAAGGCTCGCAAACTTGTTCGGCGCGGTGACGAACGCCTCGCCGGTCAGTTCCGCGATCGCGGATGCGATGGCGCGGCCGAACCCGTCCGGCGCGTTGAGCCCGGTGCCGACCGCGGTGCCGCCGGCGGCAAGCTCCAGCAACGCCGGCTTGGCCGCCCGCAGCCGTACGATCGCATCGCCGATCTGCTGCGCCCAGCCCGACCATTCCTGGCCGACCGTGAGCGGCACCGCGTCCATCAGATGCGTGCGGCCGATCTTCACCACGTCGGACCACTGCGCCGACTTCGCCGCGATCGCGTCGTGCAGCGCCGAGACACGCGGCAGCAGATGTCGCTCGATCTCCAGCACGGCCGCGACGTGCATCGCGGTCGGGAAGCTGTCATTGCTCGACTGCGCCATGTTGACGTCGTCGTTCGGGTGCACTGGCCGCTTCGACCCGATCTCGCCACCAAGCAGCTGGATCGCCCGGTTGGACAGCACCTCGTTGACGTTCATGTTGGTCTGCGTGCCAGACCCGGTCTGCCACACGAACAATGGGAAATGCGCGTCGAGCAGGCCAGCGGTCGCCTCGCCCGCCGCCTGGCAGATCGCATCCGCCTTGTCTGGCGCGAGCCTTCCGGCCTCCCGGTTCACCAGCGCAGCCGCCTTCTTGACGATCCCGTAGGCATGATAGACCTGGGCCGGCATCCGCTCGCTGCCGATCGAGAAATGCACCAGGGAGCGCTGCGTCTGCGCCCCCCAATAGCGGTCGGCGGCGACCTCGATCCGGCCCATCGCGTCGCTTTCTGACCGCATGCCCGAGGCGTGCAACCCGATCGGCGGACGCGATGCGCCTTGCCCCGCCTCACTCATCCAGAACGCGCCTGCTCACATAACCGCCTTGCCCGCCGTCAACGCGAGCACAAGGAACACCAGGAAGATCACCAACGCGACGACGAACAGCAGTTTGGCGATGCCGGCGGTCGCGGCCGAAATCCCTCCAAACCCGAACACGCCCGCGATGATCGAAATGACGAAGAACAGCAACGCAAGCTTCAGCATGGAGGGCCCTTTCCGAGCTACTTAGCTTTCCGGAACGCCAGCGTCCCGTCGCTGGTTCCATCGCCACGACCGGCATCGGCCGCCCGCACCAGG
>CAXTPV010000046.1:0-7528 GCA_964246135.1 uncultured Acetobacteraceae bacterium | reverse complement strand
GGTGGTCCCCGCCCCCCGCCGGCCTGCGCCCCCCCCCCCGGGGGGGGGGGCCTGCCGATCACAACCGACCGAGCAGCAAGCCGATCACCAGCCCGGCGCCCGCCGCGGTCGCCAGCGCCACCAGCGGACGGTCCGCGGCCACGTCGCGCAGCGTGTCCAGCGCCTCGCCGTAATAGGCCTGGGCGTCGCCGCTAAACTGGTTCGCCTTGCCCTGCGCCTGGGTCTCGCTGTCGCCGAACAGGCCGCCAGCGGCGTCCTGCACCTTGCCTGTCGCGCTCTTGATCGTTCCCTCGACGCGGTTCTCGTCCACCATGGTGCTGCTCCTGTTGGCCATCGTCGCGATGGCACGGTTGTGTCCGACAACGATAGCAACGCAGCCCTCCGCGATCGGATGCGCGCGCACCGGAACATCCGGGCGACTCAGGCGCTCCATCCCGGCCGCGACCATAGGGGCCGGCGCCAGGACCCACGATGAAGCTGTTTTCCTGCCAGAACTGCCAGGCCACGCTGTTCTTCGAGAACCGCGTCTGCGGCCGTTGCGGCTACGTGCTCGGCTACCTGCCAGATCCCGCGGAGCTTTCGGCCCTGGTCGCCGATGGCGACGCGTTCACCGCGCTCGCGGAGCCGACCCGCCGCTACCGGTTCTGCGACAACGCACGTCACGACGTCTGCAACTGGCTGGTCGAGGCTGGCGCCGGCGAGACGCTGTGCGCGGCCTGCCGGCACAACCGGGTGATCCCCGACCTCGCATCGGCCGGCACCGAGGACCGCTGGCGCAAACTCGAACTCGCCAAGCACCGGTTGTTCTACTCGCTGATCAGGCTCGGCATTCCGCTGCCGAACCGGATCGACGACCCGGCGGAGGGGCTCGTGTTCGACTTCCTCGACGAGGCACCCGGCACGAAGGTGCTGACCGGACATGACAACGGGGTGATCACCATCGCCGCCAAGGAGGCCGACGATGCCGTGCGGGAAGAGCTACGCCAGCAGATGCACGAGACCTATCGCACCCTGCTCGGGCACTTCCGGCACGAGGTTGGGCACTGGATCTGGGACCGACTGGTCCGGGATGGCGGCCGGATCGAGGCCTGCCGCGCGTTGTTCGGCGATGAGACGCGCGACTATCAGTCAGCGCTCGCCCGCCACTACGCCCACGGCGCCCCGGCCGACTGGCAGGCCCACTACATCACTGCCTACGCGTCAACGCACCCATGGGAGGATTTTGCCGAGACCTGGGCACACTATCTGCACATCATGGATACGCTGGAAACGGCAAGTGCGTTCGGAATCGCGATCCACCCTGTCAACGCCCAAAACGACCAGCTCGCGACCGAGATACACCTCGATCCCTACGAAACCGACGACATCGAGGCGATTGTCACGCCCTGGCTGCCGCTGGTGTTCGCGGTCAACAGTCTCAACCGCAGCATGGGCCTGGCCGATCTTTACCCGTTCATGATCGGCGAGACGGTCAAGCGCAAGCTAGCCTTCATGCACGAGCTCGCGCGCAACGCAGGCTAGCTCAGTCAAAGTCGTTTGGACTGTCGGTGTCCGCGCGCTCCGGCTTCGGGCCGCTATTTTGCCCCTTCGCCGACGGGTCACGATCCACGAGCTCGATCACCGCCATGTCGGCCGCATCACCGTAGCGGGTGCCTGCCCGCAGCACACGGGTGTAGCCCCCCGCGCGCGTCTTGTAGCGCTCGGCGATCGCGGTAAAGAGCTTTGTCACGATCACGTCGTCGCGCAGCTGAGCGTAGGCTTGGCGCCGTGCGTGCAGGTTGCCTCGCTTGCCGAGCGTGATCAGGCGCTCGGTGTAGGGACGCAGCTCCTTCGCCTTCGGCAGTGTGGTGGTAATCTGCTCGTGCTTGATCAGGGCGACCGCCATGTTGCGGAACATGGCGAGGCGATGAGACGAGGTGACGCCAAGCTTTCGGCCGGCTACTCCGTGACGCATGTACTGGGTTCCCTGGGTTTGGGCCTGGGCCCCTTTATATCAAAAAGGCTCGTCCAGACGCTTGGCGAGGTCCTCGATGTTCTCCGGCGGCCAAGTCGGGACGTTCATCCCGAGCGCCAGGCCCATGGAGGTCAGCACCTCCTTGATCTCGTTCAGCGACTTGCGGCCGAAATTGGGCGTCCGCAGCATCTCCTGCTCGCTCTTCTGCACCAGATCGCCGATGTAGACGATGTTGTCGTTCTTCAGACAGTTGGCGCTTCGGACCGATAGCTCCAGCTCGTCGACCTTCCGCAGCAGGTTGCGGTTGAACGGTAGGTCGTCCTGCGGCTCCTCCGAGCGTGCCGGCCTCGGCTCGTCGAAGTTGATGAAAAGCTGCAACTGATCCTGCAGGATGCGGGCGGCGAGCGCGACCGCGTCCTCTGGCGACACCGCGCCGTTGGTCTCGACGTTCAGCAGAAGCTTGTCGTAGTCGGTGACTTGGCCGACGCGTGTGGGTTCGACCTTGTAGGAGACGCGACGAACTGGCGAATAGATCGCATCCACCGGAATAAGGCCGATCGGCGCGTCCTCCGGGCGGTTGGCGGCGGCCGGCACGTAGCCTTTGCCGAGCTGAACGGTGAGCTCCATCCCGAGCTTGATGCCATCGTCGAGTGTGCAGATCACGAGATCAGGGTTCATGATCTCGATGTCGTGCCCGACCTGGATCTGGCGCGCGGTGACCTCGCCTGGGCCGGTCGCCTGCAACACCATGCGCTTCGGACCATCGCCATACATGCGAAGCGCCAGCTGCTTGATGTTGAGCACGATGTCCGTCACGTCCTCTCGGACACCCGGGATCGAGCTGAACTCATGCAGCACACCGTCGATCTGCACCGCCGTCACCGCGGCTCCCTGAAGAGATGACAACAGGATGCGACGGATCGCGTTGCCGAGCGTCATCCCGAAGCCGCGCTCAAGCGGCTCGGCGACGACGGTCGCGGTGCGACCTGGCTCGGCGCCGGTCTCGACCTCAAGCTTCTCCGGCTTGATCAGGCTTTGCCAATTCTTTTGCAGGGCCACTTGGGACACCTCTTTCGGTAACGGCGGGTTCACGAGCCGGGCAGCGAGCCGCCACGGCAAGGAGGCATGACGCGCAACCCCGCGTCATGCCCGGATTAGATCGAGAAGGAGAACGTCAGACGCGTCGGCGCTTGCGCGGTCTGCATCCGTTATGGGGAATCGGCGTCATGTCGCGGATCGCGGTGATCGAGAAGCCGACCGCCTGCAACGCACGCAACGCGCTCTCACGCCCCGAGCCGGGGCCGGACACCTCGATCTCGAGGGTCTCCATGCCATGCTCACGCGCCTTCTTGCCGGCATCCTCGGCGGCGACCTGTGCCGCATACGGGGTAGACTTGCGGCTACCCTTGAAACCTTGGCTGCCCGACGACGACCAGGCGATGGCGTTGCCCTGCGCGTCGGCGATGGTGATCATCGTGTTGTTAAACGTGGACAAAACATGCGCCACGCCGGATATGATGTTCTTGCGCTCCTTCTTACGGGTACGCGTTGCGGTCGCGGCGGCCTTCGCCATGTATACCAGTCCCTGCTTGTCAGTGCGTCACACGTAAGCGGAAGTCTGAGAGATCAACGCGTGACCTTCTTCTTGCCGGCGATCGCGACGGCCTTGCCTTTGCGCGTGCGTGCGTTGGTGTGGGTCCGCTGACCGCGTACCGGCAGACCGCGACGATGACGAAGTCCACGATAACAACCGAGATCCATCAGCCGCTTAATGTTCATCGCCAGCTCACGACGAAGGTCGCCCTCGACCTGGAACTCACGGTCGATCAGTTCGCGAACGCGCAGAACCTCGTCATCGGATAGTTGGTTCACCCGGCGATCATCCGGAATGTTAAGCAATTTGCAGATCGAGGCCGCCTTCGCAGGTCCGATGCCGTAGATGTAGCGGAGTCCGATAGTGACCCGCTTATTGGTCGGGATGTTCACGCCGGCGATACGGGCCACACCAATGTCTCCTGCGTCCCACGGCAACCGCACGGACGATGACCAGCTCCGTGCGTCATGCGTCGGATGACGCAAGCGAACATACCGGCAATGTTCGGACTTGACAAATCGCGCATGCAATCTGCTCGAGGAGATTCACTATAGTGGGACACTCCGCCGAGTCAATGTTCCGCGATCACTTTAGCGAGAGTAATCGACCAAATGCACCAGGATCTGGTCGATCTTAGTGGCCACTACGTCGATCGACGCCATCCCGTCGATCGAACGCAGACGCCCTTGCGCCTCGTAGTAGGGCAAGATCGGCCGTGTCTGCTCGGCATAGGCCAACAAACGCGCGGCGACCGTGTCACGATTATCGTCCGGGCGACGGGTAAACTCGTGACCGCCGCAGCGATCGCAGGTGCCCGCGACAAGCGGCTGCTTATAGGCGTCGTGATAGCCGGCGCCGCAGGTCGCGCACGAGAACCTTCCTGAAATCCGTTCGGCCAGTGCCTGATCGTCAACCTTGAGCTCGATGACCGCATCGAGATGCTGGCCGAGTGCAAGCAACAGGTCGTCGAGCGCGACCGCTTGCGCCGTCGTCCGTGGAAAACCATCAAGAATGAAGCCCCGCTCGGCATCAGGCTCACCTAGTCGGCCGCCAAGCATCTCGATGATGATGTCGTCGGAGACCAGACCGCCCGCCGCCATCGTCGAGCGTGCCTGGCGGCCGATGTCGCCGCCGGCGCTGATTTCAGCGCGCAACATGTCGCCCGTGGAGATTTGGACGATGCCGTGACGTTCGCCGAGACGCCTGGCCTGGGTGCCCTTGCCCGCGCCAGGCGGCCCGAGAAGGATGAGGTTCAACGCAAACGTCCCCTCGCACCACGCTGCTTGCGGATCAGCCCCTGGTATTGGTGCGCCAGCAGGTGGCTCTGGATCTGAGCCACCGTATCCATCGTCACTGAGACGATGATGATCAGGCTTTGGCCGCCAAAATAGAACGGAAGGTTGTAGCGCCCGACCAGGACCTGCGGCAGCAGGCAGATGAGTACGAGATAGATCGCACCGACAGTGGTCAAGCGGGTCAGCACGTAGTCAAAGAATTCGGCGGTGTTGCTGCCCGGACGCCGGCCCGGAATGAACCCGCCTGACCGTTTTAGATTATCGGCCGTTTCCTGCGGGTTGAACGCGATCGCGGTGTAGAAATAGGAGAAGAACATGATCATTCCGGCGTAGAGCGCGAGGTAGAGCGGCTGCCCTTGCCCCAGTTGCTGGCCCAGGAACGACAGGAGGCCAGGCTCCGCTGCGGTGTTGGAGAATCCGATCAGCGTAGCCGGGATCAGCAGGATTGAGCTTGCGAAGATCGGCGGGATCACCCCAGCGGTGTTCACCTTCAGCGGCATGTAGGTGGTGTCGCCGCCATACATGCGGTTGCCGACCTGCCGCTTGGGATGCTGGATCACAACTCGACGTTGTGCCGTCTCCATGAACACGATGAAGGCGATGGCCGCGAGCGCGATAATAAAGAAGGCGATTA
Organism: uncultured Acetobacteraceae bacterium; assembly: GCA_964246135.1. Lineage (GTDB taxonomy): Bacteria > Pseudomonadota > Alphaproteobacteria > Acetobacterales > Acetobacteraceae > CAXTPV01. The sequence goes on along the minus strand of CAXTPV010000046.1, from coordinate 2,051 downwards.
CCGCGAACGCTGACAGGCCGCCGGTATAGCCAAGCTCCAGCAGGCTCGCGATCGTGTGCGGCAGGTTCGCGACGATCCCGGCGAAGATGATCAGGCTGATGCCGTTGCCGACGCCGCGCGCGGTGATCTGCTCGCCGAGCCACATCAGGAACATGGTGCCACCGACCAAGGTGACGACGCAGGAAAAGATGAAGAACGGTCCGGGATCGATCACCGCCGGTCCGGAGGCGCCATGCATGCTCTCGAGCCCGATCGAGATGCCATAGGCCTGAAATAGCGCAATTAGAACCGTCAGGTACCGAGTGTATTGGTTGAGCTTCTTGCGCCCCTGCTCACCCTCCTTGCGGAGCACCTCAAGCGAGGGAATGGCCGAACTCATCAGCTGCACGATGATCGACGCGGAGATATACGGCATGATGTTCAGCGCGAACACCGTCATACGGCCGAGTGCGCCGCCGGTGAACATGTCAAACATCCCAAGGATACCGCTGCCATGCTGCGCCAGCAACTGGCCCATCACCGTGGCGTCGACGCCCGGCACCGGAATATAGGTGCCGATCCGGTAGACGATCAGCGCGCCTAGGGTAAACCAGATGCGCTTGCGAAGCTCTGTCGCCTTGGCGAAGGTCGCCAGGTTAATGTTGCCTGCAAGCTGCTCGGCCGCCGAAGCCATGACCGATCCTTTGCCCGAGATGATTGATCTTACGCGATCAGGACGCGGACTCGTCCTTCACAGCTGGCCGGCTGACGGTTGTGGTCACTTCGCCACCGGTCTGACGCACCGCCTCCATCGCTGAAGCTGACGCACCGGACACCGTAATCCGGATCGAACGCGTGATCTCACCACGAGCCAGCAGACGGACGCCGTCAACCTTGGACGTGTTTACCAATCCGGCGTCACGCAAACTCTCCTCGGTGATCGGCGCGTCGCCATCAAGCCTGCCTGATGCGATCGCCTGATCGAGCGTGTCGAGATTAATCGGCGCATAGGCTTTGCGGAACAGGTTGCGAAAGCCACGCTTTGGCAAGCGCCGATAAATCGGTAGCTGACCACCCTCGAACCCGTTTAACGCCACGCCCTCGCGCGCCTTCTGGCCCTTCACGCCTTTACCCGACGTCTTACCCTTGCCCGACCCGACGCCGCGACCAAGCCGCTTTGACTTCAGCCGGGCGCCCGGATGCTCGCGAAGTTCATTGAGCTTCATGTCAGCCCTCGACACGCACGAGATGCGCGACCTTGCGGATCATCCCGCGTACGGCGGGGGTATCCTCGAGTGTGGCCGTGCGATGCAGCTTGTTAAGGCCAAGTCCAACCAAAGTCGCTCGTTGTGACTTTTCGCGCCCGATCGGCGATCCGACTTGGGTCACCGACACTCTCCGTTCTGCGTCAGACATCAGCACTCTCCAGCACAGGTGCCTCTGCGTTCGGCATCTCACGCTTTCCGATGATGTCCGAAACCTTCTTGCCGCGGCGGTTCGCCACCGAGCGCGGACTTGCGCAACGCTCGAGGCCCGCAAATGTCGCCTTAACCATGTTGTGCGAATTGCGGCTGCCAAGTGACTTAGCCACCACGTCACCTATTCCCAACGACTCGAACACCGCACGCATCGGACCACCGGCGATGATGCCGGTGCCTGCTTCCGCCGCGCGAAGGACCACTTTGCCCGCGCCATAATGACCATAAACATCATGATGCAGCGTGCGCCCCTCTCGCATCGGCACGCGTATCATCGTCCGCTTGGCGCGTTCGGTCGCCTTGCGAATCGCCTCCGGCACCTCGCGCGCCTTCCCCGCTCCAAAACCGACACGGCCCTTCTGATCACCAACAATTACGAGCGCCGCGAACGCGAAACGACGGCCGCCTTTCACCACCTTGGCGACACGGTTGATCGTGACGAGCTTGTCGATCAACTCATCGCCGTCGCGGTCACGCTCGCGGTCGCGCCTACCACCGTCTCTTGCGTCACGTGCCATCGTCTTGCCCTTCAGAAATCAAGGCCGCCCTCGCGGGCAGCCTCGGCCAGCGCCTTGACGCGGCCGTGATACAGAT
>CAXTPV010000045.1:10404-13379 GCA_964246135.1 uncultured Acetobacteraceae bacterium | reverse complement strand
CCTCCTATCAGCCCGGCGTCACGCCGACCGACCTCACGCGTTGCCTGCCGGCGTTCGTCACCGACGCGATCCGCGAGGCGCTGCCCGCGTTCGGCCGGCGAGGAAGTCGCCGACACGTTGCGCGGGCGCGCGGTAGTCGCCGCCACCCGCCGCGAAGGCGAGGCTCTCCCAGTGGCGCTGGAAGGCGATGCCGGCGAGCGCGTCGCCGGGATAGTCGGCAGGGGTGATGCCGACCACCAGGCCGGCGTTCGCGTTCCGCTCGGCGCGCGAATACTGGCTCATGCCGTTGGTCGCGATCTGGTTCGGCTCCGAGGTGGCGGCGACGACCTGGCCGCCCGGGCACATGCAGAAGCTGTAGACCGCCCGCCCGCCGGCGGCGTGATGGACGAGCTTGTAGTCGGCGGCGCCGAGGATCGGGTTACCCGCGTGCATGCCGAAGCGGGCGCGGTCGATCACCGCCTGCGGATGCTCGATGCGAACGCCGATCGAGAACGGTTTCGCCGCCATCGCGATTCCGGCCGCGTGCAGCATCGCGAAGGTGTCGCGCGCGGAGTGGCCTGGCGCGAGGATCGCGTGGGTCGCGGCAAGCGAGGTGCCGTCCGACAGGCGCAGCGCGGTCAGACGCTGGCCACCGTCATCGCCGGCCTCGGCCTGCAGGCCATCGACGCGAATGCCGAAGCGGTACTCGCCGCCGAGGCGCTCGATCTCGGCGCGCAGACGGGTCACGATCGTCACCAAACGGAACGTGCCGATATGTGGCTTGGCGGCGGTCAGGATCTCCTCGGGAGCACCGGCCTGGACCATCTCGTCGAGCACCTTGCGGCCGAGATGCTGCGGATCGCGTATGCCGGACCAGAGCTTGCCATCGGAGAACGTGCCGGCACCGCCCTCGCCGAACTGGACGTTGCTCTCGCAGTCGAGCTCGGCCCGGCGCCACAGGTTGAAGGTGTCGACGGTGCGGTCCCGCACCGCGCGGCCACGTTCCAGGATGATCGGGCGGAGGCCCCAGCGCGCCAGCATCAGGGCGGCGAACAGCCCGCATGGTCCGGCGCCGACCACCACCGGGCGGAGCGCCGTGCCCGAGGCACGCGGCGGCGCAAAGCGGTAGGCAAGATCAGGTGCCGCGCCGATTTTCGCGTCCGGCCCGAGACGTGCCAGGAGGTCGCGTTCGAGCGTCGGGTCGAGCGTAACATCGAGCGTGTAGACAAGGGTGATGTCGCGCCTGCGAGCGTCGTGGCCTTGCCGGGCCACGCGCACCGTCAGCGGGGTGCCGGCAGGCAGGCCAAGCCGGGCGCGCGCTGCGTCGGCGAGCGCGTCGCCTGCATGGTCGAGCGGCAGCCTGACATCGGACAAACGCAGCATCGCGCCGATATGGCGCGGTGCTACTTGCCGGGAAAGGCCCCGTCGAGCGCGCGGTTCAGCGCGAGCACGTTGCAGCGAGGCTCGCCGAGGATGCCGAAGATGCGACCCAGCGTTTCGCGATCGACAATGGCCTCGACATCGGCGGGCGAGACGTGGCGGGCGGCGGCGACACGCGCGACCTGCGCGCGGGCGTTCTCGGGCGAGATGTCAGGGTCGAGGCCGGAACCCGAACTCGTGAGCGCGTCGGCGGGAACGGGGCTCGCGCCCGCGCCCGGCAGGTCGCCCTTGACCCTGGCGATCAGGGCGGCGCTGGTCGGCGCGAGGTTGGACGCGCCCGACTCGCTGGCGTCATACGGTGTCGGCACGGTCTTTGACGGGTTCTTCGGATCGGTGCCGGTGAGCGCCGACACGCGGCCATGGAAGTAGCCGGGGCGGGTGAAAGCCTGACCTATCAGCGCCGAGCCGATCTTGTGGCCCGCCGGGCCGACCAGGCTGCCGCCAGCCTGGAACGGCATCGCGACGCCGCCGATGCCGACGAACAGCACCGGCATGCCGAGCCCGAGGATGACGGTGAACCCGAGCAGGAGAACCAGCACGGGACGCAGTTGCGCGAGGAGCATGGAAGTCTGCCTAGACGAAGATGTGAAAGGCGGTCAGCAGCATGTCGATGATCTTGATGCCGATGAACGGGGCGATCAGGCCACCGACGCCGTAGACGAGCAGGTTCCGGCGCAGCAGGGCGGCGGCGCCGATCGCCTTGAACGCGACGCCACGCAGCGCCAGCGGCACCAGGGCGACGATGATCAGCGCGTTGAAGATCACCGCCGACATGATCGCGCTTTCGGGTGTCGACAGGCGCATCACGTTGAAGGTCTGAAGCTGCGGATAGGTGGCCACGAACACCGCGGGCAGGATCGCGAAGTACTTGGCGACGTCGTTGGCGATCGAGAACGTGGTCAGCGAGCCGCGGGTGATCAGGAGCTGCTTGCCGATCTCGACGATCTCGATGAGCTTGGTCGGATCGCTGTCGAGATCGACCATGTTGCCGGCCTCGCGCGCGGCCTGGGTGCCGGTCTGCATCGCGACGCCGACATCGGCCTGCGCCAGCGCCGGCGCGTCGTTGGTGCCGTCGCCGCACATCGCGACCAGCCGTCCCTCGGACTGCATCTTGCGGATGTAGTCGAGCTTGTCCTGCGGGGTGGCCTCGGCGATGAAGTCGTCGACGCCGGCCTCGGTCGCGATCGCCGCCGCGGTCACCCGGTTGTCGCCGGTCACCATCACGGTGCGTATGCCCATGGTGCGGAGCGAGGCGAAACGCTCGCGTATCCCGGGTTTCACCACGTCCTTGAGCTCGATGACGCCGAGCAGGCGGCCGCCGGCGGCAAGGCCGAGCGGGGTGCCGCCGGCGCGCGCGATACGGTCCACCGCCTCGGTGAACACCCGCGGCGCCGCACCGCCGCCGACATGGGCCAGCACCTGATCGACCGCGCCCTTGCGCCAGCTGTCACCGTCGCGATCGAGGCCGGAGAGGCGCGTGGTGGCGCTGAACGGGATCACGTTGGCGCCCGTGGGCAGCACCGGCGCGATGCCGTGCCGGTCGCGCACGAAGGTCA
>CAXTPV010000045.1:6660-10394 GCA_964246135.1 uncultured Acetobacteraceae bacterium | reverse complement strand
CTCCGAGGCGGTCGCGGCCGCCTCGGCGAGCGCCGCCTCGGAGATGCCCGGCACCGGCGTCAGGCTGGCCGCCATGCGGTTGCCAAACGTGATGGTGCCGGTCTTGTCGAGCAACAACGCATCGACGTCGCCGGCCGCCTCGACCGCACGGCCCGAGTTCGCGACCACGTTGAAGCGGATCAGCCGGTCCATGCCGGCGATGCCGATCGCCGACAGCAGGCCGCCGATGGTGGTCGGGATCAGGGTGATCAGCAACGCCGCCAGCACCGCGACCGGGATGTGGGTCGAGGAGTAGGCGGCGAACGCCGGCAACGTCACGACGGCGGCAAGGAAGATCAGGGTGAGGCCGGCGAGCAGGATGTCGAGCGCGATCTCGTTTGGCGTCTTGCGACGCTCGGCGCCCTCGACCAGCCGGATCATCCGGTCGATGAAGGTGTTGCCGGGATCGGCGGTGATACGAACGACAAGCCAGTCCGACACCACCTGGGTGCCGCCGGTGACCGCACTGCGGTCGCCGCCGGCCTCACGGATCACCGGCGCCGACTCGCCCGTCACCGCGCTCTCGTTGACGCTGGCGATGCCTTCCACGATCTCGCCGTCGGACGGCACCAGGTCGCCGGTCTCGATCAGCACGAACTCGCCCGAACGCAGCGCCTGCGCCGCCTTCTGAACCACGCTGCCGCGGTCGGCGGGGTTCGGCAGCAGCTTGGCCATGGTGTCGGAGCGTGCGCGCCGCAGGCTCTCGGCACGCGCCCGCCCGCGACCCTCGGCAACCGCCTCGGCGAAGGTCGCGAACAACACGGTCAGCCATAGCCAGAGCGCGATCGCCAACGTGAAGCCGACCAGCCTGCCACCGAAGATGTTGACGACCCCGATCACGGTGGTCAGCACCGCGACGATCTCGGTCGTGAAGATGACCGGGTTGCGGGCCAGTGTGCGCGGGTTGAGCTTGACCACCGCATCGCCCAGCGCGCGGGTGATGATCGCGCGGTTGAACAGCGAGAGGTCCTGGGCGGCCGCCGGCTCGGCCACGACCGGTGTGCGTGCGTCCATGTCAGTAGGTCTTTCCGGCGTTCATGACCACTTGTTCGGCGAGCGGGCCAAGCGTGTCGGCGGGCATGAACTGAAGGCCGCCAAGGATGATGATCACGCCGACCATCAGCCCGACGAAAAGCGGGCGATGGGTCGGGAAGGTGCCCGCGCTGGCCGGCAGCTTCGGCTTGGCCGCGAGCGAGCCGGCGATCGCGAGCACCGGCACCAGGAAGGCGTAGCGCCCGAACAGCATCGCCAGCGCCTGGCCGTAGAGAAGCACCGGCGTGGACGCGGTGATGCCCGCCATCGCCGAGCCGTTGTTCTCGGTCGCCGAGGTGAAGGCGTAGAGCATCTCGGACAGGCCGTGCGGGCCGGCATTGGCCAGCGCGCCGACGCCCGACGTGGTCGAGATCGCGACCGCCGCGCCGCCCAGGATGAAGAAGGTCAGGATCAGCACTGCCAGCATCGCGAGCTTGATCTCGTGGGACTCGATCTTCTTGCCGAGATACTCAGGCGTGCGCCCGACCATCAGCCCCGCGACGAACAGCGACAGCAGGGCGAACACGATGATGGTGTAAAAGCCCGATCCGACCCCGCCTGGCGCGACCTCGCCCAGCTGCATCAGGAACATCGGGATCAGGCCCGTGACCGGCATGAAGCTATCGGTGAAGGCGGCGACCGCGCCGCACGAGGTCCCGGTCGCCGAAACGTTGAAGATCGAGGACAGCGCGACGCCGAAGCGGACCTCCTTGCCCTCCATGTTGCCCATCACCTGGCTGACGCCGAGATGCGCGAGCAGCGGGTTGCCGGCGCCCTCGATCGCGGCGACAGCGACGATGGCGGGGATCAGCAGGACCGCCATCACCGTCAGCAGGGCGACACCCTGGCGACGGTCTCCGACGATGTGGCCGAACATGATGGCGAGCGAGAACGAGATCACCAGCATCAGCCAGTTCTCGAAAGCGCAGGTAAACGCCGTCGGGTTCTCGAACGGATGCGCGGAGTTCGCGTTAAAGAAGCCGCCTCCGTTGGTGCCCAGCATCTTGATCGCCTCCTCGAAGGCGACGGGGCCGCGGGCGATGGTCTGATCGGCGCCTTCCAGCGTGGTGACGTGGGCATAGGCGGCGAACGTCTCGGGGACGCCGGACACCATCAGCACCAACGTCGCGATCATCGCGACCGGCAGCAGGATGTAGAGGGTGGCGCGCACCAGATCGACGTAGAAGTTGCCGAGGCAGGCGAGGCGCCCGGCCGCGAAGGCGCGACTGACGGCGACCGCGGCGGCGATGCCGGTCGCGGCCGAGGTGAACATGTGCACCGTCAGGCCGAGCATCTGCGCGCCGTAGGAAATCTGCGACTCCGGCGAGTAGGCCTGCCAGTTGGTGTTGGTGACGAAGCTCGCGGCCGTGTTGAAGGCGAGCGCCGGCGCCATGTTCGGGATCGCGGCCGGGTTGAACGGCAGATACGCCTGGGTGCGCAGGATCACGTAGAGCAGGAGGAAATGCAGCGCGTTCAGCACCAGCAGGGCCGCGACATACTCCTTCCAGCCCATGCCGCGCGCGGGATCGACGCCGGCGACGCGGTAGATCGCGCGTTCGACCGGCGCCAGCACCGGGGTCAGCGCCACTCGCTCGCCGGTGAACAGGCGGGCCATGAAGCGCCCGATCGGGAACGCGGACGCGAGGACGACCGCGAGGATGAGGGCGATCTCCACCCAGCCCGTGACGGTCATGTTGGGTCAACCGGCATGGTGATGCGCCTCAGAAATCTTCGGGACGCACCAGCGCCCACAGGAGGTAGACAAGCAGGAAGGCGGACACCAGGCCGCCGAGCACGAGCTCGAACACCGGTCAGATCCTGTCGCAAAGCGCGGCGTAGGCGGCCATGATCAGGATCACGCCGGTGCCGAGAGCCGCGAGAAACACGTCGAGCATGAGGGTTCGATCCGAGCCTGATATGGACCCCGCGGTGGTAGGCCGAAGTCGCGTAAAGGCGCGATGCGTGCGCGGTGGCGTCCGCGTAAAGGCGGCGTAAAGACCGGGTGTCAGAACTCAGCCGGCGAGCGGGCCGAGCGCCTCGTCGGCCAGACGCAGGCAGTGGCGCATCACCGTCGGCAACGCCTCGGCCGCGAGTGCATCGAACGGTCGGAGGAAGCCGTGGCAAGGCTTGATCGTCTCGACCCGCGCCGCGTAGACGTCGAGGCGAAGCTCGAGATGGGTGAGCAGGTGGCGTACCTGGCCGGCATGGTGCCAGTCCGCCACGACCGGCGCCCGCTCCTTTGCCTCCGTCTCGGGCCACGGCGTCTCGCGCCACGCCGTGCCCGGCGGCTCGGTCATGCCGGCGAACAGGCCGGGCGCTGGGCGCCGGCGCAGCAGCACGCGCCCGGAGGCGTCCTGCAGCACGAACTGGGCGCCGAAGCGTGGCGGACGCACGCCGCGCCTGGTCCGTCGCGGCAGGCTGTCGGTCAGGCCGAGCTGACGGGCGCGGCAGGGATCGCGCCAGGGGCAGAGCGCGCAGGCGGGCGAGCGCGCGGTGCAGAGCGTCGCGCCGAGGTCAAACAGCGCCTGAGCGAAGTCGGACGGCGAGTGCCTTGCGTCCGGATCCTCTCCGAGCGTCGCCGCAGCGGCGGCGAGCACCGGGCGCGCGCCGGGCAGCGGCGCGTCGACCGCGAACAGGCGTGCCACCACGCGCTCGACGTTGCC
>CAXTPV010000045.1:0-6650 GCA_964246135.1 uncultured Acetobacteraceae bacterium | reverse complement strand
GGGCACCCCGAACGCGATGGCGGCGACGGCGCGCGCGGTGTAGGTCCCGATCCCAGGCAGGCGCGACAGGCCAGCGACATCGAGCGGGAAACCACCCTCCGCCGCGACGATCCGCGCGCACGCATGCAGGTTGCGTCCGCGGGCGTAGTAGCCGAGCCCCGCCCAGTGCGCGAGCACCTCATGCTGCTCGGCGGATGCCAGTGCGCCGATGGTGGGAAAGCGCTGGAGGAAGCGGGCGAAGTAGGGGATGACCGCGGCAACCGTGGTCTGCTGCAGCATGATCTCGCTCAGCCAGACCCGGTAGGGGTCGGGATGCTCGCCAGGCCTGGCCCGCCATGGCAGGTCGCGGCGGTGGCGCGCATACCAGTGCAGCAATGCCGCCGCCGGAAACGACGCGGCGGCGACGGAGGACGGAGACGTGGATCGGGGCGGCATCGACCGGAAGGGTCTGGGCAACAGCGCGACGTATGGCAAGGTGGGGCATGGCCAGGTGGCGCATCGCAAGTCGGGGCCGCGCTCGCTCGCCGCCCTGCTGCCGCCGCTGGTGCGGCCGATCTTCCGCCACCGCTCGCCGGCGTCGGCGACCCTGCTATCCGACTGGGCGGCGATCGTCGGCCCGGCGCTGGCGGCGCGGACCGCGCCCAGGCACGTGCGCGCCGGCGTGCTGACGCTCGGTTGCGATGGGCCGACCGCGCTCGAGCTGCAGCATGTCGAGGGCAAGCTCATCGAGCGGATCAACATCGAGCTTGGCGCCGCGGTGGTGCGCCGCATCCGGCTGGTGCAGGACGGTGCGCCATCGACCCCGCCGCGCCGTCGCCTGGCGGCAGCGACGCCAGCTCCGATCGAGGGGCTGCCGGGCGGAGCGCTCGGCGACGCGCTGGCGCGTCTCGGCGGCGCGATCGCGCGACGGCGGGACGGCGGCTGACATCGGCATCCACGCTCCGGCTTGACGGGGGCGCCGCATGACGATTGATAGCCAGCGTCCTCGGGGTTCACGCGCCATGCCTCTCTCCCGCCGTTCGCTTGTCCTTGCCGGCACGCTGAGCCCGCTGGCGCTTAAGGCACGCGCGGCGGATGACCCGCGGCTTGGCCTTCGCGACGCCGGCAATCCGTCGGCGCCGACGCAGGTGCAGGAGTGGTTCTCGCTGACCTGCACCCACTGCGCGCGGTTCGCGATCGAGGTGTTCCCCGACGTCAAGGCCAAGCTGATCGACGCCGGCCGGGTGCACTACGTCTTTCATGACTACCCGCTCGATCGGGTGGCGCTGCTCGCCGCGATGGTCTCGCGAGCGCTGCCTCCTGAGCGATACCTGCCGTTCATCGACGCCTTGTTCGCAAGCCAGGATCGCTGGGCGTTCGCCCAGGGTGTCGACAGCCGCGCCGAGCTTGGCCGAATGGCGGCGTTGGCGGGGATGCCGTCCGCGACCTTCGACGCGGTGACGTCTGATGCGGCCTATCAGCGGGCCATCATCGCCAAGCAGGACGAGGGCACGCGCCTCTACCACATCGACAGCACGCCGACCTTCGTGTTCGGCCAAACCCCGCACCCGGGCGAACTCAGCTACGAGGGCTTCGCAGCCTTGGCCTCCAAGGCGGCGTGATCCGCGCGATCCGCGGGACGATCTGCGGTCGGGTTCAGGTCGACGCGTATTTGCCGGCAGCCTGCGTCGACGTGAGCACAATCTGTCTCGCGAGTGCCTCATCGATGCCGGCGGGTGACATCGGCCTGCCCAGCAGATAGCCCTGGACCGAGCCGCAACCGATCTTTACCAGAGCCTGCATCTGCGCCTCGCTCTCGACGCCTTCGGCAACGATGTCGAGGTCCAGCATCCGTCCGAGACGCACGATGGTGTCAACGATCACCTCGGTGCGGCGTCTGCTCAGCATGCAGGCGACGAACGACCTGTCGATCTTGATGGAGTCCATCTCGTAACGGTCGAGATAGCTGAGAGACGAGTAGCCGGTGCCGAAATCATCAAGCGCGATCCGGACGCCGATAGCGCGGATGCCGGCCAGGATCTCGTCGATGGCCGCGGGATGCTGGAGGAAAATGCTCTCCGTGACCTCGAGCTGGAGCGTACGCGGCTCGATGCCGGTCGCGAAAAGCGTGCTGGCGATGTCTGCGGTGAACCGCGGATCCTTCAACTCGTCAGCTGAGACGTTGACGTTCAAGCCCAATCGAGCGCCCGGATACCGGTCATGCCAGACGCGCATCTGGGTGCAGGCCTCGCGCAAGACCCAACGCCCGATGTCCCGGATGAGGCCCGTCTCCTCCGCCGCCGCGATGAACGCGACCGGCGGCACGAGACCGCGCTGCGGATGCCGCCACCGGATCAATGCCTCGACACCGGTGATCGCGGTGGAACCGGAGTCGCAGATCGGCTGGTACTCGAGAAAGAACTCGCCGCGGGTGACCGCGTTCTGCAGATCCGTCTGGAGTTCGAGCGCTTGCACCGCGTCGCCGTGCATGTCGGTGTTGAAGACTGCGAAACTGCCAGACTCGAAACGCTTCGCCCGGTACATGGCGATGTCCGCGTCGCGCAGCAATTCCTCGGGTAGGTGATAATCGCTCGATCCCTCGACCACGCCGACACTGCATGACGAGAAGATTTCCTGCTGGCCGAGCCATAGCGGCCTGCGCATGGTTTCGGTGATGCGCCTCGCAAGCTGCCTTGCATAAGCGGGTTCCTCGAACTCCTCGACCAGCAGGGCGAATTCGTCGCCACCAACCCGCGCCAGCGTATCATGCGGGCGCGTGCAGGCTCGCAGACGCGTTGCCACCTCCATCAACAGAAGGTCTCCAGCCCTGTGGCCGAGACTGTCGTTGACGAGCTTGAATCGATCGAGGTCCATGAACAGGACACCGAAGCGGTAACCGGCCTCGCTCCGGGCACGATTGAGAGCGGCCTTGAGCCGATCCATGAAGAAGGCCCGGTTGCGAAGCTTGGTGAGATCGTCGTGAAAGGCGGTGTAGAGCAGCCGCGCCTCAATCCGTTTGCGTTCCTGGATTTCGGCCGCGAGAACCAAGTTGCCTGCCTCGGCGGCACGTGCGCGGATCGCAATCTCGTCAGCGGCCTTGCGGTCGCTGATATCGCGCTGCACCGATACCCAGTGAGTGAACCAGCCCACTTCATTGGCGACCGGAACGATGCTGAGTTCCACCCAGAACTGTGTCCCATCCTTTCTCTGGTTCAGCAGCTCGACCTCGATCGGCTTCCAAAGCGACAGCGCCGACCGCAGCGTATCGAGCGTCTTGCGGTTCGTTGCGGCTGATTGCAGTAGGCGGGGTGTAAGACCTAGGATCTCGGCCTCTTCGTAGCCCGTGGTCCGCGTGAACGCGGCATTGCAGTAGACAATCCTCGGACCCGGCAGGTCGATCGGCTCCGCCTCGGTGATGAGAACCGCGTCGTTGGCATTGACCACGACGGATTCGAGCAGACGAAGCCGCTCCATGTTGGAGTGTTGCAGCGCTTCGGCCGAGGAACGATCGGCGACCTGCCGCGCGCGCACCTCAAGCAACAGGGAGAGCTGGGCCGCATGGGTCAGCAGAACGTAGCTCTTGGCGCCGCTGAGACCTGCATGAGGCAAGCCGTCGGCGATGACCAGCACCCCGCGGACCATGCCTTGATCATCCGTTACACGGGTTGCGGCTACGAACCGAACCGGTTGAAGCGGATCACCAAGAAAGAGAGGCTCTGACAGCCGGACGCGCTGATTAAGCGCTAGGTCGTTGATGACTAATAGGTCCTGGCCGCCGCCAAGCACCTCGGCGATGATCGGCGCCATCGCTTCCGATGATGCGGAAAAGGTTCCGAACGTCGGGCCGACTTCAAAGCCCGTTTTTTCCGCCAGGTAAAAGACGGCGATCGGACATTCCAGCGCGTGGGCCGCACTCTGCACGACGTGCGCGCCGTCGAGGCCGTGGCGAGGGCCGTCGCGGCCCGGCTCCACCGCCGCGCGCTGCACCGCGTCGGATAACAACATGTTCACTACGATAGTCCTCGTCCGGAGCCGCGTCGACATGTTGCGCCGCGCGGGTAAACATTCCGCTAACCGAGGGCTCTCACGCCTGGGAGGAAATCCCGCCGGTCAGGCTTCGGTCAGCCATTGCGGGTTCTGGAAGGTGCCATCGAAGTGGTGCGAGGTCTTGTAGCGTTCGGTGGTGCCGGTCAGCGCGAGCTGCTCGCTGCGGGCCAGCAGGGCGTTGCGTTCCTCGTCCGTCAGCGGCTTGAAGGTGCGTACGGCGGTCAGCGCCTGCTGCAGGATCGCCATGCTGTCGATCCCGGTGATCTGGATGCTGATCGGCAGGTTCATCGGATATTGCAGCATCTCGACCGGTGACATCACATTCGACTTCAGAATGAAGTTGTCGCCGAACGCCTTCATGCCGAGAATGCCGGTGCCGCGCGCGACCGCCATCGGCACCACGGTCTTCTCGAAGCTGTCGTAATGCGCGTCCATGATGTTGAGCGGCATCTGCACGGTGTCGAAATGGAATCCGTGACGATCGGCGACCTCGAACATGTGCTTGTGGATCAACGGCGATTTATGCCCGGTGAAGCCGATGTAGCGGAGTTTGCCCTGCTCGCGGGCGCGCAGCAGCGCCTCAAGTGCGCCACCGGGCGCGAAGATGCGCTCGGGATCGTCCATCCGGATCACCTCGTGGAACTGCACGAGATCGATGTGGTCGGTGCCCAGCCGGGTCAGGCTGGTTTCGAGCTGCCCGGCGGCGGCATGGGCGGTGCGGCCGTCGAGCTTGGTCATCAGAAGGACGCGGTCGCGCCAGCCGCTCCGTAACGCGCGGCCGAGGCGGACCTCGCTCTCGCCGCCATTGTAGTCCCAGCAATTGTCGCAGAAGTTGATGCCCGACTCGATGCCGGCTTGGACGACGCGGATGGCCTCGTCGTTGGTCATGCCGCCAGGCTTGGCGAGGTGAAAGCCGCCGAGGCCGACCAGCGACACCTGTTCGCCGGTGCGGCCAAGCGCGCGATAGCGCATGCCGGGGTTTTGCGGGATGCGCGAGGTGACCACCGGCGACTGGCTCTCGGCTGCATGCGCCGAGGTCAGGCTTGCGGCGGCGAGGCCGGCAGCGGTTGCCTTGATGAGGTCACGTCGTTCCATGAGCAGTGCTCCCGAGCAGTCGAAGGATGCGCAACGCCGCGCACGCCGCGCCGTAGCCGTTATCGATGTTCACGACCGTCAGGCCGGGGGCGCAGCTTGCGAGCACGGCGTCGAGCGCGACCCGGCCGCCCGTCGCGACGCCGTAGCCGATGGACGTCGGCACCGCGATCACCGCACCGGCGACGAGGCCGGCGAGCACGCTGGGCAGCGCCGCGTCCATGCCCGCGGCGACGATCACCACCGGCAGGTGGCGGAGCACGTCCAGGCGCGAGACGACACGCCAAAGCCCGGCGACGCCGACATCGTGGATTTCGACGGCGGTCTCACCTGCGAAGTCGAGCGTGCGCACGGCCTCTCGAGCCACCGGAATGTCGGAGGTGCCGGCCGTCACCACCGCGACGTGCGAGGGACCTGGCCGCCGCGTGGCTGACGATCCGAGCACGGCGGTGGCGGAGAGCGGATCGTAATCGAGCCGGCGTCGGGTTGTATGCGGCAGGTCGGCATGGCGGGTCGCGTCGAGACGGGTCAGCAGGAGCCTGTCTGGCGCCGCCTCGATGATGGCGGCGATCTGGGCCGGCGACTTGCCAGCGCAGAAGATGGCTTCGGGCAGGCCGATACGCGCCTCGCGCGCGATATCGAGCAGGAACTCCGGACCGGGCAGCACAGCGTCGCTCATCTTGGCGCCGCATGGAGAAAGGCGCTGCCGACGCGGTAGGCCGCAAAGCGCGGGCGCGTGCCCAGGATGTCCGCCAGCGCGTCGGCGAGTGCCCCGCTCGCATCGGGATCAAGGCTCGCGAGCGCCTCCTGGTCGAGCTCGATCACCGGACCGGACGCGCGCTGGCGACAGCGTACGGTTCGCGGCGACAGGCGGTCGCGGACCAGACGCTCGGCGGCGTTGATCGTAAGCAAGGCACGCGGGTCGATCGGCAACCCGGTCTCGACGCGGCTCGCGAGGCAGGGCGACGAGGGCAGTTCGGCGATCTCGCCAAGGCCAAGCGCTCGCGCCAGGACACGAACATCGGCCTTGCCGATCCTGGCCTCCACGAAGGGATGCCGCACGCCGGCCCGCGCGGCGGCGTCGAGGCCGGGCCGATACTCGCCGAGATCATCGAGGTTGGTGCCCGACACCACGACCGCGCCGGCGGGGACCCGCGCCGACACCGCGGCGTAGAGGTTTGTCTTGCAGAAGAAGCAGCGGTTGACCGGGTTCGCGAGGTAGTCGCGATCGCTGAACTCGCCGGCATCGAAGATTGTGAGCGGCCAGTCACGGGCGGCGGCGAGCGCGCTGGTGCGCGCGGTCGCGTCGGGCGGCACCGCCGGCGATACGGCGTGGTAGAGCCTCACCCCTTCGCCGCCCCGCGCCCCTAACGCGGCCGTGGCCAGCGTCATGCTGTCGACGCCGCCGCTGATCGCGACCGCGACCTCGCCCCTGATGGCGCCGAGCAGATCGTCGAGGCGTGGCACCTTAACGTCGCTCACGTGTCGAGCGCCGCCGATGAGAGGGCGGTCGCGACCGCACCGGCGCGCCG
>CAXTPV010000044.1:0-13545 GCA_964246135.1 uncultured Acetobacteraceae bacterium | reverse complement strand
TTCCCGTTCATCCCGAACATGGGGCTGGTGCTGGCGCTGCGGTTGAAGCGGCTCGACGACAACCAGGTGATGCGCGGCCTGATCCCGCTGCCGAGCCAGGTGGAACGGTTCGTGCGCCTGGCCGGGAGCGCGTCCGATGACGGCCGCGCGCCGATCCGGTTCGTCTCGCTCGAAACCCTGGTCTGCCTGTTCCTCGACCGGGTGTTCCCCGGTTTCGCGCTGGCCGGCAGCGGCCTGTTCCGGCTGATACGCGACACCGATGTCGAGTTCGAGGAGGAAGCCGAGGACCTCGTCCACTCCTACGAGACCGCGCTCAAGCGCCGCCGCCGCGGCGTCGTCATCCACCTGTCGGTGGACGGCAACATGGGGGACGAGTTCGTCGCCTTCGTCGCCGACGAGCTCGACGCCGCGGTCGGCGAGGTGCATCGGGTGGACGGCCTGCTCGGGCTCTCCGACCTCAAGGACCTGATCGTCAGGGACCGCCCGAAGCTGCTGTTCCCGCCCTACGCGCCGCGTTTTCCGGAGCGGATACGCGATTTCGGCGGCGACTGCTTCGCCGCGATCCGGGCCAAGGACATCGTCGTCCATCATCCGTTCGAGAGCTTCGACGTGGTGGTGCAGTTCCTGCGCCAGGCGACGCTCGACCCCGCCGTCGTCGCGATCAAGCAGACGCTCTACCGCACGTCTCGCGACAGCCCGATCGTCAAGGCGCTGATCGAGGCGGCCGAACTCGGCAAGTCGGTCACCGCGATGGTGGAGCTGCGCGCCCGCTTTGACGAGGAGGCCAACATCCGGCTCGCGCGCTCGCTCGAGGCGGCCGGCGTGCAGGTCGTGTTCGGCTTCGCCGAGCTCAAGACGCACGCCAAAATCAGCCTCGTGGTGCGAAGGGAAGGCACCACGCTGCGGTCATACGCGCATTTCGGCACCGGCAACTACCATCCGATCACCGCGCGCATCTACACCGATCTCAGCTTCTTCACCTCCGACCCGGCGCTGACACGCGACGCCGCCCGCCTGTTCAACTACATGACCGGTTACGCAAGGCCCGCGCACATGGACGCGCTCGCGTTTTCGCCGCTGACCATCCGGCCGCGCCTGGTCGCGCTGATCGAGGCCGAGATCGCGTTTGCCCGCGCTGGAAGGCCGGCGCAGATCTGGCTCAAGATGAACAGCCTGGTCGACGTCGAGCTGATCGACAAGCTCTACGAGGCCTCTTGTGCCGGCGTGAAGGTGTTGGCGGTGATACGCGGCATCTGCTGCCTGCGGCCCGGCGTTCCCGGGCTGTCCGAGAACATCCAGGTCAAGTCGCTGGTCGGGCGGTTCCTGGAGCATGGGCGCATCTTCGTGTTCGGCAACGGTCACCGGCTGCCCGGCCGCGACGCGCTGGTGTTCATCTCGAGCGCCGACTGGATGGCGCGCAACATGGATTGGCGGGTGGAGACGATGGTACCGATCCGCAACCCGACGGTTCATGCCCAGGTGCTCGATCAGATCATGGTCAATAATTTGCGCGACACCATGCAATCCTGGCAGCTCGGCGGCGACGGCGCCTGGCGGCGGCTGCCGCCAGGCGAAAAGGCCTTTTCCGCGCATGACTGGTTCATGACCAACCCGTCGCTGTCTGGCCGCGGCTCGGCGCTGCACCCGCCGGTGGCGCCGATCGCGCGCCCGCTGCCCCGCCGGCCCGACCGCATCCTCGAGGATTGAGCGGCCGCATGGCCAGACCCGGAATGACGGTCGCGGCGGCCGCGCGCAGATCGGCGGTCGTCGATCTCGGCTCCAACTCGGTGCGGCTGGTCGTCTACGAGTCGACCGGTCGCAACGCCACCGCGATCTTCAACGAAAAGGCGGTGCTCCGCCTTGGCAAGGGGCTGCAGCAATCGGGTTTGCTCAACCCCGACGGCGTCGCCCAGGCGCTCGACGTGATGGCGCGCTACCACGCGATCGCGCGCGCGATGCGGAGCGATCCGTTCGAGGTGCTCGCCACCGCCGCCGTGCGCGACGCCGCCAACGGCGCCGCCTTCGTGCACGGCCTCGAACGCCTGATGCCAGGCGTGCCGATCCGCATCCTCACCGGCGAGGAGGAGGCCGCCTACGCGACCGCCGGGCTTCGCGCCGGCCTGCCGGACGCCGACGGCACGCTCGCCGACATCGGCGGCGGCTCGCTCGAACTGGTCCGGCTCGATCAGGGTCGCACCGTCGAGGCGCGCACCCTGCCGCTCGGCGTGCTGCGCCTCGCGGATCGCGCCGGCGGCCCCGCCCATGCCCGGCCGATCATCGAGGCCGACCTCGCGACGCTGCCCTGGCTTGCCGCGGGCGCCGGTCGCGACTTGTTCCTGGTCGGCGGTGCCTTCCGCGCGCTCGCGCGGCTGCACATGGAGCAGGCGAGATATCCGCTGCACATCGTGCATCATTATGCGCTCCCCCGGGAGGAGGCGCGCCTGTTCGCGGGCGCCGTCACCTCGATGCCAAAGCGTGTGATCGAGCGCGTGCCCGGGCTGCGCCGTCGCGCCGACGACCTGCCATACGCGGCCATCGTGCTCCGTCGCCTGCTGCGATCGATCGCGCCGCGCCGGGTAGTGTTCAGCGCCAACGGCCTGCGCGAGGGCTGGTTTCTCGATCGGGTGCTTCGCGACGAGCCGGAGCATGATCCGTTCCTGGCCGGCGCGCGCGCTCTCGGATTGCTGCTCAGCCGTGACGAGGCGCTGCCGCCGGCGCTGATCAGGTGGACAGCCTCGCTCTTCGCGGACGAGGAACCAAACGAGCATCGTCTGCGCGAGGCCGCGTGCTGGCTCGCCGATATCGGCAGCAGCGACCATCCGGAGTATCGCGGCGAGCAGGCTTTCCTGCGGGTGCTGCGCCAACCGGGCGGCGCGCTTGATCACCAGCAACGGGCGTTCCTCGCGATCGTGGTCGCGCTGCGCTACGACGCCGAGCCCGACGCGCCGTGGCTTGCCTCCGCCCGCTCGCTGCTCGACGCCGCGTCGCTCGCGCGGGCCGACGTGCTTGGCTTCACGCTTCGCCTCGCGCTCGTTCTCAGCGCCGGCACGCCCGACCTGCTCGCGGGCGCGTCGATCACCCGCGACCATCAGAGATTGTCCCTGACGCTCAGACGCGGCGTCGGCCTGATCGGCGGCGATACCGTCGCCCGTCGCCTCGAGCGGCTGGCGCAATCGCTGGCCTTGCAAGGCGTGATGTCGGTCGCCGTGGACTGACCGCGCGCGGCGGCGGACCGGCCTTGCTTGGTTTTACCTTGCATCGCGGGACCGCAGGCCATATCTGACGGCGCCTTGGCCTAAGGGGGCGCATTGCCTTACCGGCCGTCTACTGGTTTGGGGGTACGTGATGAACGCACTTGCTCAACTGGGGATGGTCTCGGAGAACCCGAGCGAGATCCAGACGTCAGCTTCTTCACCGTGCGGAAGCGAAGATACGAGAACCGACTACTTCGTCCACCGCGACGGCATGATCTTCGCCGGAATGCACCTTCTTATAGACCTCTGGGACGCAAGCCGTCTCGACGAACCAAAGCTCATCGATCTCGCCTTGCGAGAGGCCGCGATCAGGGCGGGTGCAACGATCCTGCACAGCCACTTCCATCACTTCACACCGAATGGCGGTGTGTCCGGCGTCGTGGTACTCGCGGAAAGCCATATCTCGATCCACACGTGGCCTGAGCGCGGTTTCGCGGCGATCGACGTCTTCATGTGTGGCGCTTGCGACCCAAGGCGCGGGATCCCCGCACTCAAGGAAGCGTTCCGGCCGGGGCGGGTCGACGTCAGCGAGCAACGTCGCGGGATTGTCGCCTGATGTTCAGCGGTTGATTGCCGGCAATCTGGAACGCTGCGGCAACGGAGCGCGGTGGCGCTCCGTTCTTGCGAGGGTTTGATGCCGACGGACACCTGGATCGCCGAGAACTTGTACGATGATTGGGGCCAGCAATTTCGCGTCCGGCGCGAGCTTGCCCGGGTCAGGAGCCCCTACCAGGACATCCTGATCATCGACACCGCCTCTCACGGCCGAGTGATGATGCTGGACGGCGTGGTTCAGATCACCGAGCGGGACGAGTTCGCCTATCAGGAAATGCTCGCCCATGTTCCGCTGATCGCGCATGGCGATGCGCGGCGTGTGTTGGTGATCGGCGCGGGCGATGGCGGCGTGTTGCGTCGGGTGCTCGAGCACGCCAACGTCAACAAGGTTGTCATGGTCGAGATTGATGGCGAGGTCGTCCGGCTGTCGCGCGAGTTCGTGCCGGATATCGCCGGCGATGCGTGGCACGACGAACGCGCCGAGGTCATCATCGGCGACGGCATCGATTACGTCGCGCGCTCGCAGACCGCGAGTTTCGACGTCATCATCGTCGACAGCACCGATCCTGTCGGTGTCGGCGAGGCGCTGTTCACCGACAGATTTTATCAGCATTGCTCGCGAGTGCTCGCGGACGGTGGCATCATCGTCAACCAGTGCGGCGTGCCCTCCATGCAGGCCGATGAGTTGCGCGACAGCAGCGCGAGGCGGGCAAGGCATTTTCCACGCGTCTCCGCCTATCTCGTGGCGGTCCCGACCTATGTCGGCGGCTTCATGGCGCTCGGCATCGCCTCGAAGGGAAATGACTGGGTGGTCGATGATGTCGCCCTCGTGACATTTCGGGCCGAGAATGCTGGCATCCTGAACCGGACCCGCTACTGGTCGCCCGAAATGCATGCCGCCTCGTTCGCGCTCCCCCCTTACATAAGGCGCCATCTGCCCGGCTAGCGCGCACCGCATTCAGCTTCCGACGAAGCTCTCGACCAGGCTTCCGGCCACCATGTGCCAGCCGTCGATCAACACGAAAAAGATGAGCTTGAACGGCAACGAAATCGTGGTTGGCGACAGCATCATCATGCCAAGGCTCATCAAGACGCTCGACACCACGATGTCGATGATGAGGAACGGGAGATAGAGCAGGAACCCCATCTCGAACGCCCGCCGGAGCTCACCGACAAGAAAGGCCGGAGCCAGTGCCCGCCATGGCGTGTCGCCTATGCTCGCGGGGGCTGGAAGGTGCGCGAGGTCAAGAAAGAGCTGCACGTCGCCCGGCCGCGCGTTCGCGGCCATGAAGTGGTGAAAGGGTGCGGCAGCCAGGCTAAGACCTGCAAGATTTGAGATCTGGCCCTGCATCATCGGCAAAACCCCCTGTGTCCAGGCCTGATCAAGCGTCGGTTCCATGACGAAGAACGTGAGGAACAGCGCAAGGCCGATCAGGACCGGGTTCGGCGGCGTTCCCTGCGCCCCGAGGGCGCTACGGAGCAACGACAGCACGATGATGATGCGGGTGAACGCCGTCAGCGTGACGAGCAGGCTCGGCGCAAGCGAAAGGACCGTGACCAGCGCGGTCAGCTGGACAAGATGGCTGGTCATCGCCGTGTCCTGACCGTGCCCCAGGTCCAGGCTGATTGACTGCGCCGCGGCCGTTCCTGGCAGGCAGCACAGCATCAACGCAAGCATCAGGGCGCCCGCGACCCCGACTCCGATCCGGCGCCGGTTCATCTCAGTCGCTCCGGCTGCACGTCAGGTGTTGCCTGCGCGCCGACCCAGCCGAGGAAAACATCCCCGCTCGGCCCCGTCAGGATCAGCGCCTCGCTCCGATCACATGCGACGATGACGACGCGGCGCTTGGCATCAAGGCTGAGCGAAGCACGCAGGGACAGTCGGGTATTGCCACCGACACGCCTACCGAGCAGCCCGGTGTCGAATTTTCGTACGATCCAGGCAGCCGCAGTGATCAGCGTGACCACGAGAATGAGTGCGAGGATCGCGTTGAGATAGGGTGACAGATGCATGGGCGCGGCCTTTTGCCGGGCGTGGACAGGATGCAGCCTTGCGGCAGCAATCGCATCACAACAGGTGAACCTTTCAGAACCGTGAACATCGCCGGGACATGATCCGGTGCCGCAGCGTCCTTTAACCTTCGCTCAATCCTTTACCCCGATGATGAGGAGGTGAGGGGACACCGCACCATGATGACCACCGGCAGCTCCGACTTCCTCGACCTCGCCGAGCGCAAGCTTGGCTGGATCGAGGCCAGGACACGGATCCTCGCCGGCAACGTCGCCAACGCGGACACGCCGGGCTACATCCCCCGAGATCTGAAGCCGTTCTCGCTTGAAGCGTTCTCGGGCGGTCTGGCGCTCGCCCGCACCGATGCCGCCGATCTTCCCGCGCCTGCCATGCCCGCCCAGGTCGATCAGGTCGATGCCGGTGACCGTTCACCCGATGGCAACGCGGTCGCGCTCGATCACCAGCTCAAACTCGTTGCTGATAACGAGCAGGACCAGCGTGTCGTCACCACGCTTTACAAAAAATACGTGAGCCTGACCAACATCGCTCTTGGCGTTTGAAGCCAGACAATCTTTCGCGCGAAAGGCACGGTCGAATGGACCTCGGTTCGACAATCGACATCTCGACATCTGGGATGGACGCGCAGACAACCCGACTTCGGGTCATCGCCGAGAACATCGCCAATCAAGATAGTACTGGGTCGGCGCCAGGGGCCGACCCCTATCGTCGCAAGACGGTGACGTTTGCCGACTCCATGCGCAATGGTGGGTCGGCTGGCGTGACGGTCGATCATGTCGGTGTCGATACTACACCGTTCGAGACACGCTACGATCCCTCCCACCCGGCAGCTGATGCCGCCGGTTACGTCAAGCTCCCGAACGTCAACAGCTTCGTCGAGATGATGGACATGCGCGAGGCGGAGCGTTCCTACGGTGCCAACCTCGATGTCATGGAAGTGACGCGAGCGATGCTGGCGCGCACGCTTGGAATGCTCCAGTGACCGTAGCCACGCTGGTCGTCACGCCAAGCGCGGCCGCCAGTGCTTATCAGCGCGCCGGGCAGATCGACACCTCCGGGAATTCGGGCGCTTCATTTGGTTCGACGCTCAGCAACATGCTTCAAGGTGCCGTTGATACCGGCAACGCCGCCGATCAAAGCGCGACTTCGGCTGTCGCGAACGGTGGCGATCTGACGCAGGTCGTAACAGCGCTATCGAAGGCACAGCTCGCCTTGCAGGAAGTGACGACGATCCGGGACAAGGTTGTCCAAGCCTACCAGCAGGTCATGCAGATGGCGATCTGACGCCAGCCTTCCGGTTACACTCTCGGGGAAACTCCGCATCGAAGCCAGGAGGGCATCGTGCAGGAAGAAGATCTTGTCGTCGCGATGCGCGACATGTTCATCGTGATCCTAAAGCTCGGCGCTATCCCGCTGCTGACGGTGCTCGCGGTTGGGTTGGCGGTCTCCATCGTGCAGGCTGTCACGCAGATCAGCGAGCAGACCCTCGCCTTTGTCCCCAAACTGCTCGCACTCGTTCTGGTGCTGACGTTCTCCGAACATTTCCTGTACTCGTCGCTCGCGGACTACACGCACGTCATCTTCGATCAGTTGATCGCCGTCGGCGGCCGCTGATCATGCCTCTCGACCTGACAATGTCGGATTTGCCTTCGCTTGCGTTCGGCGGATCGCTCGTTCTTTGCCGCGTCGGCGTCGCCGTCGCGGTCATGCCCGGCCTCGGCGAGGCAGGTCCGCCGGCCATGGTCCGAGCCGGACTCGCGATGGGCATCACGCTGCTCGTGGCGCCCGGCCAACTGGATCACGCGCCAGACCCGAGCATGCCCCCGCTTGAGGTGCTGGCGGTGATCGCGCGCGAGGGTTTGTGTGGGCTGTTTCTCGGCTGGCTCGCGAGGCTGGTGACGCTGGCGTTGCCGGTCGCCGGGCAGATCATTTCGCTCATGACCGGCTTGACGAGCGTCATGCAGACGGACCCCGAACTGGGCGCTCAAACGAGCGGCATCGCACGATTGTTCTCGCTGGCCGCCCCGGTCCTGCTGCTCTCGTCCGGGCTTTACGCGCTGCCGTTACAGGCGATCGCCGATAGTTACCGGCTGGTCCCACTCGGCGGTCAGCTCTCGATCAACGACACCACCGAGACCATCGTGCGGGCAACCTCGGAGACCTTCTCGCTGGCGTTCCGGCTCGCCGCACCCTTCGTCATCGCGGCGACCTTGTGGAACGTCTGCTTAGGCCTGCTGTCGAAGTTCGTTCCCACCATGCAGACCGGCGCGGCACTTCTCCCCGGACAGGTACTTGGCGGCATGGTCCTGCTCGCGCTGCTCGCGCAGGCACTGCTGATGCAGTGGGGGGAGGTGGCGAACACACGTATGCTTGGCATCGCCGCGATGGCGCATGGCTGAGGGTAACGGCGGTGATCGTACCGAAGCCGCGTCCGCTCGGCGCCTGCAACAGGCGCGCGAGGAAGGAAACGTCCCGATCTCCCGCGAGGCGGTCGGCCTGTCGGTCCTTGCCGCCGGCTCGGGCGCGCTGATCGCCTCATGGGCGCATGGCGGCGAGCGCTTCACCATCACCCTGCAGAACCTGGTGGCATCGAGCGGTCGGATCGAGTTCGGCACCCAGGGAACGGCGGCGCTTTGGACCGAAATCGGCGTTCCGGCGGCGGTTCTCGTGGTGCCGGTGCTGCTGGCAGCAGTGATCGCCGCCGTCGCCGCGACGGCCATGCAGAGCGGACTGAACATCCGGCCGCAAGCCCTGATCCCCGACATCGCACGGCTGAACCCCGGACGCGGCCTTAAGCGCCTGTTCGGCACCACCAATCTGGTGGAGGCCGCGAAATCCATCGTAAAGCTGGCGGCGTTCGCGTTCGTGGTCGAGAGGATCCTCGCTGGAGCCCTGAGTTCTCTGTCGCTC
Organism: uncultured Acetobacteraceae bacterium; assembly: GCA_964246135.1. Classification (GTDB taxonomy): domain Bacteria; phylum Pseudomonadota; class Alphaproteobacteria; order Acetobacterales; family Acetobacteraceae; genus CAXTPV01. The sequence goes on along the minus strand of CAXTPV010000044.1, from coordinate 4,797 downwards.
GCGGGCTACGGGCAAGCGTCGGCGACCGCCAACACGTTGATCGGTCTGATCACGCGCGCCGTCCTGATGCTCCTTGCCGTGCAGGCGGTAATCACCGCGATCGACATCGTCTGGGTGCGCTATCACCGCCGCCGCGGCCTGCTGATGAGCAAGCAGGATGTCCGGGACGAGCACAAGGACACCGAGGGCAATCCGCATGTAAAGGGCCGGTTGCGCCAGCTTCGGCGTCAACGCGCAAGGCAGCGCATGATGCTCGCGGTGCCGCGCGCGGCCGTCGTGCTGACGAACCCGACCCACTATGCCGTGGCGCTCTCCTACGAGCAGGGTAGCCGCTCGGCGCCGAAGGTGATCGCAAAGGGGGCCGACGAGGTCGCGGCGCGTATCCGTGCCCTCGCGCGCGAACACAGGGTGCCGGTCGTCGCCAATCCACCGCTGGCCCGGGCGCTGTTCACCGTGCCGCTGGACCAGGAAATCCCGCGTGAACACTTCCAGGCGGTTGCCGCGGTGATCGCTTATGTCTGGCGGCTCGGTCAGCGCCGAGCCCCCGCCATCCAGTAAGTGCGACGATGCCGTTCCCGCTTGATACGAGCACCGTTCCCACTATCTGAACAAAACACGAACGGGTTCTTAACGGACCAGCCGTCAGCCCAGCAATCGGTCGGCACAAACCGTGTCCGCCCGGGCGAGACCCCGGGCGAGACAACGTCGTGCGCGTGCCGCATCGAGTTGCGGCGGCCGTCCGGTTCGTGACACTGTAGGAGCGCTCGGGACGACATCATCGCCCCATCGCTTACGCTGCGGGCCAGAGGCGGGGGGATATCCATGGACAAGGGCAAGGCACTCGAGGGCGCGCTCAGCCAGATCGAGCGCGCCTTCGGCAAGGGTTCCATCATGCGGATGGGCCAGCGGGCGTTGGACCACCAGATCGAGGTGGTTCCTTCCGGCTCGCTCGGTCTCGACATGGCGCTCGGCATCGGCGGTTTGGCGCGAGGCCGCATCATCGAGATTTACGGCCCCGAGAGTTCAGGCAAGACCACGCTCGCGCTTCACGCCATCGCCGAGGCGCAAAAGCTTGGCGGCACCTGCGCCTTCGTTGACGCCGAGCACGCGCTCGATCCCAGCTATGCCCGCAAGCTCGGCGTCGATATCGACAACCTCCTGATCAGCCAGCCGGACGCCGGCGAACAGGCGCTCGAGATCGCCGACACGCTGGTACGTTCAGGAGCGGTCGACGTGCTGGTCATCGACAGCGTCGCAGCCCTGGTGCCACGTGCCGAGCTTGAGGGAGACATGGGCGACAGCCATGTCGGACTGCACGCGAGGCTGATGAGCCAGGCGCTTCGCAAGCTGACCGGCTCGGTCTCGCGCTCCAAGACGATGCTGATCTTCCTGAACCAGATACGGCTCAAGATCGGCGTCATGTTCGGCAATCCCGAGACGACGACTGGCGGCAACGCGCTCAAGTTCTACGCGTCCGTCCGGCTCGACATCCGACGCATCGGCCAGATCAAGGACAAGGACGAGATCGTCGGCAATCAGACCCGGGTCAAGGTGGTCAAGAACAAGCTCGCGCCGCCGTTCCGCCAGGTCGAGTTCGACATCATGTACGGAGAAGGCATCAGCAAGGTCGGCGAGCTTGTCGACCTCGGCGTCAAGGCCGGCGTCGTCGAGAAGTCGGGCGCCTGGTTCAGCCATGACAGCCAGCGGATCGGGCAGGGGCGGGAGAACGCCAAGCAGTTCTTGCGCAACCATCCTGACATGGCCGCGGCTATCGAGCAACGCATCCGCGACCAATCCGGCGTCGTCGCCAACGCCCTGCTGACGCCGCCCACCCGCGACGAGCTCGAGGAGGCGGACGCCGCCGACTGATCCGACGGTCAGTCGAGACGAGCGACACGACGCTGCACCTCGGCCTGAACGGCCCGCGTCACACGAGCGATGTTCGATACGTCTGAACCGTCGGACGCGGACCTCGCCCTCGTCGAGGCAGCACGTGATGTCGTGCGCCGCCATTACCGCCCGTTCTGGCACATGGTGGGTGCGGCACTCCGCTCGCGCGATGGACGGATCTGGACCGGGCTTCACCTCGGCACCACCGTGGGTCGCCTCTCGATCTGCGCCGAGGCGGTGGCACTCGGCCGTGCGATCCTGGAGGGCGATGGCAGCGTCGAGCTCGCGGTCGCGGTGCGCCACCCAAAACCTGATGAACAGGAGCGCTTGATCGCCGTGGTGCCCCCGTGTGGCGCCTGCCGCGAGTTGCTGCTGGACTTCGATCCCCTGGCCGAAGTTATCGTTCCGGAGCCGAGCGGCCTGACGCGCCGGAAGGTCGGCGATCTCCTTCCAAACCCATACCGGCGTTGACGCGCATCCTTGCGTCAAGGCTCCGCGTCACCTAGGACGGCCTGAAGCGCCGACGACGTGAAGCGCGCGGCCAGGAACCGACGGGACCAGCAGGCACATGGCGAAGATCAGGGTGAAGACACCCGTCGTCGAGCTCGACGGCGACGAGATGACACGCATCATCTGGAGCTTCATCAAAAACAAGCTGATCCTGCCCTATCTCGATATCGATCTCGAATACTACGACCTCGGCATCGAGCATCGCGACGCGACCGACGACCAGGTGACGGTCGACGCCGCGCACGCGATCCGCCGTCACGGCGTCGGCGTCAAATGCGCGACGATCACGCCCGACGAGGCGCGCGTCACCGAGTTCGGCTTGAAGAAGATGTGGCGAAGCCCGAACGGGACCATACGCAACATCCTTGACGGCACCATCTTCCGCGAGCCAATCGTGTGCGCCAACGTGCCGCGCCTGGTGCCGCACTGGACCAGGCCGATCATCATCGGCCGCCACGCCTATGGCGACATCTACCGCGCCGCCGAGACCCGGATCCCGGGCCCCGGCCGTGTCACCTTGAACTACCAGCCGGCGGATGGCGGCGCGCCGCTCGAGCTCGAGGTGCACGACTTCAAGGGACCCGGCGTCGCGCTCGGCATCCACAACACGCTCGCCTCGATCGAAGGCTTCGCGCGCGCGAGCTTCAGCTACAGCCTCGACCGCGAGCTGCCGCTCTACCTCTCGACCAAGAACACCATCCTCAAGGCCTATGACGGGCTGTTCAAGGACACCTTCCAGTCGATCTACGACCGCGAGTTCCGCTCCGCCTTCGAGAGCAAGGGCCTGACCTACGAGCATCGCCTGATCGACGACATGGTCGCGGCCGCGCTCAAGTGGACCGGCGGCTACGTCTGGGCCTGCAAGAACTACGACGGCGACGTCGAGAGCGACATCGTGGCGCAGGGCTTCGGCAGCCTCGGGCTGATGACCAGCGTCCTGCTCAGTCCCGACGGCAAGACCGTCGAGTCGGAAGCGGCGCACGGCACCGTCACCCGCCACTATCGAGAACACCAGCGCGGCCGGGCCACGTCCACCAACCCGATCGCCTCGGTGTTCGCCTGGACACGCGGCCTGATCTACCGTGGCCGCTTCGACGACACCCCCGACCTCGTGCGCTTCGCCGAGACGTTGGAGCGGGTTTGCGTCGAGGCCGTCGAGGCGGGCGAGATGACCAAGGACCTGGCGGTGCTGATCGGCAAGGACCAACCCTGGCTCACCACCGAAGCGTTCCTGGCCCGGATCGACGACCGGCTGCTCGAGGCGACGCAAGCCGCCTGAGTCGGCGTCACGGCTCGACAGGCACCATCACCGGGCGTTCCTCCTCGCGTATCTCGGCAAGTGCCCGAGTCCAGTAGTCATCGTTTCGCCCATGTGGGCGACCATCGCGATCCCAGAGATGATAGGCCCTGATCCGGACGCGCTCGTCGGTCTTCTTGGCTGTCTCGCTCATCTGACCTCCCGGACTTTATTCCTCTCGAAACGGCGACAGCGCCGATAGTTCCTCCATCTCGCGCAATGCCGCCGGCCGTTCCAGCGCCAGCGCCTCCCGCACCGCCTGGCGCAGCCCGGCATGGCTGATCCAATGCGCCGAGTAGGTCGGACGCGGCAGGTAGCCGCGCTGGATTTTATGCTCGCCCTGAGCGCCGGCCTCGACGCGACCCAGACCGTTAACGATCGCGAAATCAATAGCCTGGTAGTAGCAGAGTTCAAAATGAAGGAACGGCCACTCACCGACGCAGCCCCAGTTGCGTCCGTAGAGTGCATCAGACCCCATCAGGTTGAGCGCACCGGCAACCAGCGTGCCGTCGTGCTCCGCCAGCATCAGCACGATCCGGTTGCCCAGACGTTCCGACAGCAATGGGAAGAAGGTCTCGGACAAATACGCGCTGCCCCATTTCCGGTCCACGGTCGACAGATAGAAACGATAGAACGCCCGCCAGTGCTCTCGCCGTATCTCGGCGCCGCGCAGCGTCAGGAACCGCAGACCCGCGGCGCCGGCATCGCGCCGCTCACGCCGGATCGACTTCCGCTTGCGCGCGTTCAGCGCGCCCAGGAAATCGTCGAAGCTGCCGTAGCCTTCGTTCTGCCAGTGGAACTGCATGCCGAGCCGCTGCAGCCAGCCGGCCTCGCCAAGCGCCTGCCACTCCGCGTCGCGGCAGAACGTCACGTGCAACGAGGAGAGGTCCAGTTCCTCGCACGCCTGCCGCAGCGCCGCCGCCAGCGTCTCGACCGGCGGCCCAAGCGTCGGGTGGCGCAAGAGGCGCGGCCCGGGCACCGGGCTGAACGGCGACGCGACCAGCAGCTTTGGATAGTAGCGCCCGCCCGCGCGCTCGAACGCGTTGGCCCAGCCATGATCGAACACGTACTCGCCGTAGCTGTGTCCCTTGGCGTACATC
>CAXTPV010000043.1:0-13596 GCA_964246135.1 uncultured Acetobacteraceae bacterium | reverse complement strand
AAAAGTAAGGCGAGGGCTCCACCCTCGACCCGGGGGGGGGGCCGGCCGGCCCCCACGACTCCGCGACGGCGTGCAGCCGGTCCACGTCGCGTCCCCAGAGCAGAAGGTCCAAGCCAGGACCCGCGTGATGCCGCGCCAGCGCGGCGCCGATCCCGCTGGACGCGCCGGTGACCAGGATCACAGGCGGCTTGATCGTCAAGCGGGCATTCCTCGCCCGATTTTGGTCGGCGTGTGACAGCATGTCTGGGCTCTGGCAGACACGATCGGCAGGCCCGCCCCGTGACCGGACTGTCGAAGGGATGTCCCGACCACCATGATCGAGCCCGATGCCGTCATCGTCGAACCGGCCCTCTCCAAGCGTGACATCAAGACCTTCATCCGCCTTCCGCGTCAGCTTTACGCGACTTTGCCCGGCTACGTGCCGCCGCTCGATCTGGAGCGACGCGCGGTGTTCGACCCGGCGGCCGCATCGTTCTTCAGCCTCGGCCGCGCCCGCTACTTTCTCGCACGTCGGGGCGGTCAGGTCGTCGGCCGGGTCTCCGCTCAGGTGGATCCGACCGCCATCGCGAGCTGGGGCGCGGCGATCGGGCTGTTCGGCGCGCTCGACGCGATCGACGAGCAGCCGGTCGTCGATGCGTTGCTGAACGCCGCCACAGACTGGCTGCGGGATCAAGGCATGCAGCGGGCGCGCGGCCCCTACAACCTGTCTCCAACAGGCGAGTCGGGCCAGATGATCAGCGGCCAGGTCGCAAGATCGATGGTGATGATGTCCTGGCATCCCGCTTACCTTGCCGCCCGCATCGAGACTGCCGGCTGGGCCAAGGCGATGGACCTCCTCGCCTACGAGCTCGAGGTCGGACCGGCCGCCGAGGCGGCATTGCCGGTGCCTACGATGCGTCTTGGTGAAGGCGGCCTCATGGTTCGGGGCCTGCGCCGCGGTAAGCTGCGGGAGGACGCCGAGATCATCCGGCGACTGTGGAACGATGCCTGGCATGACAACTGGGGCTTCACGCCGCTTGCGGAGACCGACATCGCCTCGATGGTCAAGGAGCTCCGCCCGGTGCTGCGACGTGACCACCTTGTGGTGGTCGAGCGGCAGGGTGAACCGCTTGCGATGGCGCTGCTGGTGCCGAACATCTACGATGTGGTTGCTGATCTCGGCGGCGCCCCCTCGCCTGCGGGTTGGGTGCGCCTCGGCTGGCGAATTGCGACCGGTCGCTTCCACTCCGCGCGTGTGATGCTGCTCGGGGTCAGCTCGTCGCTTCGCGGCACGCCCCTCGGTCAGCTCATGCCGTCGCTGATCATCGCCGAGTTGATGCGCCGAGGCAGGCGATTGCCGTTCCGCTCCGTGGAGCTCGGCTGGATTCTCGAGACCAACCGTCCGATGCGACGGCTGATCGAGCGGCTGACGCCGACCCCGTCCAAGCGCTACCGCATCTACGAGAAAACGCTGTGAGGGAGTGTCCTCATAGGCCAGCATCCTCCATAAAAGACAGCTTGGATCGCTGAACCACGTCAGGTCCTCCAGCCAGGGTTAGTGGAACTTGCAGCGCTTGAAAGCTGTTATTTTTGCCAGTTAGGCTTGAACCACTTCCCGTGCGCCGACCTTTTCGCAAACCTGCGTTGCCGGTAAGTGTCGATGCCTGGCGGGTCGTCGTCCGGACGGCATCAACGAGCGTCACTGCGTCCGGAAGGGAAACACGGATCTCCCTGATTCCTTGCTACGTCCGATTTTGTAATGGTTGCCTGACGCTAGCAGGTAACCATGTCCTCTATAGTCCTTGACGGTAGCGCCTCCGTTGCAGCGACCGCCGATGTTTCGGGCAGCATCGCGGCGATGTCGCTGAACGAGGCTTCCTAAGCGGCGTGCCTGGTGAACGTCGCCAACAGTGCCGCTCTGGTCGGGAAATTGTCGGCGATTGCGCGCTCGTTTCTTGTTGAGTCCGGCCTCGGTAAGGCATCGCCCACTGCGCCCAAATGATCCCACTCCACTGATGCTCTCCTATGCCCTTCTGACGTGCAAACACCAATTTACCAAGTGGCTCCCCCGCCTGCTGCGGCGGCCACACGCTTGTGATACTAGAAAGAGCCAGCGATGCCGCGACAGACCGTCGATCAGCTGGTCACCAGCCGGGTCGCACGAGATCGCCTCGCGCCAAGCGACGAACCACACTAACAAGAGATTGGCAGCGGGGCCTCGCTCGGCTACCGACATGCGGATTGACCCGGACACGACGACGACGTTCGTTCGGCGGAAGGGACGCGCCTGGTGCTTCGGGTCGCCTTCGGGACTCTGGCGCCTGGGCGCTACAGCGTGAACACGATCCAGAACTGTCGACTGCCGCACGAGGAAGTGGCGGCGGTCCCGGTGCCGGCACGCGCTGATCTACGACCCAGCCGAATGCGAGACGACGCCCCCGTGTCGAGCTGGTCGGAGATCGTCGGGTGGATGTACGCCGACAAGCAGGCGCGAAGAGGATTTCGACAGGCCAGAGCGTTGGGCACGCTGTGGCGGTCGGTCAGCCCAGCACCGCGTCGTAGAACCCGAGCCGCGCTCGCGCAGCACGCTCATGCAGCCGAGCCGCCGCAATTTGCTGATGACTGGAGCAACGTGCCGTCTCGAGCGGCGATCCGATCCCTTAGCCCAGCAGCTGGACGAAATCCTGGCCGGCCTGATATCGCCGGCGATGCCAAAGCAGGTGCCGTATGCGCTTGCTTTTTAGGTCGTTCTGCCACGGGCTGCGACCGGCCAAGCGCCGATCACCTCGTCGCCGCGCACTGCCACCACCTCGTCGTGCAGATTGGTCACCACGCAGCAATGATTGGGAATGATACGCACGCGCTCGCCCGATACAGGACGGCCCCGGCACTGCGATAAATCGAGCATGCCATGCTCCTCGTTCAGCCGTTCGATGATCGCGTCGGGGTATTCGACGAGAATGCCGAAACCGCGTCCTGCCGACGCCGGATCACTTGACAGCGTCTTGGAGCCGGCGTCGATCACGGCGCGGTCCGGCGTCGGCCGGCTGACGATGGTTGCAAGGACGGTCATCGCGCAGTCGGTGACGGTCGCGGCACCAACTGCGACAGTGTTCCTATCGTTATAGATGTAGGTGCCAACACGATATTCGGTCAGACCTGGGAACGTGTGGGCGTGACGCGATCTGGGTGTGCCGCCGCCGGAGACGATCGATATCGGCAAGCCGTCCTTTCGCAGCAGTGCCATGGCTTCGTGCAAGAAGGCCGACGTTGCTTCGGTGGCCGGATAGGTCATGAGACCGTCAAAGCGCAGGTTTGGCGTGGCCGCGACGCGTCGTGCAAGATCGACCGCTTCGTCCGGCGCGACGACCCCGGTCCGATGCATGCCGCTGTCGAACTCGACCAAAATTCCTATCGCGACACCCGCGGCGCGTGCTGCCTGTGCTGCCGTGTCGAGTGCCAGCCTGTTGTCGATCGCGACACGGATCGTCGCGCGGCGGGCGAGTGCGGACAGGCGCGTCACCTTGGGGGCGCCGACGATGGGGAAAGAGATCAGGATGTCGTTCAGGCCGGCGCCCACCATCACCTCGGCCTCGCCGAGCTTCTGGCAGGTGATGCCGACGGCGCCGAGCTCTATCTGGCGACGCGCGAGGCATGGCAGCTTGTGGGTCTTGATGTGGGGGCGCAGCCGTAGGCCGTGCTCATCGCAATAGGCCTGCATGGCAGCCAGGTTTCTCTCGACGATGTCGAGATCGATCACCGGCACGGGCGTGTCGAGCTCGTCCGCGGTCATGCGGAGGATGGCAGGACGGCGATGCAGTCGATCTCGACCTGGATGCCGATCAGCTGGGCGCCGACGGTGGTGCGGGCGGGGGGTGCCGAGGGGAAGAAAGCGCGGTAGGCGTCGTCAAATTCGGCAAAGCGGGTGACGTCGGTGAGGTAGGCGTTGATCTTGACGACGTTCTCCAGAGCAACATCGGCGTTGCGCAAGACAGTCTTCAGGTTGCGCATCGTCTGCTGCACCTGTGCCACGAAGCCGTCCGGGACGGTGCCCAACTGCGGATCGAGCGGTCCCTGGCCGGAGACGAAGACCAAGCCGCCAGCGACGATCGCCGGCGAGTAGTGGCCGCCGGCGGGAACGGCACCCTTGTCGATAACCTGGCGCATGAAATCTCTCCTTGATTGGGATCAGCGGCCGGAGCCGGCCATGAGGCCGCTGACCAGGTGACGGTGAAGGAAGACGACGATCACGAGCGCGGGAATGATCGCGAGCAGGCCGGCGGCGTTCATCAGGCCGTAATCAACGTAGTTCTTGGTTACGAACTCCGGGATGAGGACGGTCAACGGCTTGGAGCGTTCGGTGGGCGAAAACACCAGTGGGATGATGAACTGACCCCAGGCGCTCAGATAGGTCAGGGTGGCGCTGGCGATCAGGCCGGGAACGGCGAGCGGCATCACGATACGGATCAGCGTATAGAGCCTGCTGGCGCCGTCCATCGCGGCCGCCTCCTCGATCGCGACCGGCATGGCGGCGTAGACGCTGCGCATCAGCCAGAGCGCCAATGGCAAGAAGGCGGACACGTAGATCAGGGTAATGCCAGCCCAGGTGTCGACGAGATGCACGGCGATCATGATCCGGTAGAGCGGGATCATGACGGTGTAGGCGGGAACGGCAAGAGTCGCGATCGTGAGCGCAAAAGCAGCATCGCGGCCCGGAAAGCGAAGCCGGACGAAGGCATAGCCGCCGAAGGCGGCGATGATGACGGTCAGGACGGTAGCGGCCAGCGAGGTCGCCACGCTGTTGAGCAGCGCGCGGCTGAACTCGGGCCATACGGAAGCGGCGGCCTCGCCCTGGAACGTACTCTGCAAGCCGAACAGCTGATCATAGTGCATGAAGGTCGGCCGAGGCGGCAGCAGATGCGGAGGCTTCGCACTCAGGTCGGCGGGCGCCATCAGGCTGCTCGCGAGGCTCCAATACAGCGGGCCTAGCGACCAGATCAAGAGCAATGCGACGCCGCCGGCGCGCAGGATATTACCGCGTCGTTGCCCCGCGCTGCTCATTGCCCCGCTTCTCATTCGTAAGCGACCGAACGCCCGGAGCGAAGGATGTAGACGAGCGAGACGGCGAGCGAGGCGATCATCACCAGCACCGACAACGCCATTCCGGCCGAGAAGCGGAGGTCCTGGAAGGCGAGCATGTAGGTCTCGATAAGCAGGGTTCGGCTGTCGAGGCTAGCGCCGGCGAGGATCCACGCCTCGTCGAAGAGGTTGAAGGCGTTGATCGTGCTCTGTGTCATCGCGATGACCAATGCGGGCGCGATCAGCGGCAGGGTAACGGCGCGAAAGCACTGCCAGGGACCGGCACCGTCGAGCTTCGCGGCCTCGATCAGGGATGCCGGCAGCGATTGCAGCGCGGCGAGCACGATGACGACGGTCAGGGGCATGGTGCGCCAGACGTGGACGACGGCGATCAGGACCAGTGCGGTCGTGCGGTCGTTGAACCAGACATGGTCGGTCTCGATCACACCGGCCCCGCGCAGGGCGGCGTTGAGCAGGCCGTAGGACGGATTGTAGATCCAGAGCCAGATGATCGCGTTGACCACCGGCGGCATTGCCCAGGGCAGGAGCACGGCGGCGATCAGCCATTTGCGCCCCCAACGAATACGATCGAGCAACAATGCCACCGCGACCCCGCCGATGGTCTCCGCGGTGACTGCCAGGACGACGAGCCAGAGCGTGTTCGACCAGGACGCCTGGACGTCGGGGTCGGCGAACAGCGAGCGATACTGACGCAATCCGACGAAGGGCTGGCCGGCTCGCATCGGATCGATGCGATGCAGGCTGTCCCATATCGTCAGAAGAAGCGGGTACAGCACTAGCCCGCCGATCACGACAATGACCGGTCCGGCCAGCAGCAATCCCAGGGCCGCTTCTTGGCGACGGACGCGGCCGATCGGTAGGCGCGCGAACGTCGGCATGACTGGACTCACCTAACCTTACTGAGCCACCTGCCCTACTGAGATTGCGCGGCCTTCGCCTTGGCGGCGATCTGAGCCATCGCCTGCGCTACAGTGAGCTGGCCCTTCGCGGCCTGGTTTATGGCGGTCGAGGCGGCACTGCTGAATTGCGGATACCAGGACGGAGTACCGGCCGGAAACAGCGGTTCGGTGGTCGGGATCTGGGCGAGCAGGACGTCGCCCGCAGGAAGCTTGCCCTGCGAATTTAGCGTCTGCAGAACCGACGTGCGGGTGGGCAGGTCACCCAACGTCGCATCGGCTTCGATCTGGTTCTGCGGCCGCATCCACCAGCCGATAAAGGCGAGTGCCGCCTCCTTGTGCGCCGCGTTGGCCGGGATGCCGAGCGCGTCGGGCAGGCCGAAGGTACGGCTCCTGCCGCCGACCCCCGGCAACACGGCCGCCTTCACCTGACCGGCGACCTTGGATTTGACGGGGTCGTTGTAGATGCCCGGATTGCCGGCCCAGCCGGCGACGTCGATCGCCGCGCGGCCGTTTTTCATCTCGTCTTGGACCTGCACGTCGGTCATGCCGGTGGCGGCGGGGTTGATCAGGCCGGCCCGCAGGGCGTCGACTTCCCAGGCAAGGGCCTTGAAGCCGGCACTGTCTGCCGTGGTAAAGAGCGGCTTGCCGCTTGCATCGAAGAGTTCGCCGCCGAACGCCTTGGTCAGCATGTACCAGGCGGTCGAGGTGCCCTCGCTGGCGGAGAGCGGCAAGGCGATCGGGGTGGTGACGACGCCCTTTTGCTTTAGCAGCTTGGCGTCCTGGGTGAGCTCATCGAGTGTCCTGGGCGCCGACGCGATGCCGGCCTGATCGAACTGCTTACGGTTGTAGATGAGGATGCGGAAATCATTGTTGTACGGAATCGCCAGCAGTTTGCCGTTGTAAAGGAACGAGCGTGTGGTCGGGATGTCCTTGACCAGGGCGTCGTCGATCTTGCCGTGCAGGTCGGTGAACCATCCGGCGGCGCCGAACTGACCAACCCATGACCAGTCCACCTCCGTCACGTCGGCGGGCGGGTTGCCGGCGACCATCGAGGTGACGATCTTGGTGCGGATGTCATCCCAGCCGAGTGTCTGTAGTTGGAGATGCACACCGGTCTCGTTCTGGAACTGATCGATCATCGTCTTGGGCAGCGTTCCCCACGGTGGGAGCAGCACGCTGAGTGTCTGTCCGGACAGGTTGTCAGCCGCGAAGGCCGACTGACCGGCGGGGAGCAGAAGCAACAGTGCGAGTGCGGCTCGACGAAGCATGGGTCGGCTCCTCTCATCGGTCGGGGTGCTCTTCGACAAAGGCGTTCGTGTCGGCGGCGTGTCGCCGGGAAGGCGCTGACAAGCGCTGACGCTCGGGTACGGCCAGACGATCAGCGAGATCTCCGTAGGGCATCAGGACGAGTCGCCGGGAGGCTTCCTCGGCCCAGGCAGCGTCGCCCTCGCGGATCGCCTGCGTCACCTCCCGATGCAGCGGTAGGCCGCGCTCGAAAGCGCCCGGATGGTCCGTCGTCGTTCGGACCTGCGCCTGCATCGCGGTGCCGAGCAACGCGCCGATGCTGCCAAGCAGTGCGTTGTGCGAGGCGAGATGAATCGCGCCGTGGAATGCGAGATCGCGCTCGGCGATGAGAGAGGGCTCGCCCAGGCAGGCTTCGAGCGCGGCGCATGCCGTCTCGATCGACGCGCGCTCGGCGGCTGTCGCGCGCAAAGCGGCGAGATGGCTTGCGAGCGGCTCGACGATGAGCCGGAACTCGACGACATCGAGCGAGTGGCGCGTGCTGTGCGCCGACCGCCCAACCCAGTCAAGGACATCGGGATCCAGCAGGTTCCATTCGGCGCGAAGCCGCAGTCGTGTGCCGCGCTTGGGTTTGACGTCGACCAGCCCTTTGCTCGCCAGGACCTTGATCGCTTCGCGCAGGAGGTTTCGACCGACGCCGAGTGACGTGGCGAGCTCGGCCTCAACCGGTAGCACACCGTCCGGATAGGCGTCGGCGACCAGGGACGCGCCGAGCCGGTCGACGATCTGGCTGAAGATGGAACGCGGTGGCCTAGGCGTCGCCACGATCGAACACTTGCATGACGTCGAGGCGACCCTTGAAGGCGCTGTAGCCGCCGTCGCAGGCGTGCACGCCGCCGGTAAGCCGGCGCGCGCGTTCCGACGAGAGGAAGATGGCGAACTCCGCCACCTCGTCGGCCGACATGATCGGCATCAGATGCATCGCCTCGATGCGGGCACGATCAGCCGGTCGGTCGAGGAACTGCCGCTGGTGTGGCGTGTCGACGAAGCCAGGACAGATCGCATTCACCCGCACGCCCTCGGGCGAAAGGCCGGCGGCCATCGACCGTGTCATTGAGACCACGCCGCCCTTGGCCGCGGTGTACGCGTCGAGCCCGGCCTGCCCGATGAGCGCGTCGGCGGTTGCGACCAGGACCAGCGAGCCAGACCTACGGGCCAGCATGGCACGGCCGGCATATTTGCAGACGTGAAAGGTACCGGTCAGCACGAGGGTGATGATGCTGCTCCACGCCGCTTCCGAAAGCTCGGTGACGCGGCGGTCTTGCTTGTTGACGAGCGGCACCGACATCGCCGAATGCACTACCCCGTCCAGCCTGCCATGCCTGGCGACGACCTGATCGACCATGGTCTCGACAGACGCGGGGTCACGAACATCGACCTCGACGGTGTCGGCGGAGATCGCGTCCGCGACCGCACGCGCAGCGGCGCCGTCGATGTCGGCCACGATGACCAGAGCGCCGTCGCGAGCTGCGAGCCGCGCCGTCGCGGCGCCGATCCCTGATCCACCGCCTGTCACCAGAAGCACCTTGTCCGTTAGCAAGCCACACGACCTCAGATCGACAATATCGAAACTTGGTCCTATCATAGGATGATAGTCAAGCGCCGGAGCATTGGGATGATCGAGGAAGTCGATGCGGTCGTGATCGGGTCGGGCGCGCTGGGGAGCTCGACCGCCTGGCACCTCGGCGCCGCCGGCTTTTCGGTCGCACTCCTAGATCGGGCCGCGATCGGCGGTCAGACCTCGCCGCGCGCGGCTGGATTGAGTGCGGTACTGCGGCCGACAGCGCTGATGACCGGGCTCGCTCGGCGCGGGATCGAGAAGCTGCTCGCCTTCGAGGCCGAGACTGGAGTCGCCTTGACCGTGCACCAGGCCGGGAGTCTGAAACTGGCTCGCGGCGATTCGTTGGCACGACAACTCGACACCGAGTGCGCGCGTGGTCGGGAATTCGGAGTGGCGGTGCGGCTGGTGACCGCACGTGAGGCGGAGGAGCGGATGCCGCATCTTAATGCCACGGCCGCACGTGTGATCGCGTTCTATCCAGATGATGTGTATCTCGAGCCGGGATCGCTGTGTCGCGCCTACGCGGAAGCGGCCGAACGGCTCGGCTGTGCGTTGCTGCCGTTCACCGCGGTAGAGGATATCACGGTCCGCGGCGGCTCGGTCGCCGGTGTTTACACGTCGCGCGGCACGATCCGCAGCCGCATCGTCGTCGACGCCGCGGGCGCATGGCTCCGAGACCTGAGACCCGCGGCATCGTTGCCGGTGGTCGCGGTTCGGCACCAGCTGATCATCACCGAGCCGTTTCCGGGTGTTGCCAACGACCAGCCGATCACCCGCGTGCTTGACGCCAACGTCTATGTCCGGCCATGCGACGGCGGCCTGATGCTTGGCGGCTACGAACCCGATCCGCTGCTCGTCGAGCAGCCGCCGGCCGGGATTGACCAGGTGCCGCTCGATCGCTCGGTCATCGACCGCCTAGTGAGATCGGTTGAGGCGGAGTTTCCTGTCTTCGATCGTGTGCCGACTGCGATTCTGCGTGGCGGCCTGCCGACGATGACGATCGACGACGAGCACGTGATCGGGCCGGTTGCCGGTGTCGAGGGCTTCTTTGTCATCGGCGGATGCAATGTCGGCGGGTTGTCGACGGCGCCGGCCTTTGGAGAAGCGCTGTGCGACATGATCAAGTCGCCGGGCGGTTCGGCGACGCTCAGTTCGTTATCGCCGAACCGCTTCGCCGGACAGCAATTCGATCCAGCCGCGATTGCTGCGGGAGCTCGATCCCACTACGCACAGCATTACTGGTCAGCGGCGGCGAGAGCGACCGGCTAGTCGATGAAGGGAGCTGGTGCTCCGCCTCCAGTCCCGCTCGGGTGAGAGCGCGCGAGACCATGAAGCAGTGGAGCCATGATCGCTAAATTGCCAGCCATGCCTGATGCGGGAACGGCGCGATCGGCTCGCAGCCCGCCTCGGTGACGCGTAACATCCATTCGAGCCTGACACCGCCGACATCAGGATCGTAGGCGCCGGGCTCGATCATGAGAACCATGCCGGCGCGCAACGTCATGCTCTCGGCATCGCACAGACGCGGATGCTCGTGGACCGCCGTGCCGATCGAGTGTCCGGTGTGGTGAGGGTAGTCGCAGCCTTCGCGTTGCACGCAGGCACGCACCGAACGATGCAGGTCGTTGGCTGCGATGCCGGGGCGCAGGATCTCGATGGCGTGCCGCAAGCCGGCTTGCGCGGCGTGGAAGAGGCGGAGTTGCGCTCGGCACGGTTCACCGAGCACGACAGTGGCACAGGAGTCGCCCCAGTAGCCTTCGAATCGAGGCGCCAGGTCGGCGAGGACGGCGTCGTGTCGCTGGATCCGTCGACTGCCGGGCCAGCCACTGATGGCGGCCGTCCGTTCGCGCCCGGACAACAGGTCGCCCGCAACCGATAGGCGCTCGCCGGCCTGCGCCTCCATCCGGCCTCTGATCCGGTTGAACAGCTCAATCTCGGTCATTCCAGGTGCGAGAGCATGCGGGTCAAGCAAGGCGAGTTGCCCCGCGGCGGCTATTGCGGCGCAACGCGAAAGGCTCACCACTTCGTCGTCCGTCTTGATCGCACGGTGGCGCCGCAACGAAGGTACGAGGTCGACGGTCGGAGCGGAAGGCAGGGCAGACAAAACCGCCCGAGTGCAGGACGCGGGCTCGATGGCGAGCGTCCCCGCGACCCCGAGCGATCGAACGAGCCTGACCAGAGCGTCGCGATGTGCCTCGACCGCTGGGTGCGCATGGTGCAGCCCGTAGTCGTCGAATAGCTCGATGTGCGTGGCCCATGAGGCGGCGTTCGGACGGCGCGGTGCCACGAGACCGACGATACCGTCGTGGCCGACGAGCGCGGTGGCCGGGCCCACGGCAAAGGCGCCCAGACCGGTGTCGGCCGGCTCGAACCATCCGGTTGCGTAGGAAACAGAGTCCGGTGAGGTCAGCAGGCCCCAGGCCGCTTTCGTCTCACGGACCGCGTCGATCGTGCGGAGAAGACGTTCGTCCATGTGCCTCCTATGCGCAGCGCGAGACCTGTTCCAGTGATCGACTGTCACGTGGCCGGAAGACAGCTGTTCTCGTCAAGGGGATACGGCTTTGGCCCCGGCCTGGCGGCCAACTGATCAACCTCCTCTTTCTGCTGCTCCGACGCTGCGTTACGCTGGGCTTCTATAAGGCTGAGATACTCGATAAACGGGCGGCGTTTTCGTGGGTTGCGCACCTGAACGACCGTGACGGGCCCGTAGGAGCTGGCGCAGCCTACCTGTTTAGTCCCGGCATTTGGTGAACCCCTCTCGCCTGCCTGGCCCCGAAGGACGGCCGAGCCTGGCTCCGCACCCTGAGCTACGCGCACAGGATGAAGGGGATTCTGAATACCTCCAGAGTTTCGGTGACCAGCTCACTGCGAGCGTCATTGACCCTCTACTTTCGGCCGACCCATGCGTCTCCTTGCCAATCTCGCGCTGCTTTGAGAACGTTGGTCTCAACGAAGGGCCGGGCAAACCCGGTCGGCGTGCGGAGGGAGCATGGTCGTGAGAACAGCGTTGATGGCAGTGACGACTGTCGTTCTGGCCCCGTTCTGGACGGCTGCGGTCGCCGAGGCCAAGCCGCTGCTCGGGCTTGTTTCGATCTCCGCCAACGAGGCGAACAATCATCGTTTTATCGAGGGAGCAACAAAGGCGGCCGGCGCGCTTGGGTGGGACGTGTCGGTCATCGATGCGGCCGGCAGCGCCGACCAGGCGAACGCCGCGATCCAGAATCTCGTCCAGCGCGGCGCCATCGGCGTGATCGATCTCGTGTTTCCGGCGACCTCGCTCGGGGCGGGCTTGTCCGCGGCGAGGTCGGCGCACGTGCCGGTCGCGACCTGGGGTGGCGGGCTCGCCTCGGGGGTGGTGGCGACAAACGGCAGCGGCGGACCGCTGGCCGCGCCGATCGCCGACATGATCGTCTCGGATCTGGGCGGCAAGGGCGCCGTGCTGGCTCTGACCTATCACACGGGACAGGTGTGCCGGGAACGCGAGGCGGTGTTTGACCGGATTCTCGCGCGCGCTCCCGCGATCTCGGTCGTCAAGAACGAGGTTCGCATCCCGGGCTTCTTCCAGGATGGCGCGCAATATGCGACCGCCTGGCTCGCCTCGCATCCGGAGGGGAGCGGCCCGCTCGCCATCTGGGGCTGCTGGGACGACCCCGCGATCGGCGCGATCTCGGCGTTGCGCCAGCAGGCGCGAACGGATGTGAAGGTCTACGGCGATAACGGAAACGCGTAGGCGCTTGCGGCGATCAAGGCCGGCCGGATGACGGCGACTGCCTGGCAGAACAGCGCCGCCGAGGGCGAGCGGCTGGTGGACACGCTCGACGCGGCGATCAAGGCGGGGGCGGGCTGGCACGCCGAAGCGGTCGAGGTTCCGGCGGTGGTCGTCACGCACGCCAACGCTGACGCGTTCGTCGCCGCCCACCCCGAGGCCGTGCGATGAGCAGGGCCTGATCCGGGGAGTGGGCACGGCAGTGCCCCCGTTCGTCGAGGTCGCCAAACTCGAGCGGAGCTTCGGCGGCGTCCGGGCGTTGCGTGGCGTCGATCTCACCCTGCGGGCGGGTGAAGTCCACGGGCTGGTGGGCGCGAACGGGGCGGGAAAATCGACGTTGATCCGTATCCTGGCAGGGGTCGTCATGCCCGAGCGCGGAACGATCCGCCTCGAAGACCGGCCGGTCGAGATCGCGACGCCGCAACGGGCAACGGAGTTGGGATTTGGCTTCATCCACCAGGAACTGAACCTGGTGGCGGCCCTGACGGGACTGCAGAACATCATGCTCGGCGTGCCCAAGCCGACCCGATTGGGCGTGATCAACGGGAGGGCGGTGCGCGCCGAGGTCGAACCCGTGGCGCGGCGGCTGGGCATTACCTTTTCGCTCGACCGGCGGGCGGGCGACCTGACGACGGCGCAGCGCTGGATGCTGTCGATCGGCCGCGCGCTGATGCGCCGGGCGCGGCTGATTGTAATGGACGAGCCAACGGCGTCGCTGTCTGCCCATGAGGGGGCCAACCTGCTCCGGATCGTGCGGCGACTACGCGAGGATGGGGTGGCGGTGCTCTACGTTTCGCATCGCCTGGACGAGATCCTGGACCTTTCGGACCGGGTCAGCGCGATGCGGGACGGGGCGAGAGTGATAGAGACCGGGCGCGCGGAGCTGACGCGCGCGATGCTCGTCGACGCGATCGTGGGCGCGCGCGGGCAGCCGGCGCCCGCCCCCCCGCGGGCGGGGGGTGCGCCGAGGGCCGCGCCCGCCAGAACCC
>CAXTPV010000042.1:0-13616 GCA_964246135.1 uncultured Acetobacteraceae bacterium | reverse complement strand
CTGCTGCGCGTGCTGGACGCGGCGCAGCAGGCGGCGACCAAGGCGGGCGATCAGTATGTCGCGCAGGACCGGCTGCTCGCCTCGCTCGCGGCGGACCGGGGGGGTGCGGGCCGCGCGTTGCGCGAGGCCGGCGCCACGCCGCAGACGCTTGAGCGCGCGATCGAGCAGGTCAGGCGCGGCCGTCGCGTCGATAGCGCCAACGCCGAATCAAGCTTTGATGCGCTGAAGAAGTATGCCCGCGACGTGACCGAGGTCGCGCGGGCCGGCAAGCTCGACCCGGTGATCGGCCGCGACGAGGAGATCAGGCGCACGGTGCAGGTTCTCGCACGTCGCACCAAGAACAATCCGGTGCTGATCGGCGAGCCGGGCGTCGGCAAGACCGCGATCGTCGAAGGGCTGGCGCTTCGTATCGTGAACGGCGACGTGCCGGAGGCACTCAAGAACAAGCGCGTGCTGGCGCTCGATCTTGGCGCGCTGGTCGCCGGCGCGAAGTATCGCGGCGAGTTCGAGGAACGCCTCAAGGCGGTGTTGAAGGAGATCGAGGGCGCGGCCGGCGAGGTCGTCCTGTTCATCGACGAGATGCACACGCTGGTCGGCGCCGGCCGCGCCGACGGCGCGATGGACGCGTCGAACCTGCTCAAGCCCGAGCTCGCGCGCGGCACGCTGCACTGCATCGGTGCCACCACGCTCGACGAGTACAGGAAGCACGTCGAGAAGGACGCGGCACTCGCCCGCCGCTTCCAGTCGATCTACGTCGGTGAGCCGTCGGTCGCCGACACCATCAGCATCCTTCGCGGCATCCGCGAGAAATACGAGCTGCATCACGGCATCCGGATCACCGACAACGCTCTGGTCGCGGCCGCCACCCTGTCCAACCGCTACATCACCGACCGCTTCCTGCCGGACAAGGCGATCGACCTGATCGACGAGGCCTCGTCGCGCCTGCGCATGCAGGTGGACAGCAAGCCCGAAGCGCTCGACGAGCTCGATCGCCGCCTGGTCCAGCTCCGCATCGAGCGCGAGGCGCTGAGGCGCGAGGATGACGCGGCGTCGCGCGACCGGCTTGGCAAGCTCGAAGGCGAGATCGCGGAACTCGCGGAGCGCTCGGACGCGCTCACCACCATCTGGCAGAACGAGAAGGCGGGCGTCGCCCAGACCCAGAAGTTAAAGGAGCGCCTGGACGCGGCCAGGAGCGAGGTCGAGATGGCGCAGCGCCGCGGCGATCTCGGCCGCGCGTCCGAACTGCTGTATGGCGTGATCCCGGCGCTGGAAAGCGAGATCGCCGAGCATCAGAACGGCGATCACGGCGCGCTGGTGCGCGAAAGCGTCGACGCCGAGGCGATCGCCGCCGTGGTGTCGCGCTGGACCGGCGTGCCGCTCGACCGCATGCTAGAGGGCGAACGGGCCAAGCTGCTGCGGATGGAGGACAAGCTCCGCCAGCGTGTCGTCGGCCAGGAGGATGCGTTGCGGGCGGTCGCGCAGGCGGTGCGGCGCGCCCGCGCCGGGCTGCAGGACCCGAACCGGCCGATCGGCTCGTTCCTGTTCCTCGGCCCGACCGGCGTCGGCAAGACCGAGCTGACCAAGGCGCTCGCCGAGTATCTGTTCGACGACGAGCGCGCGATGGTGCGGATCGACATGAGCGAGTTCATGGAGAAGCACGCGGTCTCGCGACTGATCGGCGCCCCGCCGGGCTATGTCGGCTACGACGAGGGCGGCGTGCTGACCGAGGCGGTGCGCCGGCGTCCCTACCAGGTGATCCTGTTCGACGAGGTCGAGAAGGCGCACGAGGACATCTTTAACGTTCTCCTCCAGGTTCTCGACGACGGCCGTCTCACCGACGGCCAGGGCCGCACGGTCGATTTCCGCAACACCATCATCGTGCTGACCAGCAATCTCGGCAGCGAGGTGCTGGGAGCGCAGAATGACGGCGAGGACACAGCGCTGGTGCACGCGCAGGTGATGCGGGTGGTGCGCGAGCATTTCCGGCCCGAGTTCCTGAACCGTCTCGACGAGATCATCCTGTTCTCGCGCCTGCGACGGGAGGACATGGCGCGGATCGTCGAAATCCAGCTCGCCCAGCTCCGTCGCCTGCTCGCCGACCGCCACATCGCGCTGGCGCTCGACGGCTCGGCGACCGACTGGCTGGCGCATGCGGGCTATGATCCGAACTACGGCGCCAGGCCGCTGAAGCGGGTGATCCAGCGCGGCCTGCAGAACCCGCTCGCCACCCTGTTGCTGGAGGACGGCATCGCCGACGGTGACACCGTTTACGTCACGGCCGGCGCCGACGGGCTGTCGCTCGGAAGCCGGCTCGCGGCTGCCGCCTAGCAGGGTATGAGCAAGCCAAAGCAAGGGGCTTTGCCCCTTGACCCCATCAAAGGCGAGCCTTTGAAATCATTCACTTAGGAAAAGGGGTTTGGGGCCGAGGGCTCCAGCGGGTCGAGGGCAGAGCCCTCGCCTGACTTCTTCAGCAGTCTGCTCCGGCGGCGCGTCGCCGGAGACAAGGCGATGGCCTGGGTGTCTCTCCCCGCTCACGCAAACGTCGCCTGCCCTGGATAGGAACTCCTTGTGCGTCCGCGACTTCTGCGGGCTGATCTTGGGGGACCACGACATGTTCATGCGCATCGACAGGATACAGGCGGAGCTGCCGCCGGCAAAGAAGGCCGATCCGAACGCCGCAGCGGCGCTGCAGGAGCTGCTCGGCGGCAAGTATGGCGAGATGTCGACGCTCGGCAACTACATGTTTCAGAGCTTCAACTTCAAGTCGAAGTCAAAGCTGCGTCCGTTCTATGACCTGGTCGCCAGCATCACCGCCGAGGAGCTCGGCCACGTCGAGATCGTCGCCGCCGGCGTCAACATGCTAAACAACGGCCCTGACGATCCTGCCAACGAGGCGGGCGGCGCCGACATCAGCAAGTCGCCGTTCGCCGCCATGGCCGAGATCCGCTCGGCCTCGTCGTTTCTGTCCGGCGGTGGCGGCGCGATGCCGGTCAACAGCAACTCGATGAGCTGGAACGTCGACATGGTGACGTCGACCGGCAACGTCGTGTTCGACCTGTTGCACAATTTTCATCTCGAATGCGGCGCACGCCTGCACAAGCTGCGCGTCTACGAGACCATGACGTCGGCGACCGGCAAGGAAGTCTGCGCCTACCTGCTGGTGCGCGGCTCGGTGCACGCGCATTCCTACGCGCTGGCGTTAAAGAACATCACCGGCGTCGCGATCGAGAAGATGCTGCCGACACCCAACATCAACCTCGATCGCATTCCCGAATGCCAGAAATATCTCGACGAGGGCTCGCATCGGCGCCTCTACACGTGGAGCCCCGACGACTACAAGGGCATCGCCGCGATCTGGAACTCGAGCGAGAGCGCGCTACCGGGCGATCCCCCCGGCCCGCTCGAGGTCGTCGACGGCTTCCCGCACGGCGGCAAGGTGCAGGAACTGACCGGCATGGCGTCGGCATTCTCGCCGAACTACGCGCCCGAGGAGATGTTCGAGATCGCGACCAAGCTCTACCGGAAGTCGCGCTGACGGCACGCCGCGGGAGCATCGCTCCCGCGGCCACCCCGCGAGGATTGTCATGACGCAGCAGGTCCCGAGCGGTGCCGGACACGTCATCGGCCACGAAGCCGATGACGGCACCATCGAGCTGGCGCCAGACCTTGCCTATGCGCGTCTCGCCATCGTCAATGTCGTGTTCGCGGGACGCCCCGGTGGGGCCTGGGTTCTGGTCGATGCCGGGGTTCCAGGCAGCGCGTCGGCGATCACCCGCCTTGCCGCCGCCCGCTTTGGTTCGGCGTCGCGCCCGTCCTGCATCGTCATGACACATGGTCATTTCGACCATGTCGGCGCGCTGGCGCATCTCGCCGCGCGCTGGGACGTGCCGGTCTACGCCCACCCCCGCGAGCATCCCTATCTAGACGGCACCAGCGCCTACCCACCCGCCGATCCCACCGTCGGCGGCGGCGCAATCGCGACCGCCTCGCCGTTGTTTCCGCTCGCGCCGGTCGACCTCGCCGGCCGCCTCCTGGAGCTGCCCGCCGATCTCGCCATCCCCGGCATGCCCGGGTGGCAATGGCGACACACGCCCGGCCACGCGGTCGGCCACGTGTCATTCTGGCGCGAGGCCGATCGCGCGTTGATCGCCGGCGATGCCGTCGTCACCGTGGCGCAGGAATCGGCCTACGCCGTCCTGCGGCAGACGCCCGAACTGCACGGACCGCCGGCCTACCTCACCCATGACTGGGACAAAGCCGCACGCTCGGCGCGCCTGCTGGCGGCGTTGCGGCCGGACATTCTCGTCAGCGGTCATGGCCAGGCGCTCGGCGGCCATGTGACGCGCGAGGCGCTCGACATCCTCGCGCGCGACTTCGAGCGGGTCGCGGTCCCGGAGCACGGCCGCTACGTCGACGCGCCGCGAACCGCGGAGGATGGCACCGCCTACCGCACGCCTTGACCCGCCCTCTCCCGGCCATGCGACAACCATGGCGGACGGGAGCGGCACCTTCATGGCCTCAGTGATCGCGATCGAGACCGTGCGTCAGGGCGCGACGCTCCTCCGCGCCATGCTTTGGCCGGCTGTCGTGGTGGGGCTGGCATTGCTGTTCCGCGACAGCCTCGTCGCCTTGCTGGCCCGCATCAGCACGGTGACCCTGACCGCGCCCGGCGGCGTCTCGGTCACCGCTGCCGCCCGTGCCGCGGCGTTGCTGCAAGCCGCCGCCAGCGCACGGCGCGCCCGCATCGGTCCGGACGCCCCCATGCCAACCCTGCTCTGGGTCGACACCGAGCCTGACGCGGCGTGCAACGAGATCGCCGCCCTCGCCACCATCGGCGTCCGCGTGATCGTCGAACGCCCGGACGCCGCGCTGGCGCGCCTGGCCGCGCAACGCTTCGGCCTGGTCATCCTCGCGTCGCACGGTTCCGATCCCGCGCCATCAACGCATTTTCTCGAGGCGGCGAGAGCCGCCGATCCGAACCTCCCTGTTCTCCTCTACACCGATCACGAGGGCGCACCCGGGGCGCCGATGCCCAACGCGGTCTGGTCCGGATCAAGCCCCGATGCGCTGTTCACACGCGCGACCGACACCCTCGGCGTCCGGACGCGGCCGTGAGACGGCACCACTCAGGCGCCAGCGCGCTCCAGGATGGCCGCGAAGAAGCCGTCCGTGCGGTGTCGGCGCGGCGTCAGCGACATCATCGCGCCGGTCGCCGGCAGTCCGACGCTGGCCGGGCTGACCGGCGTGAAGCCGGGATGGCGGCCGTGAAAGGCCTCGACCTGGGCTTCGTTCTCGTCGGTCAGCAGCGAGCAGGTCGCATAGACGAGCCGTCCGCCCGGCTTGACCAGGCGGGCGGCGACATCGAGGATCGATCGCTGCCGGACCACCAACTCCTCGAGGTCGCGCTCGGCCAGGCCGCGCCTCGCGTCGGGGTTTCGCCGCCAGGTGCCGGTGCCGGTGCAGGGCGCGTCGACCAGCACGCGGTCAAACGAGGCGGCGCGGCGCTTGGCCCATTTGTCGCCGGCGACCAGCACATGCCGCTCGACATTGTGCACGCCGGCGCGCCGGAGCCGCCGCATCGCGCCCTCAAGGCGCTTGCCCGAAGTGTCGCAGGCCACGACGTGGCCGCGATTGGCCATCGTCATCGCGAGCGCCAGCGTCTTGCCGCCGGCGCCGGCGCACAGATCGCACACCCGCATCTCCGGCCCGGCGCCGACCGCGAGCGCGATCAGCTGGCTACCCTCGTCCTGGATTTCGACCAGGCCCGACTGGAACGCCGCGCCCGTCGTCACCAGACGCCGGCCTGGCGCCCGCAGGCCCCAGGGCGAGTGCGGGGTCGGCGTGACCTCGATGCCTTCCCGCGCCAGCGCCGCCGCGGCGTCGTCGCGGCTGCCGCGCAGCAGGTTCACCCTCAGGTCGAGCGGCGCCTCCTCGGACAGCGCCGCGAGTTCCGGCTCCAGCAGCGTTCCGAACCGGGCGCGCAGATGCGGCAGCAGCCAGTCCGGCACCTCGAGCCGCACCGCGTCCGGCATCGCCGGGTGGTCGAGCGTGTGGCCGTCGATCGCGGCGAGCGCCTCGGCCTCGTTGTTGTCGAGCGAGCCCGCGGCGTAGCGGCCGCCGGAGTAGAGCGTGCGCAGTGCGTCAAGCCGCATGCCGTCGAGCAGCAGGTGCGCCGCGACCCGCAACCGCCCGTCGCGCGGCGGCGGTGCCTGCGCCCGCTCCAGCCACCAGTCGAGCCGACGC
Organism: uncultured Acetobacteraceae bacterium; assembly: GCA_964246135.1. Taxonomy (GTDB): domain Bacteria; phylum Pseudomonadota; class Alphaproteobacteria; order Acetobacterales; family Acetobacteraceae; genus CAXTPV01. Next base: position 7,373 of record CAXTPV010000042.1, on the reverse strand, counting down.
GCGCGACGCAGCATGATCCAGACCAGCGACGACACCTCGCGCCGGTCGCCGGCGCCGATGAAGCGACGCTCGCGGAAGAACGCGTTGGCGACCGCGTCGGCCGGCCGCCTCGCCTCACGGTCGATCGCGTCCGACAGCGCGATCGCGCTCGCGACCCGGGCCGACGGCGTCACCCTCAGTCCTGCCGGTAGTTCGGCGCCTCGCGGGTGATCGCGACGTCGTGGACGTGACTTTCCCGCAGGCCGGCGCCGGTGACGCGGCGGAAACGCGCGCGCGATTGCAGCTCGCCGATGGTGGCACTGCCGGTGTAGCCCATGCCCGCGCGCAGGCCGCCGACCATCTGGTGGATCACCGAGGCGGCCGGTCCCTTGTAGGCGACGCGCCCCTCGATGCCTTCGGGCACCAGCTTGAGCGTGTCGCTGATCTCCTGCTGGAAGTAGCGGTCGGCCGAGCCGCGCGCCATCGCGCCGATGCTGCCCATGCCGCGATAGGATTTGTAGGAGCGCCCCTGATAAAGGAACACCTCGCCCGGCGCCTCGTCGGTGCCGGCCAGCAGGCTGCCGACCATCACCACGTCGGCGCCGGCGCCGATCGCCTTGACGATGTCGCCAGAGGTCCGCACCCCGCCATCGGCGATCGCGGTGACGCCCGCCTCGCGGCACGCCGCCGTCGTCTCCAGCACGGCGCTGAACTGCGGCACGCCGACGCCGGCGACGACGCGCGTGGTGCAGATGCTGCCGGGGCCGATGCCGATCTTGACCGCGTCGGCGCCGGCCGCCGCCATCGCCCGCGCACCCTCGGGGGTCGCCACGTTGCCGGCGACGATCTCGACCGCGTTCGACATGTGCTTGAGTTGCTCGATCGCGTGCAGCACGCCGCCCGAGTGGCCGTGCGCGGTGTCGACCACCAGCACGTCGACGCCTGCCTCGATCAGCCTGGTGGCGCGCGCGCGCCCGTCCTCGCCGACGCCGACCGCGGCGGCGCAGCGCAGGCGGCCGAGCGCGTCCTTGTTGGCGTCCGGATGCGCGGTCGCCTTGTCCATGTCCTTGACCGTGATCAGCCCGGTGCAGCGCCCATCGTCGTCGACGACCAGCAGCTTCTCCAGCCGGCGCTGATGCAGCAGCCGACGCGCCTCGTCGGGTGTCACGCCGGAGCCGACCGTCACCAGCCGCTCGCTGGTCATCAGCGAGGCGACACGCTCGTTGGGGTCGGTCGCGAAGCGCACGTCGCGGTTGGTCAGGATGCCGACCAGCCGGGAGGTGCCGCGCTCGACCACCGGCAGTCCGGAGATGCTGTAGCGGGCCATGATCTGGCGCACCTCGGCCAGCGTCTGGTCGGGATGGACGGTGACCGGATCGACCACCATGCCGCTCTCGAACTTCTTGACCCGTCGGACGCAGGCGGCCTGTTCGTCGGGCGTGAGGTTCTTGTGGATGACGCCGATGCCGCCATGCTGGGCCATGGCGATCGCCATCGCACCCTCGGTCACGGTATCCATCGCCGACGACATCAGCGGAATGTTGAGCGTGATGCGCGGGGTCAGCCTGGTGCGCACATCGGTCGACGCCGGCAGCACCTCGGAGCGCCACGGCACGACCAGCACGTCATCGAACGCCAGCGCCTCGATGATGCGGTCGGACCCGGTGAGCGACGCCATCCCGGTTCGTGTAGAGAAGGCCAGTCTCGGACACAAGCGTCAGCCTCGCGAAGGGTTCGACCAGTCGTCCCGCCCATCGGCTGGACATGGCGACGGCCGACAAAGCGCGACAGGCCCGAACGCAGCCGCACAGCGCGTTGCGCGGTTTCGTGGTGACGCCCGATTTCATCCTCTCCATCGCGCCGAGTGTCCGGGGCTGGGTCCGGAGCACACGCCCGAGCTGGGCCGAGCTCGGCGAGGCCGCATGGCTCGTGCGGTCCGATCTCGGGATTCCCCAGCATGCCTGGGGGCAGGCCTGCGTCGTGTTCGGCCGGATGGAGGCCATCACCGTGCTGGCGTCCATCGCCGCTCGATCCGAAGCCGGCGAGGTGCGGTCGCCGGGAGGACTCCTGCGATGCATGGTGGAGCTGCATCAGAGCGGCGAGCTCCGCCTCGACCGGACATTGTTCGGGCTGGCCGATGGCCTGCCGGCACGGCGGCACTGAGGCGGAAGGACACCCAGGACGATGCCGCTTGTCGAGGTGATCCTGGCCCTGGGAGCTCTGGTCGTTGCCGCCGCGGCCGTCCCGCGCCGCATCGGGCGCGGCCGGGGCGGCGTCCGTCGGCGCGACGGCCCCCACCCCCGGCTGACTCGCTGGGAGCGGAATGTCTTGTCGATACTCCGGCGCCAGGTGCCAAGCGGCTTTCATGTCTGCGCGCAGGTGCGTCTGGCCGACCTTCTCACGATCCCGGGCAATGACTGCGGAGCGAGAACAAGCGCGCTCAACCGTGTCGCCTGCAAGAGCCTGGACTTCGTCATCGTCGATCTCGACTCGGGGAGGGCGATCCTCGCCATCGAGCTCGACGACCGCTCCCACGATCGCGCGGACAGGCGTGATCGCGAGGCCCTCGTCGAGGGCGTGCTGCGGCAGGTCGGAGTGCCGCTGCGGCGCTACAGACCGCGCGAGAGCATCAACGTCGTCGACATCCTGCGGCAGGGCGCGCCGCCGCCTGGCGGGCTGGCACGGACCACGAGCAACGAACGCGCAAGTCGGCAAGGCATCCGATAGCGACATGCGCAAGCGAGGAGAGCGTGAACGATGACCGACGTCCAGGCAACGAGCATTCCGGTCGAGCTGCTTGTCGATCCGGCGGCGCGCGCGGCGCTCGACCGGATCGCACCGATCGATTTCCGGGCCGGTCTCGCCTTGGCGGCCGCTTCCGGGCGGAGTCCGGCGACGATGATCCGGGAGATGGCGAGCCTGCGGTTCGGTCCGGGGCGTCTCACGTCAAACGAGTATTACTACTACAGGCTCTGGGAGCCCGGCCGGACGGACACGGAACGACGACGGTTCGTCGGCAAGGTCGCGCCGTCGCCGATGCACGTCGCCTGCAACCAGCCGGAGTGGAAGGCGCTCGCGTCCGACAAGCTGGCGTTCCACGCGCTGATGCGTGGCGCCGGGTTCCCGGTGCCCGGGCTGCATGCGGTCGGGCACCAGGTCCGCTCCCTGCCGGGCGTGCGTTCGCTGCGATCGACAGCCAGCACGGCGGCCTTCCTGCGCGACCCGGCGATCTACCCGTTGTTCGCCAAACCAATCGACGGACAGTACAGTCTTGGGGTGATCAGTGCCGATCGCTGCGATGCGGGTCGGGACCTTCTGCTGCTCAGGGGCAGGAGGCAGGAAGCGGACATTCCGGGCATCGCCGCGGCCATCGCGGCCCACCCGGGCGGTTTCCTGCTGCAGGAACGGCTGGAGCCCGCGACCGGCCTTGCCGACGCGTTCGGCGACCAGCTCTGGTCGGTCCGCCTGCTGGTGCTGCTGACTCCGGAGGGCGCGATCATCCATCGCGCCACGGCCAAGGTCCCTGTCGGAGACAACCCGGCGGATAATTTCTGGCGGCCGGGAAACCTGCTCGCGGCGCTCGATCGCGATACGGGAGGCCTGGACCGCGTGATCCGCGGCACCGGCGAGGCACTCGAGGTCCTGACAACGCATCCGGACACCGGGGCGTCCTTCCGCGGGACTGTCATCCCGCAATGGTCGCGCATGACCGACCTCGTCAGGGAAGCCGCCGGCCTGCTGCCGGGGATCGGGACGCAGTCATGGGACATCGCGGTTGCGGCGGCGGGACCGGTCATTCTTGAAGTGAACTATGGCGGGGACCTGAACCTCTCCCAGCTGGCAAGCGGTCAGGGCACTCTGGACGACGTCTACTTGGCCCATCTCCGCCGCCACGGTTACCGCGCGCGTCCGCCATGAGCACACTCTCTCCTTAACCTCGCCCAGCTGGCGCCGTGTCCGGTCAGCGACGAGCGCACGGCCTGGTCACGACGGAAACCCGCTTCGGCACCATGACCAGGGCGCGGATCAGCGCGGCGGCGCAGCAGGGCGGGGCTGACACGTCGTCAAGCATGGATGGCAGGAAGACCGACAGGCGTCCGCCGCGACCCGCCTGTCGAGGACAACGGGCCGACTTTCGACCGCGAACCGAAACCCTGAATGATTGCTCCTCCCGGCATTTCTTGACCTGGAGCCCATTAGTCGCACACTGCGGACTAGGCGATGGGAACACCCGCGCCTTCACAGGACGACCCCGGATGAGCACAACCATCACGCAAGATGAGCCCAGCGACGCCCAGGTGGCTCAGGCGCAGTTCGATCGTATCATCCAGGAAGCCCGGACGTTCGCGGCCGAGCAGAACAAGCTTGCGGCCGAGGCCGCTAAACTGAGGGTCGATCGCTTCTTCGCGCCCTTCGTGGTGGTGGCAAGCCTTGGGAGCGGCCTGCTGGTCGCCGTCCTTTCCCACGTCTGGCATTGAACCCGGATCGCTTCCGCGAAGTCCTACGGCTGCTCCACTGGAGCGGTCGTGGCCTCTCCAATATTCTCGAATGCGACGAGCGGCTGATCCGTCGGTGGGCTGCTGGACAGAACCCGGTCCCGGACAGTGTAGCGGCTTGGCTTGAGCGCCTTGCGGTAACGCACGCTGCTGATCCGCCTCCTACCGATTGGCGGCGTCAGCGAGCTGCCGAGCCTCTCCCAACTGGCTAGCGGTCAGGGAACCTGGACGACGTCTACCTGGCGCATCTGCGCCGCCACGGTTGCCGCAGGCGTCTGATATGAACCTGTTCTCAGGAGGTTGACATCGCCTGCTGTCAGCAGGCCGTCATGCGATCATATCGATCCCGCTTCGATCTTCCAGATCCGGTGCCTGCGCGCCGTGAGGCACGGCTCGCCATGCTCCGGTTCCACAAGGGTCGACAGGAAAGGCCGGGCAACGCGCCTGAGCCTGATCCGGTCTTCGCCGATAGCTGATCACCGCGTTGCTGGTGTGGCGCGGGCGGTCTCGGCGAGTGTGCCGTCCCAAGCCCGCTTGGCGTCCTCGAAGGACGTGGGTATCCCCGCGGGCACCGCGACTTGAAGATCGTGGGTCCTGATGACTCTCGCCGGACCCGCATCCGCATCGTGCGTCTCGACGAACCATTGCCCGTCAGGATCGCGCGAACAGACAAGCGGTCGAGCGGAACCGGACGGATCCGAGGTGGATTACGCTCGAGGTGCTGGAGGATGACGAGTTCCTCCACCTCGACATCGCGCAAAAGCAATTGGTCAGGCTGCATGAGGCCGGCCTGCGCATTGCGTTGGATGATGTCGGTAGCGGCTACTCGTCGCTGGCCCGAATGCGCGACCTGCCCGTCGACGTCATCAAGCTCGACCAGGGCTTCGTCCGTAATCTGCAGCGCCAGCCCGAGCATCTTCAGTTCGTTGCAGCGATGCAGTCGCTTGCGCGCGGCGTGCGAGCCGATCTGGTCGTCGAGGGTGTGGAGACCGACATCATTCTGGACGCTCTCAGGGTGATGGGTATCGGCGGCGCCCAAGGCTATGCGGTCGCGCGGCCCATGCCGGAAGCCGCGCTGATTGCCTGGCTGACCGAGTATCGCCCGTGCCCGGCCGGGCGGCGCCCGAACAGCCTGCTCGCCGCCTATGCCGCGCATCTCGGTATCGTCGAGGCCTGCTGGGCGCTGATGAACCAGCCGTTGCGGGCGCGCTGGTCGGACGATGTGCGCGACCCGCATGTCTGCGCCATCGGAATTCTTTGACGCTAATCACTTGCATGATTCGGAGTTCGGGCACGCTCACAAACATTTCCATTCGCTGATCGACCAGTACGACTGCAATCCGGTCGCTTGGGAGCGTGCGGCCAAGGAGCTGTGGCGCACTCTGCAGGTGGCAATCCGGCAAGACACTGCGGAAGCCGACCGAACGGACGAAACGGCAAAGCTCGAGCCGACTATTCTTTGCGCGGCTCACATCGAAGTCAGGCGTACGGCCTGAGCCAGGTTATCCTCCGCCGGTCCCCTTGCAGCCTCAGTCAGGTAAATCCCAACGAGACGCCCTGGTGAGACGTTTTTCACGTCCCAACAGGGGTTGGCGACGAGCCCAGACCAGATCGCGGGTGCATCTTTCCCAGGATTCGCGGCCACGAGGGCGATCGTCCAACGGATGCCGCTGAGACTGCTCACAGGTCGCATTCCTCCGGGATGAGCCAGCTGGCACTGTGCCCGCTCGCCATACCAGTCAATCCGACAGGCGCGCGTGGCCTCCGGCCCAGCCACCATGGTCAATCAGATCAGCCCCGCATCGGGGAAGCACTTTCGAAGTCGATCGCCCAGAACGCGCTCCAGGAACACCTGAACCTGGTTGATGACGGCAGACGGTCCGGCAGAGGGTCGATCTTCAACCTTGCTCCGCATCGGCCTCGGGTCCATTACATGCGCATGTCATGCGTATGAAGATACGATGGGATACGCCCGATCAGCCTCCAAACGACCCACGAACGTCAGCCTGGATGAGGCGCTGGTCCAGCAGGCGCGCCTGCTGACGACCAACCTCAGCGGCACCCTGGAGGATCTGCTGCGGGAGTTCGTCGCCCGGGAGCAGGGCCGCCGGCTGGCGGAGGATGTCGTCGTGGACGAGGTGATCGACAGCCTGAATGCCTTTCACCGGACGCATGGCCTTCTCAGCGATGAGTTCTCGTCGCTCTGACCCATGCGCCAGTTCGATGTCCTGAGAAATCCGGGGCGGCAGCGCGAAGCTGTTCCCTACGTCGTGGTGCTGCAGAGCAGCCGGTTCGACCGGGCTGCGACGCGCTTCGTGGCACCGCTGATCCTGGCTCGGCAGGCCGATGTTCGAGAACACTACTTGGCGCCGCGTTTCCTCATCGAGGGGCGTGAGGTGGTGATGGACGTGTTCAACCTGGCCACCGTGCCCACCGAGCGCCTGGGAACACCGATCGCAACGCTTGCGGACGAGGATTCCCGGGCGAAGCTGGTTCGTGCCCTGGATGAGCTGGTCGGCCCGCGCAGCGTCGTGCCAGTGGCGCGATCCTGAGCGACGAGCCGGACGGCTGGATCGTGCGCGAGCACCCCGGAGGCCGCGTCGAGCGCCTGGCCCCGACAGCTCACTTCCGGTCCGAGGACCACCCATAACCCTGGGTCTGTTCCCCTCCGCTCCCGCCGCGTTGAAGCGGCTCGTCGCCCGTACGCGTGAGCACCTCGCGTAGCCAGGCGTAGCGTCGACAGCAGGCAAGGCGCTCCGTGCGTGATCTGAGCGGGAGCAAAAAGCGTCTCCCGTTCCGGGCCGCGGTGTCGGGCTCTGCCCCGGGCCGCCTGCAGGGGGGCTTCCCGGCCTGCCGGCTGTCATCGCTGACGCGCATCATCGCCGCGGACGCGGCGCG
>CAXTPV010000041.1:0-13678 GCA_964246135.1 uncultured Acetobacteraceae bacterium | reverse complement strand
TGTTCGAAATGAACAATGGCTGCGTCTGCTGCACCGTGCGCGGCGACCTGATCCGGATCATCGGCAGCCTGGTCAAGCGGCGCGGCCGCTTCGACGGCATCGTCGTCGAGACCACCGGGCTCGCGAACCCGGCCCCGGTCGCCCAGACCTTCTTCGTCGACGAGGAAATACGCGCCCGCACCCGGCTCGACGCCATCGTCACCGTGGTCGACGCCGCGAACCTGCCGGCGCGTCTGGCCGACAGTGCCGAGGCGGAGGCGCAGGTCGCGTTCGCCGACGTGATCGTGCTGAACAAGGCCGATCTCGTCGCGTCCTCCGAGCTCGACGCGATCGAGGCGCGGATACGCCGGATCAACCCCGCCGCCCGCCTGCACCGGGCGACCCGCGGCGCGGTGGCACTCGAAGACGTGCTCGACCAGGGCGGTTTCGACCTCGCGCGCGTGCTGGAGCGCGACCCCGAGTTCCTCGAGCACGAGGAGCACGGGCACGACGCCGACGTCACCAGCATCTCGCTCGAGGCCGACCAGCCGCTCGACGGTGCGCGCTTCAACGCCTGGATCGGCCTGCTGCTGCAGGAGCGCGGTGGCGACCTGCTCCGCACCAAGGGCGTGCTCGACTTTACGGGCGAGAGCCGTCGCTTCGCCTTCCAGGCGGTGCACATGATGGCCGATGGCGGCTTCATCGGCCCCTGGCGCGAGGGCGAGCAGCAGCGCTCCCGCCTGGTGTTCATCGGCCGCAACCTCAACCGGCCGCAGCTCAGGCGCGGCTTCCTGTCCTGCGTCGCCTGAGCGATGTCCGGGATCGCATCCGGACTCGCGCCACGGCCCGGCCGCCTGCTGGCCGAGCGCGGCCGCACCCGCGGGGTCGCGGCACATATCGAGGCCTGCGTGTTCGACCGCACCGGCGCCACCGTCGCGTTCGCGACCGCCGACGGCACGCTGCACGTGCTCGCGCGCGATCAGGCATCCGACTGGACCGATATCGCGGTCCATGACGGCGCCATCCTGTCGCTCGCATCGCTCGGGGGCGCCGGCGGCTACGTCACCGGCGGCGATGATGGCAAGCTCGCTTGCATCACCGGCGGCGCGGTGACGGCGCTCGCGACGTTCCCGTCGGGTCGCTGGGTCGAGCGCTGTGCCGTCTGGGAGGATGGCGACACCGCGCTCGTCGCGTGCGCCACCGGCAAGCGCGTGACGTTGCTTGATCCTTCCGGCGCCGTGATCAGGACGCTGGAGCACCCATCGGCGGTGACCGGGCTCGCCTTCGACCCCAAGGGCAAGCGGATCGCGGCGTCGCACTACAACGGCGCCTCGGTGTGGTTCACGGGCGCGAAGACCGGCACCCCGCGACGGCTGGAGTGGAAGGGCAGCCATATCGGCGTCGCCATCCACCCGGCCGCCGAGGCGGTCGTCACCGCGATGCAGGAGAACGCGCTGCATGGCTGGCGGCTGTCTGACGGCCACAACATGCGGATGACCGGCTACCCGGCCAAGACCCACGCGCTCTCGTTCTCGCGCACCGGCAAGTGGCTCGCGACCTCGGGCGCCGACGCCATCGTGCTGTGGCCGTTTTTCGGCGGCGGCCCGATGGGCAAGCCGCCGGTCGAGCTCGCCGGCGGCGGCATCACCTGCACCCGCGTCGCCTGCCATCCGAGGCAGGACACGGTGGCCGCCGGGTTCGCCGACGGCTCGGTGCTGCTGGCCGATATCGGCACCGAGCGCATCCTGCCGGTCAGCGACGCCGGCGACGGACCGGTCTCGGCGCTCGCCTGGAGCGGGGATGGCGCCGCGCTGGCGTTCGGCACCGCGAACGGCACGATGGCGCTGGTCGATCTCGGCACCCGCTAGCCGCCCGCCGTCTTGCCAGCCGGCGGCCCTGATGCTCGAACGTTCCGATGACGAACATCCCGGGCTCGTGCCCTGCCCTGATAGTCGCGGCGTTGATGCTCCTGACGTCGGCGGGGACCGCATCGGCGGCCAGGACGTCCACGCCTGGCACCGGACCGGTGGTCTTGCGCGACCAGCATGGCACGCCGCTCGACGGCATCGCCCGCACGCTCGCCGCCCGCGACATCGCGTCCTCGGCCTCGCATGGCGAGCAGGCGCTGGTGCTGATCGGCTCGGCGCGTCTGTCCACCGGCCGCGGCCGCCAAGCGGCGCTGTTCGTGCAGCTGCAGAGCGCCGCCCTCTGCGGCTCGGCCGGGTGCGAGACCTCGGTCTATGTCGGCGGCCGTCACGGCTGGAGCAAGGTTCTGGATTCCGTCAGCGGCCCGATCACCGTGCTCGGGACCTCGCATGGCCACATGCATGACCTGCTGATCGGCAGGACCGACCGCTGGGTCTGGAGCGGACAGGCCTATCGCGACACCCTGCTCGCGCCCTCACTCGCGGGCCTCAAGCGCTCGGTCGAACGGCACCGGCGCGCGGTCGCGCACGGGCAGGCGCGGTCGCCATGACCAGGGCTGGAGCGGGTGAAGGGAATCGAACCCTCGTATGCAGCTTGGGAAGCTGCCGTTCTACCATTGAACTACACCCGCCGGTGCCGGACGCCGCGAGTATAGGTGCCGCGCCCGGCGTCCTCAAGCCAAGGCGGATTGACGGGCAGGGTCCCGGCTCCTAGGCACCAGCGCGGCCGGAGGCCGTGATCGATCCATGACCGAACCCAGCACCATCCCCGCTCCCCGCTCCCCCGACCACCGCCTGGCGACACGGCTGGTGCACGCCGGCATCGAGCGCACGCCGCATGGCGAGACCGCCGAGGCGTTGTTCCTCACCTCGGGCTTCGTCTACGACAGCGCCGCCCAGGCCGAGGCGACCTTCAACGGCACCGAGACCCACTACCAGTATTCGCGCTTCGCCAACCCGACCGTCGCGATGCTGGAGCGCCGCCTCGCGTCGCTGGAGGGAACCGAAGCCTGTCGCGCCACCGCGTCCGGGATGGCCGCGGTGCACGCGACCCTGCTGAGCCATCTCCGGGCCGGCGACCGCCTGGTCGCCTCGCGGGCGCTGTTTGGCAGCTGCTTTTGGATCGTGAGCGAGCTGCTCGGCCGCTACGGCATCGCGCACGAGTTCGTCGACGGCGCCGACCTCGCGCAATGGCGCGACGCGCTGGCGCGTCCCTGCGCCATGGTGCTGCTGGAATCGCCGTCGAACCCGATGCTGGAGCTGGTCGACATACGCGCCGTCTCGGCGCTCGCCCACGACGCCGGCGCCCTGGTCGCGGTCGACAACGTGTTCGCGACCCCGTTGCGCCAACGCCCGGTCGAGCTCGGCGCCGACATCGTGATCTACTCGGCCACCAAGCACATCGACGGCCAGGGCAGGGTGCTCGGCGGCGCGGTGCTCGGGCAGGCCAAATGGATCGAGGAGACGCTACAGCCCTTCCTCCGCAACACCGGACCGTCGCTGTCGCCGTTCAACGCCTGGATACTGCTCAAGGGCCTGGAGACGATGGCGCTCCGTGTCGCCGCCGCCGAGACCAACGCCGCCGTCGTCGCAGCCCACCTCGCGGGGCGCCCCGGCGTCGCCCAGGTGATCTACCCGATGCGCGACGACCATCCGCAGGCGGCGCTCGCGCGCGCGCAGATGTCGGGCGGCGGCACGCTGGTGACGTTCGAGGTCGATGGCGGCCAGGCGGCGGCGTTCCGCTTTCTCGACGCGCTGCTGCTGATCGCGGTCTCGAACAATCTCGGCGACGCCAAGTCGCTGGCGACCCATCCCGCGACCACCACCCACATGCGCATCGGCGCCGACGCGCGGGCGCGCCTCGGCATCGGCGACGGCGTGATCCGGTTGTCGATCGGCATCGAGGATGCCGCCGATCTCATCGACGACCTGGAACTCGGGCTGCGCGCGATCGCTCCCGGTGGGAGCTCGCGATCGTGAGATCACGGCCTGGGTCCGGCGGGGAGGAAGCGGTGCCGATCGGCGATCCCGAGGAGGCGGTGACCGACGTGAGCCGGACCACCAGGAATATCCGGGTGAGCGTCCGCGCCTTCTTCCTGGAGGACCAGTCGCAGCCGGACGACCGCCAATACGTGTGGGCGTATCGGGTCAAGATCGAGAACAATGGCCAGGAGCGCGTGAGGCTGATGCGGCGCAGCTGGCAGATCACCGATGCACGCGGCCGCACCCAGCACGTCCAGGCCGAGGGCGTCATCGGCGAGCAGCCGCTGCTCGGCCCCGGCGAGGCCTTCGAATACACCTCCGGCACGCCGCTTGAGACCCCGACCGGCTTCATGCGCGGCGCCTACCACATGGTCGCGATCGCTTCGGGCGAGACGTTCGACGTCGCCATTCCGCCGTTCAGCCTCGACAGCCCGCATCAGGGCGGCCTGGTGCACTGATGACCCGCAAGCTGGCGTCCCACCCGCCATCGCTGGCGGTGACGTTGCGTTAACGGTATGAGATGCAGGATCGCGCACCCGGCGGATCCAGCGCATGATTTTCCTCGACCGAGACTGGTTTCGTGCCAACGCGCTGAGACTAGTCCTCGCGGCCTTGCTCTACGGCACTGCAAGCTGGCTCAGCTTCAGCCTGACCCAGCGCGGGTCTGGCCTCGCGGTTATGTGGCTCGCCAACGGCCTGGTGCTGGCGACGATGTTGCGGGTGCCCCGAAGCGACTGGCCGGCCTACCTAGCGGTCGCGGTCGCGGTGAATGTCGGCGCCGCGCTCGCGACCGATCACCCCTGCATCCGCGCGCTGACGCTCGCGCTTTGCAACGCCTTGGAGGTTACGGTCGCCGCGCTGTCGCTGTCCCGGCTGCCGGGCGGCGCGCCTCATCTCCTTTCGTCCGGCAGCGACTGGCGGTTCCTGCTGATCGCCGGCGTGCTGGCACCTTCCGGCTCCGCGTTGCTGGCCGCGACCGCGACCGCGCTGATATGGCACGAGCCGTTCACGCACCGGTTCTCGACCTGGCTGCTCACCCATGGGCTCGGCATGGCCGTGGTGACACCGATCGCGCTGGCGCTGCTGCGTGTGGCCGCCGCGGGGTTCGGCGGCATCTTCGCCCGTAGCCGCCGTCGCGCGACGTTGGCCTGGCTCGCGATCTACTACGCGAGCCTGCTCGTGGTGTTCTCGCAGTCGCGTTACCCGATCCTCTTCGTCCTGCCGCCGCTCCTGCTCGGCGTGATCATGCAGATCGGTCCGTCGGTGATCACGCTCTGCGTTCTGCCCCTCGCGGCGGTCGCCTGCGTCGCGACGGCACTCGGCCACGGACCCTTCATGGTCCCCGATCTTAGCGCCGGCGAGCGGATCGTCTTTGTGCAGCTCTTCGTGCTGGCGGCGCTCGCGGTGTCGCTGCGTGGGCTGCGTCTGCAGTCCGATGCCGGGCGCGACAGGGCAGCACTCGAAACGGAGCGCGATCGCGTCAGCGCGAGCGAGCTCGGCTATCGCATGCTCGCCGAGTACGCGTTCGACGTCGTGCTGCGCACCGATGTCAGCGGCCGTGTCGTCTACTGCTCGCCATCGTCGGAGCGCGTGCTCGGGATGAAACCGGACACGCTCCTCTCGATGTCGGCCGCCGACCTCGTGCATCCCGAGGATCATCACATCCAGGCGTCGATGCGTGCGCAGCTTCTGGCAAGCGAGGTCGAGGAGGTGAAGGTGGCGTACCGGATCTACCATCCGGACGGGCGCACGCTGTGGATCGAGGCCGGCGCCCGGCTGCTGCGCCATCCCGTCACCGGCGCCCCGGATGGCTACGTCTCGATCCTGCGCGATGTCACCGAACGGGTCCGCCTGGAGGCGGAGGGAACCGCGCGCGAACGCGCGCTCGAGCACGTCAACCTGCAGCTCGAACGGCTGATGCGGCATCTCGCCCGCGCGCGCGACCAAGCCGAGCAGGCGAGCCGCGCCAAGTCGCGCTTTCTCGCCGGCATCAGCCACGAGCTTCGCACGCCGCTCAACGGTCTGCTGGGTCATGCCCAGCTGCTGCGCATCGAGGGCACACTCCGGCCCGGCCAGTCAAAGCACGTCGACGCCATGCTCGACGCCGGCAGCCACCTGCTGCGGATGATCAACTCGGTCCTCGATCTGTCCCAGATCGAGGCAGAGCGGCTGGATTTGCGGCCGTCGTCGATCGACGTCGCGGCGCTGACCCGCGCCTGTCTCGACCTGGTGCGTCCGACGGCGACCGCGAAAGGCCTCTGGCTCAACCTGGACGTCGGACGCGGCGCCTCGCTGATCGTGATGGCTGATCCGATGCGCCTGCGTCAGGTGCTGCTCAACCTGCTCGGCAACGCGATCAAGTTCACCGCGAGTGGCGGTGTGTCGGTCCGGGTCCGTGCGACCGGCCATGACAGCGTGCGGTTCGAGATCGCCGACACCGGCTCTGGCATCCCGCCGTCGCTGCGACCGCGCCTGTTCCGCGATTTTGACCGGCTGGACATCGACGCCGCGCGCGACGTCGAGGGTGCGGGGCTTGGCCTTGCCCTGTCGGAGCGCCTCGCGACGCTGATGGGCGGCACGATCGGACACGAGGACAATCCGGGCGGCGGCAGCCTGTTCTTCCTCGATCTTCCGGGTCTCGACGCCGTCGCCATGCCCGTCACGGCCTCGGAGACGCGCCTGCTGCCGTCGCCGGGCGACACAAGCCTCAGCATCCTGGTCACCGACGACATCGCGATGAACCGCGACATCGCCTGCGCCCTGCTGCGATCGGCGGGGCACCAGGCGACGGAAGCGAGCAGCGGCGCCGAGGCGATCGAGGCCGTCCGCACCACCCGCTATGACGCCGTGATCATGGACGTGCGCATGCCGGGCATGGACGGCCTGGAAGCCACCCGCCGGATCCGGGCGCTGCCATCGCCGGTCGCCGGCGTGCCGATCGTGGCGCTGACCGCCCAGGCGTTCAGCGAGCAGTTGGAGCAGTGCCGGATCGCCGGCATGGATGGCCACGTGACCAAGCCCGTCACCCGCGAGGCCCTGCTCGACGCGATCGCCTCGGCGCGGCGGACACGCGCCGATCAGGGTGTGGCCGCGGCATCAGCCGGCCGCACGCTCCCCGCGGCGCCGCCATCCGCGCGTCCGGCCCCGCCGCCCCCCGAGGGCACCGACGCGCCACTGTTCGACAGCGGGGAATACCACCGCCTGACGACCCTGCTTGAAGCAGAAGCGGTGTCGTCATGCCTCGCGACGCTGGTGGAGCGCAGCGAGGCGCTGCTGCACGATCTGGCCTCGCCCTCCTTCATGGCCGGCGACGCTCCCGGGTTGGCCGCCAGCGCGCACGCGCTTGCCGGCAGCAGCGGCACCTTCGGCTTCCGCCGCCTCGCCTTGCTGGCGCGGCAGTTCGAGCGCGCCCTCGGGCTCGCCTCGCCCGACCTCGGCCCCCTCGTCGCGCTGCTTGCCGGCGCACTCCGCGCATCCCTGCCGCTGATGCGCGACCCGCCCGCGCCGGACACGGCCGGCGCGTCTCGCAGTGATTCGGGGCCGGACACGTCCGGCGCGCCTTGCATTGACTCCGGGCAGGACGCGGCCGGCCCGCCTCGCATTGACGCGGTCATGACCCAAATCTGACGGCGCGGGCTGGTCGACGAGCGAACAGCGGAACGGGACATGAGATGGTGTTGAGCAGGCCGGACAATCCGCCAGAGCGGCGGTTGAGGCAACAGGACCGGCCGGACCGGGAGGAGGCGGAAGCGGCGATCCGCACCCTGATCCGCTGGGCCGGCGACGACCCCGATCGCGAGGGCCTGCGTGACACGCCGTCACGCGTCGCCCGCTCATACCAGGAGCTGTTCGCCGGCTACGACGAGGACCCGCACGCGCTGCTCGCCCGCACCTTCGAGGAGGTCGAGGGCTACGACGAGATCGTGCTGCTGCGCGACATCCGGTTCGAAAGCCATTGCGAGCATCACATGGTGCCGATCATCGGCCGCGCCCACGTCGCCTACCTGCCGCGTCACCGGGTGGTCGGGATCAGCAAGCTCGCCCGCGTGGTCGAGACCTATGCCCGCCGCCTGCAAATCCAGGAGAAAATGACGGTCCAGATCGCCGAAGCCATCGAGCAGGTTCTGACCCCGTTCGGCGTCGCCGTGGTGATCGAGGCCGGGCACCAGTGCATGACCACCCGAGGCGTGCACAAGACCGGCGTCTCGATGGTGACCAGCCGGATGCTGGGCGTGTTCCGCACCCATCCCGACACCCGTCGCGAGTTGCTGTCGATGATCGGGCCGAGAACCCAGGGCGGCATGGAGTTCTGATCGCCGGAATGCGGATGACCCTCACCCCGGCGCCATGTTACAGGGCGCGGCGCTTGAGGGACCCGCCATGCTCGTTGCCGTCGATCACGCCAGCACCTCCGATCGCGCCAGCCAACTCGATCGCGCCACCGGCATGATCGTGCCGGTCGTGCTCTCGGGCGGCTCTGGCAGCAGGCTCTGGCCGGTCAGCCGCGCGAGCTTCCCAAAGCAGCTCTGGCCGCTGATCAGCGATCGCACCATGCTCCAGGAGACCGTGCTGCGCGCCGTCGGCCCCGGGTTCGCGTCGCCGGTGATTGTCTGCAACCAGGAGCATCGCTTCCTGATCGCCGAGCAGCTTCGCGAGGCCGGCATCGAGGCGCCGCGCGTCCTGCTGGAGCCGACCGGACGCAACAGCGCGCCCGCGATCGCCGCCGCCGCGCTGCTGGTCGCCGAGACCGACCCGCAGGCGGTGCTGTGGATGATGGCGGCAGACAGCGCCATCGTGAAGCCGGACGCGCTGCGCGACGCGCTCGACCGGGCGGTCGCCGCCGCCCGCGCCGGCCGCATCGTCACCTTCGGCATGAAGCCGACCCGGCCCGAGACCGGCTACGGCTACCTCGAGGTCGGCGAGGTGATCGAGGGCGTGCCCGGCGCCCACGTGATCGCCCGCTTCGTCGAGAAGCCCGACGCGGCTCGCGCCGCCGAGCTGGTGGCCTCGGGGCACCATCTCTGGAACTCGGGCATGTACGTCTTCACCGTCGAGACCCTGCTGGAAGAGATGCGGGCGCATGCGCCCGAGGTGCTGGCGGCTGCGCGCATGGCGATCGAGAGGCGCTCGGAGGATCTCGACTTCCTACGCCTCGACCCCGCCTCGTTCGCGCAAGCCCCCGACATCAGCATCGACTACGCGATCGCCGAGCGCACCCATCGCGCCGCCGTCGTGCCGGCCGATCTCGGCTGGTCGGATGTCGGCAGCTGGGACGCGCTGTGGGACATCTCGCCGAAGGACGCGCAAGGCAACGTCGCGGTCGGCGACGTGATGATCGAGCACGCGCGCGACTGCTACGTGCGCTCGGACGGCATCGTCACCGCCGTCGTCGGCCTGCAGGACGTGATCACCGTGGTCACCGAGGACGCGGTGCTGGTGACCCATCGCGACCGTGCCCAGGACGTGAAGAAGGTGGTCGAGCGGCTGCGGGACGCCGGCCGTCCGGAGGCGCTCGCGCATAACCGCTCCTACCGCCCCTGGGGTTTCTACGAATCGCTGATCCAGGGCGACCGCTTCCAGGTCAAGCGCATCGTGGTCCAGCCCGGCCACCTGCTGTCGCTGCAGAAGCACTTCCATCGCGCCGAGCACTGGGTGGTGGTCGCCGGCACCGCGATGGTCACCCGCGACGACGAGCAGGTGATGGTGCGCGAGAACGAATCGATCTACCTGCCGCTCGGCTGCGTGCACCGGCTCGAGAATCCCGGCCGCATCCCGCTCACCCTGATCGAGGTGCAGTCCGGCCCCTATCTCGGCGAGGACGACATCGTCCGCATCGGGGACAACTACAATCGCGTCTGACCGGCCGAGCGCGCGCCGGGAGAGGCTCCTGGTCGCGGCACTCACGAGCGCCCTCGCGCTCGCGGCGTCGCCATCCCGCGCCGTAGACCCGGGCGCACCGCCGGCGTCCCGCGCCGACGTGACCGACACCTATCACGGCGTGACCGTCGCCGACCCCTACCGCTGGCTCGAGCGTGGCGACGACCCGCGCACCATCGCCTGGAGCCAGGCCGAGAACGCCCGCACCCGCCAGGTGCTCGACGGCCTGCCGGTCCGCGCCCGCATCGCCGCGCGCCTGAAGGCGCTGATGGGCGCGAGCTCATCCTCCTGGACCGCGCTGCGGCGCCAAGGCGGGCTGGTGTTCGCCCGCGTCACCGCGCCGCCACGCGAGCAGCCGATGGTCGCGGTGCTCCAGCCCAGCCTCGATCCGCGCACCCAGCGCGTCATCGTCGACCCGAACGCGCTCGATCCCACCGGCCAGACCGCGATCGACTGGTTCGTGCCCTCGCCCGACGGCAAGCTCGTCGCGGTGTCGCTCTCCCACAACGGCAGCGAGGACGGCACGGTGCACGTGTTCCGCGTCGCCGACGGCCACGAGACCGGCGACGTCGTGCCGCGCGCGCAGTTCCCGACCGCCGGCGGCAGCCTCGCCTGGCGCGCCGACAGCGCCGGCTTCTGGGTCACCCGCTATCCCGACGGCGATCGTCCCGAGGCGGACCGGCACTTCTTCCAGCAGGTCGTCTTCCACACCCTCGGCCACGATCCCGCCACCGACCAATACGTCGTCGGCCGCGACTTCCCGAAGGTCGCCGAGATCGTGCTCGACAACCGCAACGACCCCGGCCTGCTGCTGGTCTCGGTCGCCAACGGCGATGGCGGCCAGTACGAGCACATCCTGATCGGCCCCGACGGCGTGCCGCACCAGATCACCCGCTTCGCCGACGGCGTCGTCGCGGCCGCGGTCGGTCCCGACGGCACCACCTACCTGGTCTCGCGCGCCCACGCGCCGCGCGGCAAGCTGCTGGCGCTCGCGCCGGGCCACGTGGCATTCGCCGACGCCCGCACCCTGGTGCCGCAGGGCAGGGCGGCGATCGTCGGCTACGACGAGTTCAGCGGGCCGCCGATCACTATCACCCGGCGCGCGCTCTATCTGCGCGAGATCGACGGCGGCCCGTCCCGCGTCGCGATCCTCGACCATCAGGGCCATGCGATCGGCGAGCTCACGCTGCCCGGCCTGTCCAGCGTCGCCGAAATCGATCCCGTGGCCGACGGCAAGCTCGCCTACTCGGTCGAGACCTACCTGCATCCGCCCGGCTTCCTGCTGTGGGACGAGGCCGCCCGCGCCGCCAGCCCGACCGCGCTCGACGAAACGAGCCCGGTCACGTTCGCCGACGCGACCGTCACCCGAATGTTCGCGACCTCGAAGGACGGCACCATGGTCCCGGTCAGCATCATCGCCCGCGCCGGCACCCGCCTCGATGGCCGCAACCCCACGTTGCTCTACGGCTATGGCGGCTACGGCGTGTCGATGGTGCCGGAGTTCCTCGGTGCCACCACCCGCCTCTGGCTCGACGCCGGCGGCGTCTACGCGATCGCCAATCTGCGCGGCGGCGGCGAGTACGGCGAGGCCTGGCACCAGGACGGTGCGCTCACCAAAAAGCAGAACGTGTTCGACGACTTCACCGCCGCGTCCCGCCTGCTGATCGACCGCCGCTACACCGCGCCCGCCCACCTCGCGATCCTCGGCGGCAGCAATGGCGGCCTGCTGATGGGCGCCGCGCTCACCCAGCATCCCGAGCTCTACCGCGCCGTCGTCTCCCTGGTCGGCATCTACGACATGATGCGGGTCGAGCTCGATCCGAACGGCCAGTTCAACACCACCGAGTTCGGCACCGTCGCCGACCCCGCCGATGTCCGCGCCATGCGCGCCTACTCGCCCTACCACAACGTCCGCGACGGCACCGCCTACCCGGCCGTGCTGATGGCGACCGGCATCCATGACGGCCGGGTCAACCCGATGCATTCCCGCAAGATGATCGCCGCCCTCCAACACGCGACCAGCTCGCGCCACCCGATCCTGCTCAGCATCAGCGACAAGGCCGGCCACGGCATCGGCAGCTCGCTCGACGTCCGCATCGCCCAGCGCAGCGACGACCTCGCCTTCCTGTTCGACCAGCTCGGAATGACGCTCGGACCCGCGCCTTGAGGCCGGCCGCCGCCTCGGCGCTGCTCACGACCCTGGTCGCCATCCTGCTCGCCGCCCCGCTCGGCGGCTGCCTCGCCGGCGACGGCCGCGTCACCAGCGTCGTCGCGATCCCGGTCGCCGAAGGCGTCAACGCCGTCCCGCGCTTCGCCCCCGATGGCCGCCAGGGCCTCATCGTCGGCGGCAGCGAGCAGGGCGCCGGCCACCCCGACACCTTCCTCGTCATGCTGCCGCGCCTAACCCCGCGCGGCTGGGACGTGGTCAGCATCGCCGACCGCGACAGCGGCCGCATCACGCCGACGCTGGCCGACACCGTCGGCCGCGCCCGTGACGTGCGCTTCGCCCGCGCCAAGATCGGCGGCACCCCCGCCACCCTGATGTTCGTCGCCAGCGGCGATGCCGGCCCACGCCCGGTCACGGTGTCGATCGACACCTACCGCCTCACCACCGACGGCGAGGACGGCAGCGGCCTCGCCTCGGTGTTCGACCCGATCGACCACATCGAGACCGAGCGCCGCTACTGCTCGCCCGCGGCCGCGCTCGACGACGTGGAGCGCCTGCCCCGCGCCCCCGACTCGACGCTGCCGCCGACCCGCGACGGATGCGCCGATCCCGCCTCCTCGTGACGTGCCTTGCCAAGCCAAGCCATCGCGCCAACTCCCGTCATGCAGCGGGGGATTGAGAACATGGGCGTCGTGGTGATCACCGGCGGCAGTGCCGGCATCGGCCGGGCGGCCGCCCGCATGTTCGCCGAACGCGGCAACGCCATCGGCCTGATCGCCCGCGGCCAGGACCGGCTCGACGCCGCGCGCGACGAACTCGCCCGCACCGGCACCCGCGTCCACACCGTCTCGGCCGACGTCGCCGACGCCGACGCCGTCGAGGCTGCGGCGTCCGAGATCGAGTCCGCCCTCGGCCCGATCACCACCTGGGTCAACAACGCGATGGCGACGATCTACGCCCCGATCGCGGTCGCCGAGGAGGCCGAGATCCGCCGCGTGATGGAGGTGACCTTCCTCGGCGCGGTGCACGGCACCAAGGCAGCGCTCCGCCGCATGCGCGAGCGCGGCGGCACCATCGTGCAGGTGAGCTCCATTCTCGCCTGGCGCGCCGCCCCGATCCAGGGCGCCTATTGCAGCGCCAAGTTCGCGCTCCGCGGCTTCACCGAGAGCCTGCGCTCCGAGCTGATCCACGACCGCTCACCGGTGCGCCTCACCATGGTCCACCTGCCGGCGATCAACACCCCGCAATACGGCTGGGCCCGCAACCGCACCCAGCGTGTCGCCAAGGCGCCCGACCCGGTCTACACGCCCGCCACCGCCGCGCACGCGATCCTGCTCGCCGCCGACACCGCCCGGCGCGACATCTGGGTCGGCCGCGCCACCCCCGCGACCATCGTCGCGAGCCGCCTCGCCCCCGGCGTGATCGACCACGTGCTCGCGCGAAAGGGCTACGATTCCCAGCTCGGCGCCTCACGCGACGAGGCCATGACCGAGGGCAACCTCTTCGCCCCCGTCCCCGGCACCCAGGCCGCCGAGGGCACCGACGGCGCCCGCGCCCGCGACGGCAGGCGCGAGATCGTCACCAGCCGCGAGGCCGATGGCGTCGCCGCCGGCATGCTGGTGCTCGGCCTGATCGGGCTCGCGAGCCTGGTGCCCTCGGCGCTGCTGCCGCGAGCCTGCCGTCGGCTGTTCTGAGGCAGCAAGGCTGGGCTCTGCCCAGACCCGCCAAAGGCCGGGGGCCTTTGGAA
>CAXTPV010000040.1:0-13893 GCA_964246135.1 uncultured Acetobacteraceae bacterium | reverse complement strand
ACTGGGGGGGCACCGGGGTGATCGATAGGGCGGCGCCGCCATGCCGCGCCGCCGCGCGTGCGAGGGCGGCGCGCGAGGCGACGCCGCCCAGGCCGCCATCGCCTCGGCGCCGCAGCGAGTAGAGCTGGGCGGCCAGCCCCCAGGCCTTGTCGCGGCCGCGCCCTGCGGCGGCCAGCGCGTCGGCGAGCGTGTAGCAGTGGGTCGGCGCGGTCGCCAGGATGGTCTCCTCGCCGCCGACCGCGAGCAGATGGTATCCCGGCATCGACGGCGCGGTGACCACGACCCGGCCGCCATCAAGGGTGGTGTGGCCCTCGTGCCTGGTGCCATCCTCCAGCCTGATCGACCACGGCGCGCCGGCGGCGACGCCGATTTCGACCGCCCCGCCGGCATCGGCGGTCAGCATCGGCGGCAAGCCGTGGTCGATCGCGCGCGCCGCCATGCTGTCGCGAATGTCGGCGTCGGTGCCGGCGGCGACCCCGAGCGCCGACAGCGCCGACCGCAGGGTGTCGGCCGAGACCTCGTGCTGCCGGCCGAACGCGTCCTTCCAGCGTGATGCCAGGCCGGTGGCGGCGGCCAGTTCGCGCAGCAGCGGCAGCGGTGCCTCGTCGCTCATGGATCCGTCCGCCCGTCTTGCATCAGCCCGTCTTGCACGAGGATGAGGGTGGACAGTGGCGGAAGCGTCAGCGAAACGGAATGCGGAAATCCGTGGCTGCCCCAAGGGTCGGCCGCAACGCCGCCGCCATTGCCGAGGTTGCCGCCGCCATAGATCGCCGCGTCGGTGTTGATCACCTCGCGCCATTGTCCTTCGGCCGGCACGCCAAGACGATAGTGGTGGCGCGGCGTCGGCGTGAAGTTGCAGACGACCAGCACCGGCGGCGCCGCGTCCGCCCGCCTGATCCAGGCGAACACGCTTTGGGCGTCGTCATGCAGCGCCACCCACTCGAAGCCGTCCGGGCTGGTGTCGCGACGATGCAGCGCCGGATGCTCGCGGTAGGCGCGGTTGAGGTCCGAGACGAGGGTCTGCACGCCCTTGCGGGCAGGGTCGTCGAGGCTGAACCAGTCGAGCCCGCGATCGTGGTTCCATTCCCGCTCCTGGGCGATCTCGCCGCCCATGAACATCAGCTTCTTGCCGGGATGACCCCACATGAAGCCGTAATAGGCGCGCAGATTGGCGAAGCGCTGCCAGCGATCGCCCGGCATCTTGCCGATCATCGAGCCCTTGCCGTAGACGACCTCGTCATGGCTGAGCGGCATCACGAATCGCTCGGAAAAGGCGTAGACCAGCCCGAACGAGATCTCGCCGTGCGCCCAGCGCCGGTAGATCGGATCCTGCTCGATGTAATGCAGGGTGTCGTGCATCCAGCCCATGTTCCACTTGAAGTCGAACCCGAGGCCGCCCTCGTCGGCCGGACGGCTGACGCCGGGGAACGCCGTGCTTTCCTCGGCGATCAGCACCGCGCCGGGCACGCGATCGCGCACCGCGCGCGACAGATCCTGCAGGAAGCTGATCGATTCGAGGTTCTCGCGGCCGCCATACTGGTTTGGCACCCACTCGCCGGCTTTGCGCGAGTAGTCCCGATACAGCATCGACGCGACCGCATCGACGCGCAGCCCGTCGACATGCCAGTGCTCCAGCCAGTGCAGCGCCGACCCGATCATGAAGCCGCGCACCTCGTGCCGGCCAAGGTTGAAGATGTAGGTGTTCCAGTCGTGGTGGTAGCCCTCGCGCGGGTCGGCATGCTCGTAGAGCGGCGTGCCGTCGAAGCGGGCGAGGCCGTGCGCGTCGGTGGGAAAATGCGCCGGCACCCAGTCGAGCAGCACGCCGAGGCCCGACGCGTGGCAACGGTCGACGAAGCGGCCGAAGCCGTCGGGCGGACCCATCCGGGCCTGGGGCGCGAACTGGCCGAGCGGCTGATAGCCCCAGGAGCCGCCGAACGGGTGCTCCATCACCGGCAGCAGTTCCAGGTGGGTGAAGCCCATCTCGACCGCGTAGGGAACCAGCCGGTCGGCGAGGTCGTCCCAGCCGATCGTGCCCTGGCCCGATGCCGGCAGCCACGAGGTCGCGTGCACCTCGTAGACGGAGATCGGCGCCGTCGCCTGCTGACGCGCGGCGCGTCCGGCGAGCCAGTCGGCATCGGTCCATTCGACCACCGGTGCTGCCACCACCGAGCCGGTCGCCGGCGGCATCTCGGCGGCCGAGGCGCATGGATCGGCGCGCAGCGGCAGCAGCTCGCCCCAGGGCCCGACCAGCTCGTATTTGTAGATCGCGCCCGCGGTGACGCCCGGGATGAACAGCTCCCAGAAGCCGCCAGGCTCGCGCCGGCGCATCGGATGGCGGCGGCCGTCCCAGGCGTTGAACGTGCCGACCACCGAGACGCGCTGGGCGTTGGGCGCCCACACCGTAAAGCGGACGCCGTTGACGCCGTCGATCGCGGTCACGTGCGCGCCCATCACGCCGGCGAAGTCGCGATGATTGCCGCCGGCGAGCAGATGCAGGTCGAGTTCGCCCAGGATGAAGCCGAACGCGTAGGGATCTGCGACGGTCTCGACCGTGTCGCCCGTGCTGATGCGTAAGTTGTAGGGCTCGTCGGCGGTGATCAGGCCGCTCCACAAGCCGTCAGGGTGGATGCGCCGCATCCGGCCGAGCGCCAGGCCCGAGGCCCTTCCCACGATCTCGATCGCCTCGGCCCATGGCAGGAAGCAGCGCACCACGATGCCGCCCGCGACCTGGTGCGGGCCGAGCAGCGAGAACGGATCGCCATGACGCGCCGCGAGCAGGCTGGCGACGGCGTTGGGGTCGGGCGGCGGCCCGGCATCGGCCGCGACGCTGTCGGGGAGCGGGATCGCCTGGTCCATGGGTCTACTCCTGCGCCGGCAGCAGGCGCTCGACGATGGCGTGCAGGCCGCGGAGCGGGATTTGCAGCCAGGTCGGCCGGTTGCTGGCCTCGTAGCGTATCTCGTAGGCGGCCTTTTCGATCAGGAACAGATCGAGCAGGGCCGCCTCGTTGGCCGGTGTCACCCAGCGCTGCGCGCTCGCGTGCAGCACCTCGTCATAGGCGCCGCGGAACGCGGTGAGAGCGGTGTCGCGGAACTCGTCGAGCAGTTGCGCCTGCCGCTCGGCGTTGCCAGCGGTGGTGGCCTCGGCGCGCAGTCTGGCGGACGCCGCCGCGTAGTCGAACGAGCGCAGCATGCCGGCGACGTCGCGCATCGGGCAGGAATGACCACGCCGCTCATCCATCGCCTTCGCGGGTTCGCCCTCGAAGTCGATCAGGTAGGCGTCCGACCCCACCACCAGCACCTGGCCGAGGTGGAAGTCGCCATGAACGCGGGTCGCGAGCGCGCCGTCGCCGGCGGCGGCAAGCCTGCTGACCAGCGCGCGCA
Organism: uncultured Acetobacteraceae bacterium; assembly: GCA_964246135.1. Lineage (GTDB taxonomy): Bacteria > Pseudomonadota > Alphaproteobacteria > Acetobacterales > Acetobacteraceae > CAXTPV01. The sequence goes on along the minus strand of CAXTPV010000040.1, from coordinate 10,512 downwards.
GCCTGTCGGCGCGGGTGACGATGCCGAGCGCCAGCGTTCGCGTGTCCGCGTCGACCGCGCTCGCACCGTCGGCCAGCAGGCGCTCCAGTTGCTGGACGGCGCCATCGATCTGCGTCACCGCGCCGGCCGCCCAGGCCTCGCGCTCTTCGCCGGACGCGATGCGGGGCGAGAACTCCGCGACCTCGGTCGGTGTCGAGAGCAGGTCGTGCAGCTCGGCGAGCCGGCGGCCGATCGCCTGCGCGAACGGCTGGTAGCCTTCGAACGCCTCGGACACGGCCAGCGCCCCATCGTCGGCCGGCTCCGGTCCCAGATCGTCCGACGTGCGTGCGATGTAGTCGAGCGTCCAGCCCCAGCCATCGCCCTGGTTGCGGACGAAGCCCTGCAGCAGCAGCAGCGTGTGCGGCGTGCCGTCGGCGGCGACCCGGATCACCTCGCCGAACAGCGGCGCGATGTTGCCGAACCCGCGCTCGGTGAGGAAGCGGGTCATCTCGCCTTCCGGATGAACGCCGGCCAGCACCTTGCGGACGATCTTCAGCACGACGGTGTCGGCGATGATCTGCGAGCTGTTCGACTGCTCGGCCGAGAGCCGCCTGATCTCGGGCTGGTCCGGCAGCTCCAGCGCGTCGAAGTTCGGTCCCTTGCGGAACTGGATTTCGCCGTCGTCGATCGGCAGTTGCTCGCCGCGACGCAACTGCTCGAGCAGCGCGATGGTGAAGTCGTCCGACGCGAAACCGTCGGTCAGGTAGCCGACCAGCGCCACCCGGCGTATCTTGCTGACGGCGAGTTGCTGCACCAGCGGGTTGTTGACGCTTTCGGCGACCGCGCCGAGCGGCAGCACGTAGTGCTCGGTCCGGTCGCCGACCCGCACCTCGACCTCGGTCAGCACCGCGCGGTTGTTGCGCCTGCGATCGAGCGGCACCGCGTAGGCAAAGCGCAAGTCGTCGATCCGCTCGCCCTTGGAGCCGAACCAGCGGCGCTTGCCGAGATACTCCGGCAGCACCGCCTCCAGCGTCGCGCGCTGACGGCTGGACTCGAACACCTCGGCGACGCTCGCGCGCACGACCAGCGTCTGGAGCTCGGGCAGCGGCTCGGGGCTTTGCGCGTGCCAGTGCGGCAAATCCTCCTGCTCGGCCAACAGGAACCAGTAGAACGCGAAGGGCGGCAGGGTCAGCAGGTAGGGCAGCTGTCCGACGCGCGGGAAGATCGAGCCGCCCACCACGTCGACCGGCATGCGGCCTTCGAACAGGTGCAGGTCGAGCTCGACCGCCTGGGCGGTGCGGGACAGGTTGCTGACGCACAGGATGGTCTCGCGGCGGTCGCCGTGTTCGTACTCGCGCAAGTAGGCTAGGATCTTGCGGTTGCTCGGGTAGAGGAAGCGCTGGCTGCCGCGTCCGAACGCGATGTGCCGGCGGCGCACCACCAGCATCCGGCGCATCCAGTTGAGCAGGGAGTGGCTGTCTGCTGATTGCGCTTCGACGTTGAGCGCGAAGTAGCCGTAGATCGGGTCCATCAACGGCGGCAGCACCAGGCTTGCCGGATCGCAGCGCGAGAAGCCGCCGTTGCGATCGACCGACCACTGCATCGGCGTGCGCACGCCGTCGCGGTCACCAAGATGGATGTTGTCGCCCATGCCGATCTCGTCGCCGTAATAGATCACCGGCGTTCCGGGCATCGACAGCAGCAGGCCGTTCATCAGCTCGATCCGCCGGCGGTCGCGCTGCAGCAGCGGCGCCAGCCGGCGCCTGATCCCGAGGTTGATGCGCGCGCGCTTGTCGGAGGCGTAAGTCTCCCAGAGATAGTCGCGCTCCGATGAGGTCACCATCTCCAGCGTCAGCTCGTCGTGGTTGCGCAGGAAGATCGCCCACTGGCAGTTGTTCGGGATTTCCGGCGTCTGGCGCATGATGTCGGTGATCGGGAAGCGGTCCTCGCGCGCGATCGCCATGTACATGCGTGGCATCAGCGGAAAGTGGAACGCCATGTGGCACTCGTCGCCCTCGCCGAAATATTGCTGCACGTCCTCCGGCCACATGTTGGCCTCGGCCAGCAGCATGACGCCGGGCGCGTAGATGTCGAGCTCGGCGCGTATCTTTTTGATGACGGCGTGGGTTTCGGGAAGGTTCTCGTTGGTGGTGCCGTCGCGCTCGACCAGGTAGGGCACGGCGTCGAGCCGCAGCCCGTCGATGCCGAGGTCGGTCCAGAACCGCATTACCGCCAGCACCTCGTCGAGCACGGCCGGGTTGTCGAAGTTGAGATCCGGCTGGTGGCTGTAGAAGCGGTGCCAGAAATATGCGCCGGCGACCTCGTCCCAGGCCCAGTTGGAGGTCTCGGTGTCGAGAAAGATGATGCGCGTCTCGGTGTATTTGTCGTCGTTGTCCGACCACACGTAGAAGTCGCGCTCGGGCGAGCCCTTCGGCGCCCGGCGCGCGCGCTGGAACCAAGGGTGCTGGTCGGAGGTGTGATTGATCACGAGCTCGGTGATCACGCGCAGGCCGAGGCTGTGCGCGCGCTCGATGAACTCGCGCAGCTGCTCCAGGTTGCCGTAGTCCTCGGACACCCCGCGAAAGTCCGAGATGTCGTAGCCGTCATCGCGTCGCGGCGATGGGTAGAAAGGCAGCATCCAGATCGCGGTGACGCCGAGTTCCGCGATGTAGTCGAGCTTCTCCAGCAAGCCCTTGAAGTCGCCGATGCCGTCGTTGTTGCCGTCAAAGAACGACTTGACGTGGATCTGGTAGATCACCGCGTCCTTGTACCAGAACGGATCATCCGTGCTGGTCGAGAAGATCGGCACGGTCTGGGTCGTGGTGATGCTCATGGGGCGCCGTTGCTGTTGATGCCTGGACGCCGCGTCACCGGCTTGTCATGCCGGCGACGCGAGGCGCCAGATCGCGTAGGGATGGTCAGGGGTAAGCGTGATCTGCTGCGATTTGCCGGTCAGGCTGAAGCGCCGGTTGGCGAGCACGTCGTGCAGGGCGAGCGTGCCGTGGTCGGGCAGGTTCGACTTCGAGAGCGGCAACTCGATCGCCGACGTCTGCGGGTTCGACGGATCAAGGCTGATCGCGACCAGCACCACGTTGTCGCGGGCGGGTGTCGCCTTCTCGAACCACAGCACGGCGCCGCTCGATGCCTCCAGGAAGGTGACGCCGAGATGCGTCTGCAAAGCGGGGTTCGCCCGTCGGGCCAGGTTGAGTGCCGCGATCTCGGCCACGATGTTGCCGGGCCGGTTCCAGTCCCAGGCGCGCAACTGAAACTTCTCGCTGTCGAGATACTCCTCCTTGCCCGCCCCGAGCGGCGTGCCCTCGCACAGCTCGAACCCGTTATAGACGCCCCAGAGACCGGACAGCGTGGCGGCCAGCGCGGCGCGGATCAGGAACCCGGGGCGGCCGGAGGTTTGCAGGAAGAGCGGGTTGATGTCTGGCGTGTTGACGAACAGATGCGGGCGGAAGAAGTCGCGCATCGGTGCCTCGGCGAGCTCCTCGAAATAGGCCCTGAGTTCCGCCTTATCAGTCCGCCACGTGAAGTAGGTGTAGGACTGCGAGAACCCGATCTTGGCCAGCCGGGCCATGATCTTGGGCCGGGTGAAGGCTTCGGCCAGGAACACCGCGTCCGGGTATCCGGCCCGGACCTCGCCAATCATCCATTGCCAGAACGGGAACGCCTTGGTGTGCGGGTTGTCGACGCGGAACAGGCGGATCCCCTGTTCGCACCAGAACAGCACCACCTGCGCGAGCTCGATCCAGAGATCCGGGACCGCGCCGTCGGCGTAGAAGTCGACGTTGACGATGTCCTGATACTTCTTTGGCGGGTTCTCGGCGTAGCGGATGCTGCCGTCCGGCCGCCAGGTGAACCAGTCATGATGATCACGCAGCCAGGGGTGATCGGGCGCGCACTGGATCGCGAAGTCGAGCGCGATCTCGAGCCCGTGCGCGCTCGCTGCCTGACGCAGATGCTGGAAATCCTCGAAGCTGCCAAGCTCCGGATGGATCGTCTCGTGACCGCCTTCCAGCGAGCCGATCGCGTAGGGCGATCCGGGATCGGTGTCGGACGGCGTCAGCGTGTTGTTCGGTCCCTTGCGGTTGGTCCGGCCGATCGGGTGGATCGGCGGGAAGTAGAGCACATCAAAGCCCATCGCCCGCACGCGGGGCAAATGTCGCTCGACGTCGCGGAAGGTGCCGTGGCGGGTCACGTCGTCCGATAGCGAGCGCGGGAACACCTCGTACCATGCGGCGAAACCGGCGCCGGTGCGCTCGGCATCGACCGGGATTTCGGCGGTGCTGACGCTGTGCGGACGCGGATCGGCTCGCGTCATCACCGCGGCGGTCGCGGGCGCCAGCAGCAACTCGCGCCGGTCATCCTCGCCAGTCGCTTGCGCCAGCGCGACCAGCAGGGCCTGGGCCGCCTCGTCGGTGCTGCTGGCCAGGGTGTGCTCGACCAGGAGCGTGCCCTCGCGCAGCTCGAGCGCGATCGGCACGGAGGCAAGGTGCTTCTTGCCCAGCTCGTCGCGGAACGTCGCGAACATGTCGCGCCAGGCGACGATCCGGTAGCGATAAAGCCCGACCGCCATCAGCGGGAAGCTCGCCTGCCACCGGTCATTGCCGAGCGGCACCAGCCGGGTTTCCTCGAACGCCGCGTCGCCGTCGCGACGCCACTGCAACGCCGCTCCGAGCTTGTCGTGGCCGTCGCCGATGATGTCGACCGCGACGGTCACCAGCTCGCCGGCGCAACGCTTGACCGGAAAGGCGCCGCCATCGACCGTCGGTGACGGGTTTTCGAGCGCCAGCCGAGGGCTGGTGGTCGCGACCGCGTGGACCGCGCCGGGATCAATCGGCGGACGCCGGTCGATCTGCCGTCGCGACGCCCGATAGAGGCGGAACTCGCCGGGCGCGAGCCGCACCGGCGAGCCCGGGCGGAGCGCGTCCCCATCCGTCCCGTCGGGCAGCCTCGGCAGGAACGGCTCGAACAGGCCGCCCACCGAAGGCAGGATCGAAGCGGGGTCGGCATCGATGCTGTTGGTGGTGCTGGTGTTCAGCAGCGAGATCGTCGCCTGTGCCGATGCGCGCGGATCGAACGCCGAGCTGCGGAGCGCGGCCAGCACGCCCGCGTGAATGCCAGACAGCAACGCGAGGCCTGGGCTGGACGCGCTCGCGCCGGCGGTATCGGCACCGAGCGCGTCGTGCAGCGCGCGGATCACCTCGGCGGTCTCGGGACCGATCGAGGTCGCGGCCGGCAGGATCCACCCGGCGCCGATCGAGGCGGCGAGCCCGAGGTCGCGGCTGAGCCGGGCGCGTGCCGACCCTGGCTGTCCGCGCGCCAGGCTCAGTGCAGGCACCAGCACCGGCGCCGCGCGTCGCAGCCGCTCGAACTCATCGAGGAACCAGTCGTCGCTCCAGTTCCACCAGGCGCTGGACGCCACCACGTAGTCGACGCCGCCGGACGCGATCGCGTCGAGCTCGTCCCACGGCATCGCCACGGTGTCGGCCACGATGATCCGTCCGGGCAGGTGCGCGCGCAGCGCCGCCGCCAGTCGCGTCAGACTGGCGCCCGGGACGCGCGCGAGATCACGCAGGGCAATGCCATCGATCGCGCCGGCGCCGAGTGCCGCGAGCGCACCGCCGAACAGATCGCCCAGCTCCGCCAGCGTGTCGTCGCGATCAAGGCGCGTCCGGGCGCGTCCGAGGTCGAGCTCCCGCCTGGGATCGAGGATGCCGGATCGATCAGGGGCCACGAACAGCTCGGGTCGCTGACGGTGCAAGGGTGACGCGGCCGCGACGCCGCCCACCGGCACGTCCACGATGATGGCGATGCCGTTCGCGCGAACCTTGGCGAGCACCGCGGCCGCATCGCTGATCGAACCACCGCCATAGCTCGCCTTGGCATGGCCGAGATCGGCGATCAGCCCGCCCTCGGTCAGGAAGGGCGGCGGCACCACGATGGCGTCAAAGCCGAGCGCGTGGCTTTCGCGGGCGAGATGCTCGAACTCCGCCGGCGTGCCGAATCCGAGCTCGCGCAACCGGTGAGGCAGCGCCGTCGCTTGGCCGGCGGCGGCGTGCTGGGGCTGAAGCGTGTCCATCAAGCCTCCCTTGGCAGCGGCGCGTCGGCAACGTCATCGGCGCCCCATCGGTTGCGCCAGCAGGCAGGGCGCGCGCTCGGGATCAGGCGAGCGACACGCCGCCGGTCACCGCCTGGTAGGTCGCGATCGCCAGCGTGAGCGGCTCGAACGGCTTGGTGATGACGAAGGCGGGTTCGATCGTCTCGCCGGTCAGCAGCCGCTCCGGGTAGGCGGTCACGAAGATCACCGGTGCGCGATGGACCTTCATGATCCGGCTGATCGCATGCGCCCCATCCCCGCCGATCCCGAGGTTGACATCGGCCAGGATCAGGCCGGGCCGGGTCATCTGCGCGATCCGCACGGCCTCTGACTCGGTCGCGGCGACCCCCACCACGCGATGGCCGCAGCTCTGCACCAGCTCCTCGATGTCCATCGCGATGATCGGCTCGTCCTCGATGATGAGGACGTCGGCCGCCGCCGAGGCGCGCAGCCGCTCGCGCGCCGAGACGAGCTCGGCCTGTGCCTCGGGCAGGCCGAGCCCGACCACCGCCGCGGCGTCCTCGACCGACAGTTCCTCCAGCGTCGTCAGCAGCAGCAGCTGGCGTTGCCTGTGGCTCAGGCCCTCGACGGCCGCGCCGCCGCCGCCGGCCTCGAAGCGCCGCGTCACCCAGCCGTAGAGCAGCTGCCGCGGCGATGCGTCGCCCGGACTGCCCGCCAGCATCTCGCGCAGGCTTTCGGCGACCAGCAGGTCGCCGCCAGGTTGGCTCCCGGTCAGTGCGCGGGCATATCTGCGCGCGCACGGAAGTGCCCTGATCAGGTCGTCGCGCCAGGAGTCCATCATCTACGCAGCATCCCCAAACGAGGTCGTCAGATCGTGCCGGCTCGCCGGACCGAGCGAGCATGGCCTTGCGAGCCCGGCCATGCGAGCCCGGACGCGGTGCCGACGCTCGCGATCTGCTCAATTATGATGGTCTAGCGATAGCAGCTTGAGCGACAAAACAAAGGCCATGCCGAAAGATGTCTCGTTGCCGGACCGGATGGGCGCGTTCCGGTCGGAAATGACGTCGCTGCTGCCCGAACTACGCGCGTTCGCGCGATTTCTCGCGCGCGATGCGGTGCTGGCGGACGACCTCGTGCAGGACACCGTGGTCAAGGCGCTGGGCGCGGTCGATCAGTTCAGGCCCGGGACCAACCTCAAGGCCTGGCTGTTCACGATCGAGCGGAACGCTTTCTACGAGGTCGCACGCCGTCGCAAGCGCGAGGACCGCGCGATGCGCGAGCACGCGGCTGATCCGGCGGAAGCAGCACCGGCGCAGGTCGCGCGCGGCGAGGTCGCCGATCTGCAGCGCTTGCTGTTTGCCTTGCCACCGTTGCTGCGCGAGGCGCTGGTGCTGGTCGGCGCGCAGGAACTCAGTCACGAGGCGGCGGCGTCCATCTGCGGCGTGCCGGTGGGCACGATGAAGGCGCGGGTGTCGCGGGCACGGACGGCGCTCGCCAGGCTGGCGAGCGAGCGCACGCCTGGCTGAGCCCGTGCCCGGCTGAGTGGTGCGCGCCTGACCGGTCGTCGTCAGGGCTCACGCGTTCGTGACACGTGGCCGGCAACGACGGACGCTTCCTGGTCATTGGTATGCCAAACGTCCAACCAAAGGAGCGGGCATGACGACGTGCTTCCATGATCAGATCACCGGCATCCTGCCGAAGCTTCGCGTGCAGGCACTTGCGTTGACCCGGAATCGGGCGGCCGCCGAGGATCTGGTGCAGGACGCCGTGTGCAACGCGCTGTCGGCCCAGGCGAGCTTCATTCCCGGCACCAACTTCGCGGCCTGGATGCATCGCATCCTGCGCAACCGGTTCATCTCCAACCTGCGCAAGCGCCGCGACACCACCGACATCGACGACGTGCCGTCATCGGTGTTCGCGACCGATGCCCCGCACGAGGATCGCCTGGCGCTGAAGGATCTCGGCCTGGCGATGACCCGTTTGCCGGCGGACCAGCGAGAAGCGCTGGTGATGGTCGTCGTGCATGGCATGAGCTACGAGGCGCTGGCGCAATCGACCGGTTGCGCGGTCGGCACCGCCAAGAGCCGGGTGTTCCGCGCGCGTCGCCAGCTCGAGACCTGGCTGATGGGCGAAAAGGTCGAGCGCCCGGTGGCTGTCGCCAATCAAGGTGCGGCCGGCCGCTCTCGGACCCGCGCCGAGCGGCTCTCGTCGCACGCCTGATGACCTGACGCGCGTCGCCGCCGAGCCGCCATCGATGCGGTGGACGGCGGCGCGGTGCCGCCGTGAGCAGATGCGGAATGGGCAAGAAGGGCGAGAAAATCACGGGAAGCGACATGCTTGTCAGGTCGGGCAAGGTCGAGACAGCGTTCGACCTCTGGTTGCAACGCGGCCTGCACAAGCTGTTCGACGACGTCGCCGGCGAGCCGGTTCCAGAAGATCTGCTTCGGTTGATCGAGGATGACCGCAAGCGATCATCTTGACCGCGCCAAGCACTGACCGAGTGATGGCTGCGCCATTGTCGCTTCGGCGGCTGATCGAGGCGATGCGTGCGATCGCTCCGCGATGGCGTGCCATACGTTCGGTGCGCACGCGTCTCATGCTCGTCATCCTGCTTTCCGCCCTGCCGCTCGCGCTGAGCAGCTCGTTGCTCGCCTGGCACGACAACGTGGCGTCGGCCGAGCGCGGCAGCCGCCGCACCGACGGCTTGTTGCTGGCATTCCTCGCCAACGAGCAGACCGCGATCAGCGGCGTCGGCGACACGTTGCAGGCGCTGGCCGCGATGCCCGATCTCACCAGCCCCGTCCGGTGTCAGGATCTGGCCAACCTGGCCGTCGCGTTTAGCGGCAACCACCTTGACGGGCTGGTGGTGACGCGTGGCGGCGGCGAGATCTGCGCGAGCGGTCGCGCGATCTCTGCTTTCAGGCCGGTCGCGACGGCGCGGAACGCAGGCCAGGCCAGGCTCGGCTCGGCGACGAGTGACGGCTTGGGCGGGTTCGTCGTCCCGATCAGCGCGCGGCGGCCCGGATCGTCGCCCGACGTCGAGGTCGCGGCCGATATCCGGCTGGTGCAGCAGCCCGGTACCATCAGCGTTGATGCGAGCGTGTCGCCCACCCGTGAGATCTGGTTGCTGGACGACCGCGGCGTGCCGCACAGCCTCTGTCCGACCTGTCCTGACGTGCCGCCCTCTCGCGCGGTGATCGCGCGCCTGCTGGCGGGCGACAGTTCCGTGTCCGAGTTCGGGCACGCGGGCAAGCAGCATTTGTTTAGCATCGGCCATCTCGCCAATGGCGCCCGCGTGGTGGTCGGCGACCAGGCGACCGACACCGAGGCGCGAGCGAGCGCGTTGCTGTTCCGCCGGTTCGCGGCGATCGCATTGTTGCTGGCGACCGGCCTGGCGGTCGTCGCGATCGGCGGGCACGTCACCGTCTCGGCGCCCTTGCGGGCGCTGACCAGACGGGTCGAGCGTTGGCGCGAGGCGGGCGTGTTCGACATGAGGCCGATGCCCTTCGTGCCGGCGGAGCTGGTGGATCTCCATCACGCGTTCGGCCAGGCGACCGCGGCGCTGGCCACGCGCGAGCAGCAGCTCGCCCGCGCCGGCACCGAGCAGGAGCTTCTGATCAAGGAGATCCATCACCGGGTCAAGAACAACCTCCAGATCATCGCGTCCCTGCTCAACCTGCAGGCGAGCCGGATACGCGCGCCGGCGGCCAAGGCGGAGTTCCAGTCGGCGCGCGACCGGGTGCGGGCTCTGGCGACGCTGCATCGTCATCTTTACGCCGATGGCGGGCTGCATACGATCGCCATGCGCGGCTTCCTGCTGGAGCTTTGCGGCCAGCTGTTCCAGGCGATGGGCGAGCGCGAGGGCAGCCGCATCCAGCTCGACGTCGTGGCGCCTGAGCTGCAGATGTCGAGCGACCAGGCGGTGCCGATCGCGCTGATCATCACCGAGGCGGTGAGCAACGCGCTGAAATACGCGTTTCCGCAATCGCGCGAGGGCCACATCTCGGTCTGCCTGCGTGTGCTGACCGGGGACCGGGTCGAACTGGTGATCCAGGATGACGGCATCGGCATCCCCGCCGGCCGCGCCGAGACCGAGACCGGTATACGCGACGGCCTCGGGTTGCAGCTCATCCGCGGCTTCGCGCGCCAGCTCGGCGCCGCGATCGAGATCACCGAGCGTGACGGCACCCGCTACCAGCTTGTTCTCGACCTGCATCGAGGGCACGTTGATGACCCGCGACCGGGGCTGGACTCGGCTGCTCCCGTCCCGGCGCGGACGACCGGCGCCTGAGGAGGCTCCGGCGGCTTATGACGGCCCGGGGCTGATGAAGGCTTTGTCAGGTTGGCTCACCCAGGCTCGACGGCATCAGGCGAGCGCCCACATGGGGCGGCAATGACGATCACCGAGCCAGCAACGCAGGCGGCGGCCTGGACGCGGACCCAGACCGCGCTCGGCCGGCGTGCCG